>NZ_BJXB01000002.1 GCF_007990775.1 Deinococcus cellulosilyticus NBRC 106333 = KACC 11606 | reverse complement strand
TCAAGATGGAGTCACTGGACTCTCTTGTTGTTGTTTTTCAAGGAGATCAAGTGCCAGAACTTGTTTTCATGGGCACCTCGGATTCAAAAGGTGTTCCGAGATATTACTGTGAATGTGAAATCTGCACTGAAGCCAGGAAGACAGGGGTCAATCGCAGAACCCGTTCCAGCCTGCTCATTCAGGGAGAACAGAACACCCTCATTGATGCTGGCCCGGATTTTCATGCCCAGACCACTCGAGAGGGCTTCACTGAAATTCATCAGCTGCTGATCACCCATGCCCACAATGACCATGTGCTGGGCCTTGGAGACCTCCTGGATTACAGAATTTATGCCAGGGGTGACCTGCCCATGTACGCTCCAGAAGAGGTCATCCCGATGGTCAAAGCCCGCTTTTCCTACGTGAAACTGCCAGACTGGCTGAAGCCTGTGGCTTCTGGTCTGCAGCTGGAAGGTTATCAGGTCAGCACCTTCGGGGTGCCACATGGTGCCAACGGGTTCAGTTATGCGTACCGTTTTGACCGTCCAGATTTTTCGTGGGTGTATTGCCCGGACAGCATCAACATCCCTGAGGAAACCGAACAGACCCACATGATGGATCTGGATCTGCTGATTCTGGGCACCTCCTTCTGGCAGGAACCTTACCCCATGCAGTACCGGAGCGTTTACGACATTCAGGAGGCTCTGCAGCTGGCTGCAGTGAAGTCCGCAAAGCAGGTCATTTTCACCCACATGAGCCATGACATCGACGCCAGACGGGTTTCAAAAGGTGAAGCCAGACTTCCCGATAGGGTGCGTCTGGCTTTTGATGGCATGCGGGCCAGGGTGCCTTAGACATTTTGCTCTTGCAGACAAGAAAGTCCCTGTTGAAGGGGGACAGCACAAGCGAAGCGAGTGCAGGGAGGGGGGGCGTAGGGCGAGCCGGCGGCCCGCCACTACTTCACCCGCACCACCAGAAAACCATCCAGGCCCTTGGCGGTGAAGGTTGGAACCATGATGGCTTCCACACGGGGGTCAACGCCAATGAAGGCATTCAGTTCCCGAACCTTGCGGTGGTGGATGTCCCTGAGGCTGCTGTCGAGCACCTTGCCCTGTTGCACCACGTTGTCCAGCACGATCAGGCTGCCGGGGCGCACCATGCGCATGGTGAATTCGTAGTACTCGGGGTACTGGCTCTTGTGCCCGTCGATGAACACGAAGTCGAAAGTGCCCTGACCCAGCAGTCCTTTCATGGTCTGGATGGCGTCTCCTTCGATCAGCTGCACTTTTTCGGAGAGGCCTGCAGCTGCAAAGTTCTCACGGGCCACCTGCGCAGCGTGGGGATCAATTTCCAGCGTGATGAGTTTTCCATCTTCGGGAAGGGCACGGGCAAGCCAGGTGCCGCTGTACCCGCCAAGTGTGCCGACCTCCAGAATGCGTTTTGCTCCGTGGACCTTGACCAGCAGGTGAAGCAGTTTGGCCTGGGCAGGACTGAGCTGGATGTTGCGCAGGCCTGCAGCCTCACTGCGGGAGAGGATCTCTCTCAACACCCGGTCCTCGTGGGCGTAGTGCTTCTGGATGTAGCTGTCGAGGGCCAGCAGGGTTTCTTCGGTCACAGGTCACGCTCCAGCCACTCCAGTTTGCCGCCTTCTCGCTCCAGCACCCCTTCGATGTTCTTCAGGAATCTGGATTTCGCTGCTTCATAATCCGGGTGGTCTCTGAGGGTTTTGAGGAAGTCGAACAGCACCACGTTTTCGTGTTTCATTCCATCCACGGTGACATCCGTCCGGTAGGAGGTGTAGTGGTCCAGCAGCCGATATGCGGGCTCCAGTGCGCAGGACGCATCGAATGCTGGGGGTTCGGGGGGAGTGAACTCGATCATGGCTTTAAATTACCAGTTCTCTGTGCTGCGAGGGTGAAAAGGGAACAGTCAATCGACCCGCAGCAGGATGGATTTCAGGTACAGGCTTTCCGGGACCAGCAGCATCCAGGGGTGGTCCGCAGGCTGGTAGGTCACGGTGACCACTTCTGCGGTGCGTCCGGTGTCTGCCATGGCAAGGCGTGCGGCATCCAGCATGTCCTCCACCCGGATGTAGTGGGCGCAGGTGCTGACCAGAACATTGCCACCGGGTTCAAGCATCTTGAAGATGTGCCCGAGGCCTTCAGAAAAAATGCGTTTGGCCTGAGGAACGTCATCCTTGCGTTTCGCGAGGGTGGGGGGGTCAAACACTGCATGCTTGAAAGTGCGTTTTTCTTTCTGCAGATCAGCAAGCACCTTGATTGCATCTCCGAGCCGCATGCCCACCTGGCGGTCCAGGCCGTTTCTCTGGGCAACCTTTTCCAGGGTGGCGAGTGCCGTGGCATCTTTGTCGATGGCAAGAGTCTTTGCGCCCTGCTTTGCTGCGTGCAGGCTGAACCCCCCTGTGTAGCTGTACACGTCCAGAAAGTGGTCTCCCTCTTTGACCAGACTGGCCATGAGGGTGCGGTTGTCTCGCTGGTCCAGGAAGAATCCGGTTTTCTGGCTTTCCAGGGGCTTGAAGGAGAATTTGACTCCTCCTTCGGTGAATTCCACTTCCTGGGGAAGGTCTCCCCAGAGGACTCCCGTGGTCTGGCTCATGCCTTCTTTGTTGCGTTCGACGGTGTCGGAACGCTCGTAGGCTGCGGCGGCACCTGTCACCTGCTTCAGGGCACCCAGAATGATGTCCCGGTGTTTCTCAACGCCAGCATTGCGGAATTGCACACTCAGGACCCCGCCAAAATAATCCGCAACAACACCAGGGGTGCCATCTGCTTCGGCGTGCAGCAGACGAAAGGCTTCGGCTTCGGGCATGCGGGATTTGCGTTTCTCCCAGGCCTGCTGGATGCGGGCACGGTAGAACTTTTCGTCGATGTTCTCCCGCTTCAGGGTGAGCATCCTCAGGGGAATGCTGCCGGAGGGATTGAAGTACGCCCGGCCAATGAACATGCCGCCTTCTGCGTGCACATCCACGACACTTCCGGCTTCCAGATCGGGAATTTCGATCAGGTCCCCGATGTAGGCGAAGGGGTAATGGTTCAGCAGTTTCTTTTCTTTGCCGCTTTTAACTCTGACTTTCACGGGTCTCAGTGTACCCTGTCAGACGCTGAAGTTGCTCCAGAACCTCTGAGGCATGGCTGAAGGGATTCACAAAACGCCAGTGCCTTGCCACCTTGCCCTCCGGGTCAATCAGGAAGGTCTGGCGGTCTGCCTGTCCGGTCAGGACACTGAGGAGGCCCAGCACCCCATACTTTGTGCAGATCTTTTTGTCACTGTCAGGAATGAGGGGAAAGTGCAAGGTGCAGCCCTGACGGAATTTGGCCTGATGGGCTTCGGTGTCGGTGCTGATGCCAATGACCTGCGTGTTCAGGCGCTCGAAATCGGGCAGCAGGGTTTCAAAACCTCTGGCCTCCACACTGCAGCCCCGTGAACCGGCTTTTGGATAGAAAAAGAGCAGAACCCATTTTCCACGCAACGCTTCAAGGTCAAGCGTCTGACCCTGGTCACTGGTGGCAGAAAATGGGGGAGCGGGGTCTCCGACGTGCAAAGCCATGCCTGATATTGTAGGCAATTCAGGCCTTTTCTGCAGCAGATGGGAGCCGAACACGCTGGTAGATGCTGTTGTCGCGGGTCATCAGGCCCTCTGTGATCATCATGCGGCGGAGGGTGGCGACATCCTCGTTGAATTCGATCAATACGCGGTTCACTTCCAGCTCGGTGTAGGTGCGTTCAAAGTCGAAGGCTTCCACGAGTTTCTCGAGCACGATACGTTGCTTTTTGTTCTGTGAGGGGAACTTGATCAGCCTGCCATCTTTGAAAAAGGCGTGCAGCACTTTGTCTCTTTCGCTGTAGGTCTGGGTTTTTTCGGTTTTGAAGTTCAGCAGTTCCATGATGGATGGCTCCAGGGTGCGGGTGTTGAGGGAATAGACCTGGTAGTACTGGTCTTTCTGGGCGGTCACGAGGTTCTGCTCTGCCAGCAGACCCATGTGGTGCGAGACGGTGGCCGGGCTCAGGTTCAGCAGCGTTGCAAGCTCCTCACCGTGGCGGGATTTCTGTTTGAGCAGGGCCAGAATCAGCAGTCTTGAGGGGTGCCCGAGGGCTTTGAAGAAGGCAGCGGTCTGTTCAGGGGTTCCCATGTCTGGCCTTTCTCACCTGCATCAGGACAGATTCCAGCATGTGTTGTGCGGTTTTCATGACCTCGGCTTTGATCTGTTCCCGAATGACAGCCTCTCTGGCTCCTTTTGCCCGGGCCAGCTCCATCTGGTCGGTGCAGTGCTGGATGAAGGGTGTGGACTGTTTCAGGAAGAGGGTTTGCACCAGCTGTGCACCTGGTGTGTTTTCTTTGATGTCCATGAAATCAATTCTAATCTGATTAGATAAACTTCGAAATAGATCAAATGGTGTAGGCTGAATAAGCATGAACGACCTGCTGATTCCCCTCCAGCCTCATGTCGGGCAGCATGTGCTTCTTGCCCTCTCGGGTGGCTCCGATTCTGTGGGACTTCTGCGGGCAGCCCTGGAAGCAGGACTGCATGTGACAGCAGCACATTTCAACCACCAACTCAGAGAGAACGCAGGCGCAGACGAACAGTTTGCCCGTGACCTGTGTGCCCGTCTGAATGTGCCTCTGGCGGTGGCCCGGGCAGACGTCCGCACCATCAGTCGGAAAAAAGGCCAGGGCATCGAGGAAACCGCAAGGCAACTGAGGTACAGCTTTCTGACCCGTACGGCAAAAGAGCACCGCACCGACTGCATTTTCACCGCCCACACCCTGAACGACCAGGCCGAAACGGTGCTCTGGCAACTGGTCCGCGGTACATCCAAAGCCACAGGCATTCCACCTCAGCAGGGCAGAATTCACCGCCCCTGGCTTGGCGCCAGCAAAGACCGCATCCAGGCGTACCTGCAGGCTCTGGGTCAGGACTGGAGAGAAGACGAGTCCAATCAGGACCTGACCTACACCCGCAATTACCTCCGGCATGAGGTGATGCCCCGCCTGAGGGAGCTCAATCCCCGGGTGGAAGAGGCGCTGGCCCGATTTGCCCGTTACAGCAGGGAAGACGATGCCTTGCTCCTCGATCTTGCTGGCAAAATGACCCCCTATTCGCGCTGGGACAGCGAACCTGACCCGATTCAGCGCAGGCAGATTGCCCTCTGGTTGCAAAAAGTCGGAATCGAATTTGACCATCAGCACATCGAGCAACTTCAGGAAGCCCTGAAATCCCCTGTCGTGCAGCATTTCACCCTGCCTGGAAACCACCAGGTGACTGTGCAACAGGGAAAAATTGCCACACCACAGGTGTATCCCAGACCTGATTTTTCATATCCACAGCACTGGCAACTCCGATACCGCCAGGATGGAGACCGGATTCGCCTGTCTGGAGGCACCCGCAAGGTTTCCGATGTGCTGACCGACCGGAAAATCCCCAGATCAGATCGGGATCGGGTGTGGCTTCTGGCAGAAGGCCAGCAGGTGCACTGGATCGGTCTGACTCCTGCCGTGTGGAGTAAAGGCTTTGAAGCCCCTAAAGGAGATGTCCACTGGATGAAACTGGCCCTGCAAGAAGCAGAGAAGGCCAGAGATCAGGATGAGGTCCCCATTGGAGCAGTGATCGTGCAACAGGGAGAGGTGCTTGCTGTCGCCCACAACCAGTGCGAGGCCCTGCACGACATGACCCGACACGCAGAACTCGAAGCCATCCGCAGGGCCAGTGAGAAGCTGGGAGGTCACCTGACCGGATGCACCCTCTATGTCACCCTGGAACCCTGTCCAATGTGTCTGGGAGCCATTCTGGAAAGCCGCATCACAAAAGTGGTTTTCGGGGCGAAAAACCCCAAAATGGGCGCACTGGGAGGGGTCATGGACCTGCTCAGAAGCCACTGGGGACACCGACCCGAAGTGGTCACAGGCGTGCTGGAGAAGGAATGTGCAGCCCTGCTGAAAGCGTCGTTTGCCCGTCTGCGCCAGCACGCAAAAGGAGAAACCCATGGAACTTGAACCCCTGGAATTGCCAGCAGACCTCAAAGCCCGGGTGGATGAACAGATTGATCAGGCCCTGGGCCTGGAAGAGCAACATCTTTTTGCAGAAGCCACCCGTGTCTATAAAGAGACCCTTTCACTCATCCCAGAGCCCAGACACGCTTACTGGGAAGCCATGCGGATTTATGTGGGATTTGGAGAAATCCACTTTGCACAGCAGCAATTTGAACAGGCCATGCCCTTCTACCGGGAATGTTTCAAGATGCCAGAAGGGTACCTGAATTCCTTTGTGCTGCTCAGGGTGGGAGAGACCGCTTTTGAGCTTGAAGACTTCATCACTGCTGCAGAGCACCTGACCCGGGCGTTGATGCTGGATGGACCGGAGATCTTTGAAGAAGACCCCAGGTATTTTGATTTCCTCAAAACCGTACTGAAAGCCCCTCCAGGAGGATGGTGACCTGAGACATGAAAACAATCGAGATCAACAGGGCATCCAAAGTGGTCTGGCTTCGTCTGATGCTGCTGCTCCTTCTGGGGGTTGGCCTGACCTTTCTGGTCATGTTCCTGTACCCCTTTCTCATGAACCACCACACCGAATTGCAGGTCAAAGCATTCACAGGCTCGCGTTTCGAAATTGTTCACACCCTTGAGTCCACTGGATTCGGAAGGAATGGCTACCACATCCTTTCCCTCAGGGACCCTGCTTCAGGACGCTCGATCAGATTTTTGACCATCCAGAATGGGTTCCCAGGCATCAAGAATGTTCACCTGTCAGGTCAGCGGATGGTTGTGGAACTGGACCCAGAAGACCAGGAAGCCCTCACCTTTTGTGTGACTTCAGAGGGCAAAGTGGACCGACATGTGCAGTACTTTGATGGAGAACTTTACAGGATCAAAAGGCTGATTTCAGACCAGAACAGGTCCTCATGCTGAAACCGTAAGCCAATCGCATCACAGATGTTTGATTTCTGCTGTGGGAAGGCATTTGCTCTGGTCTCAGGTTCAGCGGAGATTTTTTCTGTGAGACGCCCCAGCCTCACCCAATGTTTAACCCGATGTCAAAAGTTGCAGTGTACCCCTTCTCGGGACTTCCCGTCAGTTTGAGCATCATCTGGCTGCCTCCATTTTTGTACAGCATGTCTGAACTGTTTGGGGTGTCCCGTTTTCCTTTGTCCTTGTAGGGCCTGACAGCATGAACCCTGTCTGTGACGGATTCATCAAAAAACAGCTGGGAAGCGAAGTCACCCGTGACCTTGCCATTCTGCAAAGTGCGCAGGCGGTAGTGGATGTGCACGGCACGGCCAGAGTACCAGCCTGGATAAATGGTCTTGAAGGTCGCCTCTCCTTTGGCGTTGGTCAGCTGGTAACCCCTGAGGAAGTTCTGTCCTCTGGTGTCAAAAGAGCGGTCACTGGCGTCTGAGTAGATGCCATCTGCGTCACAGTGCCAGATGTCCACCATCACACCACTGCGGGGCTCACAGGTTTTCAGGGCCACGCGGGACACCTGAAAGACCAGGGTGAGGGGAACCCCTGCTTTAACGACTCCGGTTCTGGTGTCCTTTCGAACGTCACTGCGGTTCAGCTTTTCATCCACCCAGTAGGGGCCTTCCGTCATGGCTGGGCGGACCACACAACCCGGAAGTCCCTGCACACCACTGCTGCCAGCACTGCTGCCTGCCCCTGTCTGCCGCTGGGCGAGGGCCTGTCCAATGGCTGCTGCGCCCACAGCACTGCCTCCTGCCAGACCAAAGAGCCTGAGGGCCTGCCTGCGACTGAGCACCTTGCCGATGGGTTGATCATCATTGTCCATGAGAATTCCTCCTTGTTGCGTTGATCGGCAGTATGGCATCAGGCTGTTAAGGAGCAGTTAAGAATTAAAGAAGACCTTCAAAATGGTCCACACCTGGAGGGGTGAACCCCTATCATCCGTTGTTGCTCTCTGAAAAGATCAAATCCCTGCAAGAGGCGGACTGCTGAATGCGGATGGCTGAGTGCTCATTCAGCGGATGACTTTGGCAGGTTCAATGCGTGCAGCTTTGCTGGCGGCTGCAAATCCAGCAAGCAGGGTGGTGGCCAGACTCACGATGTTCACCCAGACAAAATCCTGGGCCTGGATCTGCACGGGCAGACTGGAAATGAAATACAGATCTCCGGGAAGGCGGATCGGGTAGAGCTTGAAGTAATAGCTGACCGCAAGGCCCAGAAGGTTCCCGAGAATCAGGCCTCCTGCCCCAAGGATCAGGCCCTCCAGCATGAAGGTTTGCAGAATCCATTTCTCCGGGGTGCCCATGGCCCGCAGGATGGCAATTTCCTGGGTTTTCTCGAACACGCTGAGGATCAGGATGTTGGCAATCCCGAAGGCCGCCACAATCACGATCAAGAAAACCACAATCCCAATCACTCTTTTTTGCAGCGCCATCTGCTCAATCAGGGTCGCGTTGATGTCCTGCCAGGGTTGGGGAGTGTAATCCTGAAATTCACGGGCAATCTGATAACCAAAATCACGGGCCTGCAAGGGGTCTTTCAGGTTCACCCGGTAACTGATGGGACTGTCCGGGTTCAGCTTCTTGATGGCGTCCAGGCTCATGAAGGCGTACCCCTGATCGATCAGGATGTAACCCGAGCGGAAGGTGCCTTTGACTTTCAAGATGGCCCGTTTGTACTGGCTGTTCAGGAGGCGCACTTCATCGCCAGGGAAGGCTCCGATGGCCCGGGACAGCACCTCTCCCAGTACAATTTCATCGTCTTTGAGGCTGGAAATCAGTTTGATCTCTTCGGGCCTGAGGTTCAGGATGCCCGATTCCTGTGGGGTTACCCCGAGCAGCGTCGAGAAGTCCACCCCTGCTGGAAGCCCCTGTGTGGCAGGCCTTGTGATCAGGGCCTTGTCTGCAGCAAAAGAACTGAATGCCACCACATTGGGGTCTTTTTTCAAGGCAGCTTCGAGTGCCTTGCTGGGCTCCTTTTCACGGGTGATCAGGGCAAGGTGCGGAATGGTCCGCAAGGTTGCATCAATCAGAGACTGGGTGAATCCATTGGTGAGGGAAAGTGCGGTGACCAGCACCATCACACCAACAGCAATGCCAATGATGGTCAGGGCATTCTGGGTGCGTCTCCTGCGCAGGTGCGAGAGGGCCAGGGTGAGAATGAGTCGCATGTCGCTCTCAAGCTTACCCGAGGTCAGTGAGAGAAGCACCGCACCACCTGATGGACGCTAGAACCTCCCCACCAGACGGCTGAGTCCCATGTCGATGGCCACCACCTTCTGTTCTGCAATGTCCAGTCTGCACAGCACAGGTTGATGGGGGTCATCGATTTCAAAGAGTTGACCTCCACGGGGTTTGAGCAACACCCCTTTTCTCCAGGGGCCAGTGAGGGTCCTGAAAAAAAGCTGCCCTTCCCGGGCAACCAGCCTGATGCCTCCAGGCTGTCCCAGCAGGGAGATCACCTTCTCCAGACCGTAAGCGGGTTCTGCATAGCTGTGTGCAAACTTCAACGTGTCAACGGCAATGGGTGTGGAAGATTCAGATTCAGGTGTACCTGCAAGCGCCTCTCTGATGAACCGACCGGGAAGCGCAAGAATGTCATGTGCCTCGGAGTTGGACATCATGATCACAGCTGCCCCTTTTCCAGGACAGACAAAAAGGGCACTGTTGTACCCGATCCACCCTCCAGTGTGAAAATACACTTCTTCACCTGCGATGTTTTCCAGCACGAACCCAAGCCCCATTCCAGTCAGCTCTGCATGAGCCTGATACTGCCTCCTGTACATCTCTGCAAAGCTGTCTCTGCCAAGCAGGGCAGGAGAGAAGGTCAGAAGGCTTCTGGCATAGGCCAGCATGTCTTCCAGACTGGCATAGACCGAACCTGCAGGTTTCACGATGATGTCGAGATCTGGAGCAGGCTTGAAGGCTTTGCGTTGCCTGAGGTAAGGCATGGCACGTTCCTGGGGCCTTTGCAGGGTGGCAGTTTGCATTCCAGCGGTCCTGAGCACCTGAGCTGTGAAGGTGTGCTCGAAAGGCTTTCCAGTGACATCTTCAACCAGCTGCCCCAGCAGGGCAAAGGCATGGTTGGAGTAAGCCCAGCGGGTCATGGGGGCACAGATGGGTGTGAGGCCTTTCTGGTAATAATCCTTCAGCCCGGGGGTTACCCCCAGCGTTCCCAGGGCTCCAGCAGGCAGCAACAGGTCTTTCCAGCTGCGAAAGTACCCCAGTCCGGAGGTGTGGGTCAGCAGGTGCCGGACCCGGATGGGATTGTTCAGGTAAGGCTCATGGATCTGGATGCTCTTGAGGTGCAGTTTCACAGGATCATCCAGCTGGATTTTGCCTGCTTCCACAAGCTGCATCACATGAATGGCCGTCATGGTCTTGGTGATGGACCCGATGCAGAAACGTGTGGTGGGGACCACGGGGATCTTCTTCTCAGCCTGTGCCCATCCAGCAGTGTGCTGGTAGACCACCTCTCCGTTCCAGAGCACCGCCACGGCATTTCCTGCAGTTCGGTCCTGAAAGGGAGAGAAAAGCTTCTGGGCAAGTTCGGTGATGTTCATGGCAACCTCCGGGTCAGGTGGTGTTTCACACGCTCAAGCACCCAGCCTTCTTTGCTCTCGGCAGGCAGCAGGGCCTGGGTCAGGAAGTCTCCATGTCGGTCCTGCACGGCTCCAGGCTGTCCAAAGAGTCCCCTGAGCCACTCGCTTTGTGCCAGTTCCAGGGCAAGGTGGTCCAGTTCTGCTGGATCATCGGTCTGGTCCACGCGTGAAGTCCAGTCGAGCAGCATCTCCTGCACTTCAGGATGGTCCTGCATGAACTTCATGTCGGCTTCCAGCTGTTCAGGGCTTTGCAGGGCAGGCAGGCTCAGCATTTTGCCCATCAGGGCCTTTTCGCGTTCAAGGGCCTGCTGTGGGATGCGTCCCTCCAGGGCATCGAGGTGCACTTTCCAGAAGTCAGGAATCTTCTCTTCCAGCAGGGTCTGCAGAGGATTTTCCTGTTTGATCAGGTGCTTTGCCCGTTTTTTGCTTTCCTGCAACTTCTGGATCTCCCGCTCCATTTCCTGAATTTTGAGTTTCAGCAGTTGCTTGAGGACCTGTTCTGGCTTCTCGCTTTCCAGCACAAACCGCACTTCATGGAGCTTCAGTCCAACCTGTTGCAGGTCACGAATCTGCCTGAGCCTTTCCAGGTGTCTCGGTGTGTACAGGCGGTATTTGCCATCGGTGCGTTCCGGTTCTTCAATCAGGCCGAGTTTCTGGTAATGCCGCAGGGTTTTGGTGCTGACCCCCAGCAGGGTGGCAATTTCTCCAATTTTCAGCCAGGCTTCGGGCATGTTTCTGACCTCGAAGGCAGCATACAACCTTGCCCCGGGGTCAAAGTCAAATGTTCACAGTGGGCAAACCACAACAAAAATCTCCCCGTGAGGGGAGCTGGTGTCAAGTGATCTGCAGATCAGGCAGGACGGATTTCAATGCTGCAGAGCGCATCTTTGAAGGTGAAGCTGAAGTGGGACTGGATGAAAGTCTGCAGGGCGTCGAGGGTGGCCCGGATCTGCAGAATAAACGTGGGACGGTCTGCAGCAGGGGGGAGCACACTCAGGCTGTAGCCTTCCTCCTGGGCTGCTTTTGTCAATTTCCGAATCAGCCGCTTCAGGCGACGGTGGTGTGAATAAGGAAAGGTCAATTGCAATTTGTGCACGGTGATGCCTCCTGCACCAGACATACCCCGGCTGAAACTGCGCTGAAACGGGGTTTTGTCAGGTACGGCCACAGTCTAGAAATCAAATGTCTTAGAAATGTTAGCTGTCTGCTGTGCCTTCCTCAATGCTCCCTTCATTTTGATTCATGTGAAGAAAGACAGTGTCACAGCACAGTTTTTGAATGTGCTCTGATCGGCATTTAACAGCAGAGAAGAGGCCTGGGGTGCAGACCTCTCCAGAATCAAAAGATGTGCTTTTTTATCTCAGGACTGTGAGCCTGACCTGGCGCACACCCCAACTGCGAGCCTCACTCATGGATCGCATCCAGATGTCCACCTGCCCATACTTGCGAGGGTGCATGGTGTCTTCGACCACAAAGACCGTCTGGGACAGCAGTCGATTGTAGTAGGAAGCTCCCTTGCCAAGCAGCTCAATTTTCACCTTGCTGCCGTAAGGAATTTTTCTGAGCATGTCACGGCTCAGGGCAACAATGCCAAAGCGGGTTCTTGCACCTGTGGCTGTGATGTGAGGGGTGCTGTCCGTCTGGCCTGCAAAGCTGTTGTAAGCAGTGGCCTTCAGAATGAAGCTGCCGCCTGTTCTGTACTGTGCAGGAGCAACTTTGGCTGTCTGAGGTTTGGCCACGGTTTTGGTGGTTTTCTGTGGGGTTTTCTGAACCGTCTTGGCAATCTGGGCCACTTTGGTCTGGGCCACCACAGTTTTGTTCTGTACGGCAGGCGCAGTGGCCTGGGTCAGGTCGAGGGCTTTTTCAGCCAGGCTGTCTGCAGGCAGAACAGGGTCCACAGGGACCTCGACTTTCAGTGATTTGGTCTCGGCTTCGCTGTATGCAGCGGTGCTGAGGTTCAGGGCGCTGCACAACAATGCAGTCCCGATCAGGGTGAATCTCAGGGTGCTTTTCGCCATAAGTCAATAAGTCCTCTACCCACCTGTTGTGGGTGATGTAGATGCAGGTTGTGCTGCTTTAGGGTCGATGCGCAATTGCAAAGTCAGGGGGCATCTTGCGCTGGCTTTTCCCGAGGACTGGTACGCCTTTGGTGCAAAGGCAATTCTAGACTTGCCTAACTTAAGGTAAGCTGAGCCCCTGAGCGAATTCTAAGAAAATAAGGTTTTGTTACTCATTTTTTTCTCACATACATGCTTATTTTGATGTTGAACCATTGAAAAATCGCTGATATCAGCAGAAAAAATAACATGATAAAACATTAAAACCAAAAATTAAGCTTCTCATGTTACATCAAATGTAAGGGCTGGTTTTGGCGGGTTTTTAAGGCTTTTAAGACCTCTAAAGACCAGAATAGGCCATTTTGACAGGGCAGGCATGTCAAAATGGCCCAGGTGAACTTCCCAATCCTCAAGCGCGCTCATAAAGCTTTCATTATGTTTACGGTGAAATATGAGAAACTATTCGGTCAGTAGATCTTCGTACACTCTTAAATATTGAGGAACGATATGATGCGGCTGAAAATGATCCACCGCCCGTGACCGAGCACGGCCCCCCATTTCGCGGTGGAGCGTTTCATTCTGGAGCAATTGCAACGTTGCATGGGCCATTCCATCGACATCACCGACCGGGCACATGAACCCTGTTTCACCCTGGATGTTCACTTCAGGAATGCCTCCAACGTTGCTGCTCACCACTGGTACGCCGCAGGACATGGCTTCTAGAGCCACCAGCCCAAAAGACTCCTGGCTGGAAGGAAGGAGGAAGACATCCGCAATGCCCATGATGGTTTCCACCGATGGGTACGACCCCAGAAAATGCACCCGACCAATCACACCAAGTTTCTGGGCCAGCTCAAATGCCCTTGAGCGGTCCGGACCGTCTCCGACCATCAGCAGTCTGGAAGGCACTTCCGATTGCACGCGGGCAAAGATTTCAATCACATCCAGTGTGCGTTTGACCCCCCGAAAATTCGACAGGTGAAGCAGGATCTTCTCTTCCGGATGAGCAAATCTGGCCCGGTAGCGAGCATCTGTGTTGCGCTGAAAACGGTGAATGTCCACAAAGTTGTAGATCACTTCAATGGGAACATCCAGTTTGAACAGTTCACTGGTGTGGTTTGCCAGAAACTGTGACACTGCCGTCACCCGACCCGATTTCTGAATGGCGTGACGGGTGGAGTGCCTGAACGCCGGATCAAGACCCACCAGCGTGACATCTGTACCATGCAAGGTGGTCACCACTTTGGTCCTGCCTGTGATGTCCTGGGCCATCAGGGCACTGGTGGCGTAAGGAATCGCATAATGGGCATGGGTGATCTGGATGTCATGTTCCTGAATGACTTCAGCAAGGGTGTTTGCTGTATTGATGGTGGTGAGGGCCTGTTCAAAAAGCGGATACTCATAGCGTCCCACCTGATGAAAAAAAACATTGGTGCAACAGTCCAGTGCGGACAGCCTGAAAGGCTGTGCCGTGGAGACAAAATGCACTTCATGATCGTGCTGGGCGAGTTCCACCCCGAGTTCGGTGGCCACCACACCCGAGCCGCCGGCAGTGGCATGACAGAGAATGGCAATGTTCACGCGTTCGATTATAGGCCTCATGTGTCAAGGTCATCGTTGATCAGTGAACGATTGAGCGGATCTCAAAGCACAATGCTGCTGGCCCGTTTGAGGCCCTGCAGGACTTCGTGTGGCGTGTGCCTGTTTTGCATCAGGGTGTGGATCTCTCTGGGGGTCAATTCATGTTGCAGAAACTCCAGCAGCAGGGGCAGGTCCAGGGCCCGTTCCAGTGCATGTCTGTTCCTGTAGCGCCCAAATTCACGCAGGGTGGAGCGTCCCAGCAATGCTCCCAGATAAATCAGAGTGCCGATCACTCCGGTTTGCTGCAAAAACCCGCTCTCATGGTAACTGTGGTGAAAAGCCTCCAGATCGTAGACCGTTTTTCTGAACTCAATGTTCCACTTGCCCTGCTGTCCATGCAGCATCACATAAGAGGCTTCAGAGGTGCCATCCACCGGGAAACCAACAGACCCCACCGTGCACAGGGTTTTTCTGCCCAGATTTTTGAGCATTTGCCTGTGGGTGTGGCCTGCAAAAAGGAAGGGGGCTTTCACCTCCTGACACAGGGCTTTCAGTTCGCTGTCGGATTTGAGGAGAATTTCGTCGAAAGCACTTCGAGGGCTGGCATGACAGAAGTACAGGTCTGGCAGGCCTGAAAAGCTGAGGGTGAGGGTCCCGGGCCAGGACTCGATCACTTCTTTCCAGCCTGCAAGTTGCCCTGCCCAGAAGCGTGCTGGAGCAAAACTGTCACTGGTGTAGGCCTCCACAGGGGCCTGCCCGGTCAGGTGGTCGAGCAACATGATTTCATGGTTTCCTTTGAGGGTTTGTACATTTTTGCTCTGAATCCGCTGCAGCACTTCTGGTGAATGCATCCCCCAGTTCACGTTGTCTCCGAGCAAGATGATCTGGTCTGCGTCTTTTGCATCGTTCAGCACAGCCTCAAAGGCCTGTAAATTTCCGTGAATGTCTGAGAGCACAGCAATCTTCATGGAATCCCCCTACCCATGAGTGTGTTGTGTAACATGATGATAATAGTGAAGACACTCAAAGAATTTTGAGGTCTGCGAAATCGGGTATAATAAAGTGTTATCGCCCTTTTCTCGCGGGCGTTTTTTCTTGCAGAGGTCGAGCCTATGACAACCCTACCCCATGAAATTCAGCGCAGACGCACGTTTGCGATCATCTCCCACCCGGACGCCGGTAAAACCACCATGACCGAAAAACTCCTGCTCTACGGAGGCGCCATCCAGAGCGCAGGTTCGGTCACTGCCAAGCAGAACCAGAAACAGACGCAGTCCGACTGGATGACCATCGAGCAGCAGCGTGGAATCTCCATTTCCAGTTCTGCGCTGGTGTTTGACTACCATGGCTACCACATCAACCTGCTGGACACCCCCGGGCACCAGGACTTCAGTGAGGACACCTACCGCACCCTGATGGCCGTGGACAGTGCCCTGATGATGCTGGACGCTGCCCGTGGTGTGCAGGCCCAGACCGAGAAACTGTTTGCCGTCTGCCGCAACAAGAACATCCCCATCATCACCTTCATGAACAAGATGGACCGTCCGGCCATGGACTTCTTCGAGCTTCTGGAGCAGGTGGAGAGCACCCTGAAAATCAAAGTGGTGCCCATGACCTGGCCCATCGGCTCCGGTCCGGACTTCAAAGGGGTGTACGACCTGCAACAGAAACGGGTCTTCCTGTTCGAGCGCACCGAGCACGGCAAGAAACGCGCACCTGTGCAGGTGGCAGACCTGAATGACCCCCAGCTTGAAAGCCTGCTGGGAAGTGACGCCCTGCAGATCCTGCAGGACCAGGTCGAGATGGTTGAGGGCGTGCTTGATCCCTTCGACATGGAGCTCTTCCTGAAAGGGGAGATGACCCCCGTGTTCTGGGGAAGCGCCATCACCAACTTCGGGGTGGAAAACTTCCTGGATGCCCTTGTGGAGCTTGCCCCATCTCCGCATGCCATTGAAACCACCCTCGGCACACTGGAACCCACCGAGGAAAGCTTCACCGGGTTTATCTTCAAACTGCAGGCCAACATGAGCAAGCAGCACCGGGACCGCACCGCCTACATGCGCGTCGCCTCTGGCACCTTTGAGCGTGGCATGGCTGTGACCCACACCCGCACAGGCAGGGAAATCCGCCTGTCCCGAGCCCACACCCTGTTCGCACAGGACCGTGAAAGCATCGAAGTGGCCTACCCTGGTGACATCGTGGGTCTGGTGAATCCAGGTGTCTTCCAGATCGGTGATGTGGTCAGCGTGAACCCCAAGATCCGCCTGACCGACTTCCCCCGTTTCACCCCAGAGCACTTTGCCACTGTGTCCCCCAAGGATGTCAGCAAGCGCAAAGCCTTCCGCAAGGGTCTGGAACAACTTTCTGAAGAAGGGGTGGTGCAGATTTTCTACCCCACTGACGGAGCCAGAGATCCCATCCTGGGCGTGGTCGGACAGCTGCAATTTGAAGTCTTCGAGCACCGCATGCTGGAAGAGTACAACGTCGCCATCGACCTGATTCACTCCAGCTACAAACTGGTGCGCTGGCTTGCTGGTGAACCCAGTGCCCTGGCCCGTTTCGCCAAGCACGTCGAAGACGACAGGGGACGCCCGGTGATGCTGTTCAGAAACCGCTTCGATCTGGATTTCGCACTCGAGCAGTACCCGGATCTGGAGTTCCTGCCCCAGCCCAGAGACATGACGGTCATTCAGGACTGAACCCACATCCAAAAAAGACGGCGGACACGTCCGCCGTTTTCTATTTTTCCAGCAGCAACCCCAGCGACAGCAGCAGTGGCTCTGTCCAGGCCGTGCTGGTGAAGGTCAGGTTCACACCCATGCCATCTTCCCTGAAGCCCACAGGGACGGTCAGGCTGGGGTAACCTGCCTTTGCAGGCACATCATAGCCATACCATTTCGGGTAGATCAGGGCTTCCAGCTGGTGTTCCCTCAGCAGATCATCGATGCCGAGGTCTCTGGAATACAAGAGGTCCAGTTTGCGAGAGCGGTTGTATGCAGGGTTGCTCAGGGTGCCCGTGGTGCTGTTGGCGGCCAGCAGCAGAACCTGACCATACCTGAGGCCCTCTTCGGCATGCTCATCGTAAAAATCAATCAGTTCGGTCATGGAGCGGGGACCCTCTGTAACTGTGGAAAGGTATTTGTTCAGGCCCTCTTTGAATTCATGGGTCAGCACTTCCCAGCGCCACTGGTGGCTGAGTTCTGGGTGGCGGTATTCCACATCCACCAGAGCGATTCCAGCCTCTGTGAGCTTTTGCAGGGCCTGTTCCAGAAAGCCATTTTCCTCTTCAGTGAGGAGCTTGAAGCTTTCCCGAAAAACCCCGATTCGCATTCCGGGCTGGATTTCAGGCAGACGAAAAGCACCAACAGCCCTGGACTGTGGATCTGCAGGATCATGGGCAGCCAGCACCTGATACAGCATGGCGGCATCTTCCACCGTGCGGGTCATGGGTCCTGCGGTGTCCTGACTGAACGAGATGGGAATCACGCCCCTTCTGGAGATGCTGCCCACCGTGGGTTTCAGACCCACCACCCCACTGTGGTTGGCCGGATGGATGATGCTGCCACTGGTTTCCGTTCCGATGGCCATGGGAGCAAGCCCTGCAGCCACCGCCACCCCACTGCCCGAACTTGATCCTCCAGTGTCTTGGCCTTTCAACCGAAAGTTGACAGTCTGGCCCCCAAGCGAACTGTACCCGTTGGGCATGTCGATGGTCATGAAATTGGCGAACTCGGTCAGGTTGGTTTTCCCCAGAATGATGCACCCTGCAGCTTTCAACCTTTGCACCAGGAAGGCATCTTCCTGAGGGACGTGGTTTTTCAGGGCAATGGAACCTGCCGTGCAGGGAACACTGGTCACATCGATGTTGTCTTTCACAAGCACAGGAATGCCATGCAATGGGCCACGCAGATGCCCTGCTGCACGTTCCTCATCGAGAAGGCTTGCCTGCTGCAGCGCTTCTGGATGGGTGCTGATGACGGCATGCAAGTCCCCATTGAGGGTTTCGATGCGCTCCAGAAAATGACGGGTGAGGTCCACACTGGTGGTCTGGTTTGACCGCAGCAGGTCAGAGAGTTCGCGGGCAGACAACTGGTCCGGGGATTCCATGGGGCCAATCTAACAAATTCATGAGGGCACACAGTAAGGGTTCTTGCCTACTTGCCGATTCCAGTTGATTTTTTCAGGCTTTGGGACGTTTGTTTCCTGCGTTTCAGTGAACTGGGACAAAAGGTCTGGTGTTTTCATGGAGATGTGTTAAGATATGAACACCAAAAGCGGTGAAGCCTCGAAAAAGGCGTATGGGACAACATGCGTCGGGCCGCTTTGGCGTTATACATAGAGGGGTGATCGTGTGAACATCTATAAAATCTCTGGACGTAACCTTGAAATCACCGAGGCCCTCCGCGATTACGTGAGCAGCAAACTCGACCGACTGGACCGCTTCAATGAGAACATCACTGAAGCCCGTGTGGTGATGAGCACGCGTGACTCCAAGGACACCCACCGCAGAAACCGCATTGAAGTGCAAATCAACATTCCCGGCGGGATCATCCGTGCCGAGGAGTCGAACAGCGACATGTATGCTGCCGTGGACCGCGTGGTGGATGTGCTCGAACGCCAGCTGCGCAAATTCAAAACCAAACTGCTGAAACGCCGCCACGAGACCGTCCCCGCAGACGTGGTGCCCCACGAAGAAGAAGAATTCCAGAACCCCGAAATTGTGCGCTCCAAGCGCTTTGAAATGCGTCCCATGAGCCCAGAGGACGCTGCTGTGCAGATGGAGGCCCTGGACCACGACTTCTACGTGTTCCTCAACAGCCAGACCAGTCATGTGGCTGTGGTTTACCGCCGCAAAGACGGTCACTATGGCCTGATCGAGCCCAACGTCTGACCTTCTCAACCTGACATCCATGAAACCCCTGAATGACCTTCAGGGGTTTTTCCTGATCTCTCCCATCACATCCTGGACACACAATAACCTCTAAACTGCAGAAAACGCAAAGAGTTTCATGCCTGGAGGGAACAGTGACAGAGGTCCTCAAAGAAACGCCTGCCATCCGGACTGTGTCCGGTGATTTCCAGCCGCTCTGGCGGTTCAGCGGCTCATCGCGCCAGTTCAGGCTGCATGCCAACTACCTGCAGACCCTCCATGAGTTTCAGGCCCTGGCAGGCCGTCAGCCTGCCGTTCCCAGCCCGATCAACTGGCAGACCCAGGTCCGTGAACTGCTTGAACTGGTGATGCAGGCCATGCAGCACCGGGCCCTGGACCTGGGCTGGCGTCTGCTGAAAACCGCCCAGCGGTATCTGGTCTATGGCTTCACCCAGGAGGAAATCCAGATCAAAGCTGCAGAGGTGCTCCGGGAGATCTCTGATCCCAAGATCAACTCACCCTGGCGCAAGGACGCTGCCCGCAGCATCCTGACCGATTGCGATCAACTGCGGGAGAACATCAGCCCCCAGGCCCTCGCAGAAGTGATGCAACTGCTGCATGACTACCAGAACAGTGTCTACCATGTGCTGCACCTGCAGAACCGCAGATTGCAATTGCTCTCCCTGTACACCACTGGGGCCGTTCTGGCGTGGGTTTTGCTGGGGCCAGACATCAAAGCCTTCACCACCTCACAGGTTTATCCCCTCACCCAGCCGAAACTGCAATGGCTGATTGTGCTGCTGCTCAGCTGGATTGGGGCAGCCATCAGCGGTTTTGTCAGTTCCTTCAAGCAGGTGCGCTCCAACACCATCCCCAGTGAGATCTCCGAATACACCCTCACCTTTGCGCGGTTTGCTCTTGCGGGCCTGTCCAGCATTGCCCTGTTCACGGTGCTTGGGGCAGGGATCATCGACCAGAGCAAGCTCACCTACGATGTGCTGCTGGCACTCGCCCTCGTTTCAGGATTCTCTGAACGCCTGGTGACCCGTGCTGTGGAGATTTTCATGGAAAGAACCGTTCCCCTGCAAAATGCCCAGCAGGTCAAGGAAATCAAAGTCAAACCGTAAACCCTGAAGCACAGGTGGTCAGGGCGGCCTGTTGCATCGTCCTGACGTGAGCATGCTTCAGATCCCGATGTGATGACAGCAGAACTGTTTCAGCTTCTGATCGCTATGATGAAAGCTGTAACACATCACACGAGGAGCCCCATGTGCTGACCCGGGTCAAAAGCTTTTTCGTTCGGTTCTGGACCAACCACCACGCTCAGGTCAAAGACAGTGCCCTGAACACCCTGCTGGTGGTGGTCATCTCAGCGGTTCTGGCCCTCTTTGTGGCTTTTGCAGATGGACCTGGAAAGAACTTCACACCCGTGACCCTGCTGGCAAGCTCACTGAACAACATCAGTGACCAGGCTTTTGACACCATCAACTTTGTGCAGTCGGGCATGGCCCTTTCTGCAAGGCAGGATGAGAAGGTCTTCCTGATCGATCTGGACGATGAGGCAGTGAAGCAGGCCTCATTGCAGCAGTCCAGACAGAAGCACTGTGAATTCAAAGACCCTGGCAAGTGTGGCGCAGGTGAGATGCTGTACTTCAACCGGGATGCCCTGGCCAGCATCCTGGGGAACCTTACCCGCTTTCCAGAGAAACCCAAAGCGGTTTTCATTGACCTGGACTTCTCCTACCCTGATCCCTACTCGGATTCCCGTGCCCTGATGCAGGCCCTCCAGACCGCACCTTTTCCGGTGTTCCTGCCCTACCAGAAAGGCAGGGAAAACCAGACCACCTTTGTTTTCGATGGCCGTTTGCAGAACCTGCAGGACTACCCAAACCTGTGCTTCGTGAACCATGACCTGCTGCTCGATGAGGGCAGTTTCATGGTCCGTCAGCTTGCCGGCACCAAAGAAGGTTACCCCTCGGTGGCAGAGGCCCTTTACCGTGTGGGTCAGGGCCAGCAGGTCACTGCAGGAAACCGGGCCTGCAACAGGGCAGGGGAGAAGGTCAAAGCAGAACCCACAGAGGTGGATGCCCTGGTCTTCAAAAAAATCGACCGCTCTGCCGAACTGCAGTACTGGGATGGTCTGGAAGTTCGCAAAGCCAACGAAATCCTGCAGCACCCCGGCGACCAGCACATCTTTGATTCTGGTCTGGTGGTGATTGGTCGCACGGACAGGAACAGCGGAGACAACTATTACACCCCCATCAGCCCTTTTGTGAAAGTCCCGACCAGTGGGGTGGAGGTGCACCTCACCAGCCTGATGAACCTGCTGAGCTACAACCACTTCGGCAAAGCAGTCTCTGGGGTGTGGATTGTGGTGTTCGGGGCCGTGACCCTGTTCATCCTGCAACTGGCCGCCACCTTGCTGGTGGACAGCACCCTGAAGCTCAAGAACCTGCTGGGGGACTTCCTGGAAATCGTGCTGGTCTGGATGCTCCTGATGATCCCCGCAGCAGCCATCATGCATCATCAGGGCTACTTTCTGGATTACACGCTGCCCCTGGTGGCCCTCTACCTGCTGAGAACCTTCATGAAGCTGAAAAACCCGGAAGAAGATGCATCTGGGTCCACAGAAGAAACCGAGCCTGTCCCTGAACCCTCACCTGCCCCCACCGAGGAGGTCCCCACATGAACATCCACCCCCGATCCCTGATGCTCATTGCCCTGCTGTGTATGGGGGGTGCTGCTGCTCAGAATGTGCGTCTGGTGGTGACCCCCAAATCCAGCAACACCCGCTACAAGATCATCCTGCCCAACAACACCATCAAAAATTACACAGGCAAGCAGACCCTGACCCTGACCAGAGGATCGCAGGTCTGTGTGGAGAAAGGTTCCATCCGCTACGACCTCTTTGTGGACAACAAAAAGAAACTCTCCAAATCCATGTTCCCGGACTCGGGATGTGAAAAGGTCTGGGCCCCCTCGCCTTCCTTCGGGGAAGCTGTGGCCAATTATTTTGAGGGCGTCACCCGGTTCTTCCTGCCCTCTGATGATGCGGTCACCGTTTCTGGCTCATCGAAAGCCATCTCCACCACCACCTGCTATGACATCAGCACAGATGTGGTCGTGCCCAGCCAGTATCCCTTCAGGGAGGTGATGATCCCGCTCAACCTGCCAGATCACGGCCCCATGATGCTGCAACTCAAAGATCAGGACGACCAGACCCTCAGCAGAATCATGATCGACGATCAGGACACTGAAGCGGTCATTCCCCTGCAGGATTTCAGGCGGGCCAGCAAATATGAAGTTTACGAATACAAAAACTTTCAGCCCACCCTGCTCTTTGAAGGCAAGACCACTTACGGTGACTGGCAGAGCATGGATTTCAGTGCCATGAACACCGAGGAAACCATGAACTGGCTGCTCGAAAGCCAGATCCAGCCTTACAAGGTGGCGGTGTACAGCTTTCTGGCCCACCAGAGCAACCAGCAAAGCCACACTGTGGCCCAGCGCATTGCTGAGGACATCCGGCAGGCGTACATGGCCTACAATCCAGACACGGCCTTTGAGTGCAACAACCTGCTGGACGAAACCCAGCAGCAAACAGAGTGATGCCAGCAAAAAAGAGCCTCTGATGAGGCTCTTTTTGTTTGAGTGCGGCTGTTTTGATGTGTTTCAATGAATCCAGGACAGGGCCAGCTGCCGGTCCCGGTCCAGTTGCCCCTTCAGGGCGTCAAGACCATCAAACTTCTGCTCGGTGCGAATGAAACGCTTGAATTTGACCATGGCTTCCTGACCGTACAGGTCGCCCTGGAAATTCAGCAGGTGCACCTCCAGACGCACATCCTCACCCTCCACTGTGGGTCGTTTGCCCACGTTGGCAATGCCGTGATGGGTCTGGCCGTCCACCACGAAGTCCACAAAATAAACGCCTCTGGGCAGCAGTTTACCTTCGGGCACTGCGACGTTCGCGGTGGGGAAACCGATCAGGCGGCCCCGCTTGTCCCCATGCACCACCACACCGATGGCCTCATATTCACGGCCCAGAAGCTGGTGGGCTTCTTCCACCTGACCCTGGTTCAAAAAACCCCGGATGCGGGTGCTCTTGACGGGCTCACTGTCCAGGCTCAGCATCGGCAGGGCAATCAATTCAGAGGTGATGGTGCGCAGGTCTGGCAGCCCTCCTGCACGCCCCTTGCCAAAACCAAAATCCTGCCCCACCACAATGGTCTTTGGGCGCAGAATGCTGAGGTCCTTGAGGAAGTCTTCCTTGGGCCTTCCTGCAAACTCACGGGTGAAGGGCATGGCAATGACCTCGTCCACCCCAAGCTGCTCTAAAAGCTTCAGTTTCTCGGGCAGGGTGGACAGAAAATCCACCCCCTGAATCAGCACCCGGGTGGGCGGATCAAACGTGAAGACCACGCTGGGCACCTGATGCATTTTCGCCTGCGCAATCAGGGTGTTGAGAAGGCTCTGGTGCCCGAGGTGCACACCATCAAACGAGCCAATGGCAATCACCGTCTCGGTGTCGGGTCTCTGGGAGGGATGCTGGTAGGTGTTCATTGCAGTGGTTTCACACTTGGATTTGAATTTGGGCATCTGCAGGAATGCCCTGCAAACAGCAGATCTCAGTGTACAGGGAAAAGGGAGCAAAAGGGCAGGTCTGTGCAGAAAGGCCGATGGGCAGGAGGGAGGGACAAAAACAAAAAGACCGGGATATCCCGGTCTTTTTGATGGGTTTATTTCAGTCCCGATCGCCGTATCTCAGAAAAGCGGGAATGTCAAAATCAAGCTGATCGACCTTGCCCCGGGTCTGGCGGGCCATGCTTTCGATGGCGCTGCGACGCTGGGTTTGCACGGGGGACTCATTGAATCCGGTGGCGATCACAGTTACGCGCACCTCGTCTCCGGCGTTCTCGTCGAAGGACACCCCGAAGAGCATGTCAGGCTCGTCGAAGCCAGTGGCTTCGCGAATCTTCTCAACGATGGCATTGGCGTCGTCGAGGGAGAGGTCGTAACCGCCCGTGACGTTGACCAGAATGCGTCTTGCGCCTTCGATGCCGCGTTCGAGCAGGGGAGAGTGCACTGCACTGGCAGCGGCCTCTTCTGCGAGGTTGTCCCCGCGTCCAGAGCCGATGCCCATCAGGACCGTTCCTGCGCTGACGAGCAGGTTGCGCACGTCGGCGAAGTCCACGTTGATCATGCCGTCCACGTTGATGACGTCGCTGATGCCCTTCACGCCGTAGTACAGCACACGGTCGGCGATCAGGAAGGCGTCACGGACGCTGACTTTGGGTCCAACGGTGGTGAGCAGGCGCTCGTTGTTGACCACGATCATGCCGTCCACGCGCTCGGCGAGTTTGGCGATGCCTTCTTCTGCCACCCGGCCACGTTTGGGACCTTCGAAGCGGAAGGGGCGGGTCACGATGGCCACAGTCAGGATGCCCATCTCGCGGGCGATTTCTGCAACCACGGGGGCACTGCCGGTTCCGGTTCCGCCGCCCATGCCTGCAGTGATGAACAGCATGTCGGTGCCGTCCAGGTATTCACGGATGCGTTCTCTGTCTTCCAGAGCGGCCTTCTCGCCCACTTCGGGGTCGGCCCCTGCACCCAGGCCACGGGTCAGCCGGTCTCCCAGCTGAATTCTGACCTCGGCATGGCTCTTGGCCAGGACCTGCGCGTCGGTGTTCCCTGCAATGAACTCCACGCCTTCAAGTCCAGATTCGATCATGCGATTCACGGCGTTGTTCCCAGCTCCGCCTAATCCAATCACGCGTATCTTCGCTGCTTGCATTGCTTCTCCTTATCAACACATCCTACTCTATTTTTCCCGTGTGCCAACCTTCTGAGCGTGTGTTGCTCAGAAGAAATCTTTGAAGATGTCCTTCAGCCGATCCAGGAAAGATTTGCCTCCATCGGTGGCTTTCTGCCCCTGTTGCGGCTTGGTTTGTGAGGTCACGGGTTCGTCGAGCACGGTGGTGGGTTGAGGGACCGGAGTGCTGTTGACGACGGGAGTGGGGGTGTGGCTGTGCACTTCCTGCGGGGTGGGTGTGGCGGGGACGGTGGCCTTGGTGCGGGTGGCACCAGAGGTGGGCTGTTCTTCCTGCAGACCTGCGAAACGCAGCAGACCGATGGCGGTGGCATAGCTGGGCCTGGCCACCAGGTCTTTCAGGCCGCCCAGTTTGGTGGGGTTGCCCTGCCGGACGGGGAGCCTGAAGCGGTCTCTGGCCAGTTCACCCATCCCTTTCATCATGTTGGTCCCCCCGGTGAGGATCACACTGGAGGTGATGATCTCAATGGGTCCCAGTGCATGGTCGATCTCGCCGCGCACCAGCGCGAAGATTTCTGCCACGCGGGGTTTGATGATGCGGGAGAGTTCAAAAGGAGAGATGCTGGTCTGCACGCCAGCCTGGGTGATTTCCAGCATGGCGTCTGGATCTGCGAGTTCGGGAATCGCACTGCCGTAGCGTTTCTTGATGCGTTCGGCTTCCTCGAAGGGAATCTTGAGGATCTGGGCGATGTCTCCGGTGATGTGGTCCCCACCGATGGGAATCACTGCGCTGTGGCAGAGGTTTCCGCGACGGAAGACCCCAATGTCGGTGGTGCCCCCGCCAATGTCGATCACCAGCACAGTGTGGTCATAATCCTGCTGGTCCAGCACGGCCAGACCTGCAGCGTATGCCTGAAGCACCAGCTGATTCGGGGTGATGCCGCTTTCCTGCACACAGCGGCGCAGGTTGGCGAGCGGTCCCACCGAGCCCGTCACCATGTGAACGTCCACCTCTAAACGGACGCCCTGCATGCCAATCGGGTTTTTGATCTCTTCCTGACCGTCCACGGTGTATTCCTGCGGCAAGATGTGCAGGATTTCCACGGTGGGGTCAAGGGGTACTGCCTGTGCGTTTTCAATCGCGCGTTCTACATCTGCGCGGGAGATTTCCTGGTTTCTGCGGATGGCTGCTAGTCCGTGACTGGTGAGCGCTTTGATGTGGGAGCCGTTGGCGCTGACGAATGCTTCGTGTACTTTCACTCCTGCAACGCGCTCGGCAGCCGCAATGCTCTGCCGGATGGCTTGAGTGGTCTTGTCTAAATTGACGACCACGCCCTTCTTGATCCCGTCGCTGGGAACAGTGGCTTCACCAATAACGTCCAGCACACCATCGGGTCCGACCTCGCCGATCACCGTTGTGACTTTCGTCGTACCGATGTCGAGACCTACAATGATTTGGTTAACACTCATTACTGGACGCTCACCCCCCAAGGGTAAATGTGGATGTTCTTACCACGCTTCATTTTGACACTGCTCATGTATTTGCGCAAGGAATCGACAGAATCCGCCCAGACGGTGGAGTCCTTGAGTTTCATGCGAATGCCTGCTGGTGTCAATTCTACAACCTGAACGCCTTCACGACGCAACACGAAAGCAGCTTCCAGAGCCTGTTGAATATTCAATTTGCCTTCTGCCTTGATCAGAGGTCCCACTCTGGGGGCTCCAGGCAGTTCCACACCGTCTGCCGAGAGCACCACCTCATGGCTGTTTTTCAGGAGACGGGCCACGGGCACACGCTCCACAATGCTGACTTTCACATCGCTGGGGAACACTTTCGTGACTTTCGCACTGAGCACCCAGGGGTGTTTTTCAAGCCCTTTCAGGCGGTATCTGGTGATCCACAGCCACGGATCTCCGGGGTGCCCATGCACCAGATTCAAAATGTCGCTTTCTTTGAGGTGCTTCAGGCCTGCAACCTGGGTCTGCCGCACGGGCAGGATGAACCAGGATACCACGAGCAGGGTCACCGTGATGAGCATGATCACCAGAAAGCGAATTATTCCCACACTTCATACTCCATTTCCAGTGGAATGCCGATTTTTTCACGCACGATGCGCAACAGTTCCATGACATCTGCAGCGGTCGCTCCGCCCAGATTGATCACAAAGTTACCGTGCTCGTGTGAGATCATGGCATTGCCGACCCTTAAGCCTTTGAGTCCAGCCTCATCGATCAGTTTGCCTGCGCTGACCCCATTGGGGTTCTTGAAGGCACAACCTGCGGTTCGGGCTTTGGGCTGACCTTTGCGGGCGTTGTCTGCAAAGTCCATCTTGGCCTGCACGTCTTCCGGGGTGGATGGGGTCAGTTTCAGGCGCACCCGTGAGACCACCGCCCCCTGAGGCAAGCCACTGGAACGGTACTGATACGGAAAGTCACTGGGGTGATGCACGGTGATCTTCCCTTGATAGGCGATTTCCAGGCAGTAAAGGGCGTCCCACATCTCACCGTAACGGGTGCCTGCATTCATCCAGACGGCCCCTCCGACAGTGGCAGGAATCCCCACGAGACCTTCCAGACCGCTCAGGCCGAGTTTCTGGACCTGGCGCACCAGGGCAGGGAGGGCTTTTCCTGCGCCCACCCATCCTGTGACATGCATTTTTTCGCTGGATAAGGCCGGATCGGCTTCCAGATCAATTTCAGAAAGGCTGCCTTTGAGCAGAATGACCCGCTCTTTGACCCCTGCATCGCTGACCACCAGATTCGAGCCTCCACCCAGAGGACGGTAGGGGGCCTGCATGGCTTCCAGAAGTTCCGTCTGGTCATGCACGGTCCAGACTTCGGATTCTCCTCCGACGCCCAGGGTGGTGAGTTTGGCGAGGGGCAGATGGGACACCTTGATCATTCGAGCAACCTCACAGCAATCCGGGTGACATCTCCTGCACCCAGGGTCAGGAGCAGGTCGTTTTCCTGCAGGGAAGAGAGGGCGAGCCGGATGGCCTCATCAAAATTCTGAGCATAAAACACTGCAGCGAACCCCAGTTCTGTCATTCTGGACTGAATCAGGCCCGAGTGCACCCCTTCGATGGGGGTCTCGCTGGCTCCATAGATGTCCAGCAGAATCACCTCATCTGCGGCAGTCAGGATGGTGGCGTAGCGTTCCCAGGAAAGCTGGGTGCGCTTGTACCTGTGCGGCTGGAAGATCACCCGCACACGACGTCCGGTCTGTCGGGCCGCTTGCAATGCAGCCTGAACTTTGGTGGGGTTGTGGGCGTAATCGTCCACGATCAGGGCACCACTGCGTCTGCCGATCTCCTGCCAGCGGCGACCTGCCCCCCTGAACTGTGCAAGTGCCGTGATGGCCCCTGCCATGTCTCCACCGAGCTCTCCCACCACACTGAGGGCAGCAAGGCTGTTCAGGACGTTGTGGTTGCCAAGCAGGGTCAGGAAAACCCGTCCTCTGTACTCTCCACGAACCAGCAGGTCAAAGCTCTGGCTCTGGTCGGTGGATTCGATGTTGAAGGCTTGATAATCTCCACGGCCAATGCCATAAGAGACCCGATCAGGATGGTTTGCAGTAAAAGCGTCCAGACCTTCCCAGTCAGCGCAGTAAATCAGTTTCTGGGCGTTCTGCACGTACTCTCTGAATGCGGCATGCAGGGATTCCACGGAAGCATAGTAGTTCTCGCTGGCCTGACCATCTGGAGAAACGTGATCATCCTCCAGGTTGGTCATCACGGCAATGCTGACTTTCAGGTGCTGGAACTGTGGATCGGATTCGTCAATTTCGGCCACGAAAGGACCGGAACCCAGACGCACATTGCTGCCCTCAAAGTCGGGAAGCACACTTCCCACAAAAGCACTGGGGTCCAGACCTGCCCCCATCATGGCGACAGCGGTCAGGCTTGTGGTGGTGGTTTTGCCGTGGGTGCCTGCAATCCCTATGCTGGCAGGAGCGCCCTGCATGATCTCATCAAGCACCTGAATGCGCCTCAGGACAGGAATCCCGAGTTCACGCGCTTTCACCACTTCAGGCTCAGAGTCCTTGATGGCGGTGCTGAGAATCAGGGCAGTCAGGTCTTCACTGATGTGGTCTGGATTGTGTTTCTCCCAGACTTCAATCCCTTCAGAGATCAGCTGCTGGCCCATTTCGTTGACTTTCGCATCGCAGCCGGAGACCTGGTGCCCCTGGGCTTTGAGGAGCCTTGCAAGCCCGCTGACCCCGATCCCACAGACGGCCATGAGATGGTAATTCATCCCTGACCTCCTCTGATGCGCAGCACCTCGTCGGCAAGACGGGCAGCCGCTCCAGCAGGGGTGAGGGTGGCGGCAGCGTCGCGCATCTTTTTGCGCTGGTCGCTTGCGAGGGCCTGTTTGAAGACCTCTCCAAGCTTGGTGATTTCGGATTCCTCCACCAGACGGCCTGCTCCGGCCTGTTCCACAGCCTTGGCATTGAAAAGCTGGTGGTTGTCTGCAGAGCTTGAGAGGGGAACAGCAATCACAGGAACCCCATAAAACGCTGCCTCTGCCAGTGTGCCGCTCCCTGCCCGTGTGATGGCAATGTCGGCACAGGACCACGCAGCGGTGCTGTCCACAAAACCCGTGACCTTGTACCAGCTCAGGTGCTGCACTTTGGGCACCATCTCGGTGAGCCAGCGAGGTCCGGTGGAATGGATCACCTGGATGCCATATTCGCCACACAGACCCTCAATGCCGCAGGCCCCTTCCAGGGCTCCGGGAACCGACTGGTTGAGAAAAAGGCTTCCCTGCGACCCTCCCATCACCAGCACAGTGAGGGGGCCTTCCTGCAGGTTCAGGCGGCTGAGGGCCTCCTTGCGGTCCATGCGTTTTTCACGCACAGGCATGCCGACCCACTTGACCCTGGATTCAGGCAACCCCTGGACCTTCGGGTAAGCCGTGGTGACACTTTTTGCGCGGCCCAGAGCAAGCTTCTGGGTGAGGCCCAGACGGGCATTCTGTTCATGCAGCACGGTGGGAATGCCCAGAGACTGGGCAGAGAGCACCCCGGGCAGAGAGGCATAACCTCCGAATCCAACAACAACTTTGGGTTTGATTCGCATCAGGGCAGTGCGGGCCTCTGTAAAGCCTCTGGCTGCCTTGAACACTTCCATGGGATTGGGTTTACTGCGGTCTATCTTTCCAGCGCTGACCCCGTAAAAAGGCAGGTTTTCCTGGCGAGCGATGCGCTCTTCCATGCCCCCATCCATTCCCAGAATGGCGGAAGCATACCCCCTTTTTGCGAGTTCCTGGGCAAGGGCAACGGCGGGATAAATGTGTCCTCCGGTGCCTCCAGTGGCGAGTACGATCAAAGGCTGACTCATCGCACTATACCTTATATGTTTTTCAGGCCAAATTGCTATATGGCTTCACAGGCAAGGTGGGGGTGTTCATTGGGCTGTCAGCCGTCAGCGATCAGCGATCAGCACATGACAATTGGATTTGCAATCGTTTGCTGGCCTGCGGTCAAACGGCCCAGCTTTCTCCTGGATTTCTGGGTTGCCCAGATCACTTGCTGAAGAGTTCCTGAAAACGAAGCAACCTGAAAAGCCCTTCTCTTGCAAGAAGGGCCTGCAGGAATTCAATGTTTATTTGCTGCTGGCTTTTTTGCTTTTGGTGGTCCGTGGGGTCACTTCAATGGTGCTGTCCCCGAGGGCCTGACTGGCGGTCTGCTGAGGACGGACGCCACCTTGCATCTGTTCCAGTTGCGCATGGGCCTGGGGCAGGGGAGGGGCAAGTTTTGGCTCCTGACCCATGGGGGCAATTTTCACGACACTGAACTCACCCTTGCCATCGAGGGAAGGCCCACTGGTGAAGCGTCCGGAGGGAGGCTCAATGCCATCAACAGCTGTGGAGAAGAACGCATAACTGACATCCTGTTTTTCTTTTTCCTGAGGGAAGCTGTTGGGAATGGGCAGCACCCCCTGTTGCCCACCCAGTTCTTCCAGTACGGCAAGCCATTGTTGCTGGTGCATGGTGTCGCGTGCAATCAGGAAGCTCAGCATGTCCTTCATGCCAGGATCATCGGTCAGGTGGTACAGGCGGGTGGCGAGGGCACGTCCGGTGGCCTCGGCGGTCACATTGGCATACATGTCTGCTGCGAGGTTTCCACTGGCATACACATGAGAGCCATCAAAAGGCACCCCGTTGGCGTCACTGGCAAGGGCTGCCATCCCTGCAGAGAGGTACTGTCTGGGGTCCATTCCTCCCATTACAGCCTCCACCAGGGGATTCTGTTTTGCCATCTGCTCTTGCATGCTGCCAGGGGCACCTTCAAGGTTCATGGCAACCGCAGTGGCAAGCATTTCCACGTGAGCGATTTCTTCTGTTCCGGTTTCAAGGAGCATGTCGCGGTACTTGGCCGGGCCACGTGCCCCCCAGGCCTGAAAAAGGTACTGCAGCATGACCCGGATTTCACCCTCCACGCCGCCAATGGCCTGCTGGAGCATGCGTGCAAAACGGGGATCGGGGGTTTCCACCCTTACGGTATACTGAAGTTTCTTGTCGTGATAAAACATGTGTGTTCTCCTTCCAGTGTCAAAGCAATAAGCACCCAGCATTCCTCTGTGAGGAATGTCATCTGCAGTGCAGAAAATGAGGTCTGCATCAGGAATGAACCGATGCCAACCCAAGGGTATTGATGTAACGTGATAAGCAGATGATGGTTTGGATCAAAAACATGTGCTCTGCTGAATTGAAAACACAGCTGCTGATCGAAAACCATGAAGTAAACAAGCGCAAATCTGCACTGTAATATTTTCTGGATTGACAGTGTAATTCATGGCCCTTTTCTGATAGGGAAATCCCTGAGCAACAAAAAAGACGGAAGGACCTCCTTCCGTCTTTTGCAGATGAAATCAGAGTGCTGCAGCGTGCTCAGGGTTGTTTCCTTCTGCCAGACGCACCTCACGCAGAGCAGAGTGAATCAGTCCAAAGGCGATGCCCATTGCCAGCTGGGAGCTGCCGCCATTGGAGACCATCGGAAGAGGAACCCCGGTCACAGGGAAGAGACCAATGGCCACACACAGGTTCACGAAAGCCTGCCCCACAATCATGAACATGGCTCCTGTGGCCATGATGCTTGCAGCGTGCAAATGCGGTCGGAACGTTCCTGCAGAAACCACCATCTCTGCTGCCCCAAGCCCCACGAAAACCACCAGCCAGTAGGCCAGAATCAGCATCGCAACACCCAGAAATCCGGTGGCAAAGGCGACACTTGCCACGATCATGTCGGTGTCTTTGGCAGGGAGCCTGGGCATGCGTCCATCCACCCCTTGACCCCACAGGCCACCGCGCTCCATGGCCTTGCGTGCCTGTTTGACCTGATAACCTGAATCCTGAGAGGTGTCCTGCCCCTTGACGGTGCTCACGTGTCCGGTGAAACGGGCCACGATGTACGGGTGTCGTTCCAGATAGCTGCTCGCAAAGGGCAGGGCCAGCAGGAACAAAGAAAGCACCAGAGCACTGATGCTGGTGAACCGCACCCCTGCAGCGAACATCATCAGGATGCCCGAGGCAAAGATCAGCACACTGGTTCCCAGGTCAGGCTCCAGAATCACCAGACCGACGGTGGCCATGATCATCAGGCTGCTCTGCCAGAGTTTGGTGTTCACCCCTTTGCGGGCAAAGGCACTGCCAAGCTGCATGATCAGGGCCAGTTTGGCCAGCTCAGAGGGCTGAAAGCGGATGGGACCGATGTCCAGCCAGCGTTTTACATCGCTGTCATTGCCCCCTTCGCCAATCACCAGGGTCAGGGCCAGCAGGATGAGGGAAAGCACCCACAGGATCGGGGCAATGCGAACGATGCCTTTGGGTCTGAGCATCGCAAAAAGCCAGGTGACCACAAAAGCAATGATGGTCTGGGGGATGTGTCCGGAGAGCTCAGAAGGGAGGGCTGTGGCAACACCAACCATGCCCAGCACAGCAAGAATGCCCTGGGCCAGCCACAGAAGCTGGTGGTATTGACGGCTTTTCAGGGTCAGGGTGGGTTTCAGGGTTCCTTCGTATAGCACGTGACTGCCTCCCGGAAAGCCCGCTCCCGGTCCTTGTAATCCCGGAACTGGTCGAAACTGGTGCCGAGCGGAGCAAGGAGCACGGTTCCACCCTCTGGGAGCTGCAGGGAGGCGGCTTTCACAGCTTTTTCGATGGTAGCATCCCCGCTGGCTTCAAAGATGACTTCATGGGGAACGTTAAAGGCACCTGCAAATTGTGCTCCAGCTTCACCGATCCCCACAATGTATTTCACCTTCTGCTGCACAACGTCCTGCAGGGGTTCCAGGGCTGCACCCTTGTCTCGACCCCCCACCAGCCACACGATGGGTGCGCGGGCCTGTTCCAGGGCAGATTTCACCGCAATGGTGCGGGTGGCGATGGAATCCACCACGAAATCGATGCCCCGATGGGTGGCGACCAGTTCATTGCGGCCTTTCACAGGCTCAGAAGACAGCAAAGACTCACGCAGGACCGCTGCATCAGCTTTTTTCTGGATCTGCTGGAGGTAGCTCTCGACAGCGTAAATTGCTGCCTGTGCATTCGCTGGATGGATGCCTCTGGGAAGTGCCTCTGCCTCCAGCAGCACCTCCCCTGAAAGCATGCGGACCTGCTCTGGTCTTCTGGGGAAGGTGATGGTCCTGGCTTTTGCAGTTTCAGGGACCTTCAATTCTTCCATCACCACCAGGGTGTCATCGGAAAGCTGGTTTTCCTGAATGCGCCACTTGGCCGCGTGGTACGCCTCGATGGTCCTGTGGCGGTCCAGATGGTCCACATCCATGTTGGTGATGACCGCCACATGGGGCCTGAAGGTGTGGATGCGTTCCAGTTGAAAAGAAGAAATCTCCACCACCGCGACTTCTGCATCTTCAATGATGTCCAGAAAAGGAGGATCGAAATTGCCTCCGATCAGGGCATTCAGGCCACTGGCCCGCAGAAGCTGGGTGATCAGGACGCTGGTTCCACCTTTTCCTGCGGTTCCTGTGATGCCAATCACCGGGGTTCTGCGGGTCAGGAAGCCCAGTTCGAGTTCTCCAATGACTTTTGCGCCCTGCGCACGCAGCTTTTCCAGATCAGGATGGTCGATGGGAACGCCAGGGGCGGCAATCACCCAGGTGTAGGCTCGATCTGCAGCACCCTGTGAGAAACCCAGTTCAGAGACCAGTGCAAGGTCTTCAGGCTGGGGTTTCTGGTCCATCCACTGTGCATCCCAGCCCAGTTTTTTCAGGTATCTTGCCACGCCCCTGCCAGAGCGGCCCAGTCCGTAAATCAGGGCGTTCATTGAACCTTCCCTAAAAGGCCCCAGGCCAGGGCAGTGCAGACAGCTGTGATGGCGAAGAAGCGGCCTGCCACCTTGCCCTCCTGCCATCCACTCAGTTCAAAGTGGTGGTGGATGGGGGTCATCTTGAAGATGCGCTTGCCTCCGGTCTGCCGGAAGTATGCCACCTGCAGGGACACACTGAGGATTTCCATCACGGGAACAATCCCTGCAATGGGGAGCAACCAGGTGTGGTCATAGAGCACATACGCTCCTGCGGCAAGTGCCCCCAGAGCGTGGGACCCCACATCCCCCATGAAGATGCTGGCGGGTTTCCAGTTGTACCACAGGTACCCGATGATGCACCCTGCCATGATCGCCACCACCGGAGACACCCCGATCAGGGGCAGAATGATGATCAGGGTCACCCCGGCGCAGAGCCCATCCACGCCATCGGTGAAGTTGAAGGCATTCACGGCCCCCACCATCACGAAGGTGTTGAAGATCAGGTCCCACCAGAACACCCAGTCCATGGTGGTCGGGTGGGCAAGCCTCGCAGAAGCAATCCCGAAAGCCAGACCGACAGTGATTTGCAGGGCAATTTTGTACCTTGCCATCAGGCCGCCCCGTTCGGCAGCTCCGGTCAGTTTGGCCCGCACAATCATGTAATCGTCAATCAGTCCGATGATGCCCATCAGCACGATGCTGAGGATCAGGACCACTTCCTGGCTTTTGACGGCACCAATTCCCGGTTGCAGGTAGTTGATGATCCACACGAACAGCAGGGCCACCACAAAGGGAGCCCCACCCATGGTGGGCGTTCCCTGTTTCAGGAGGTGGGTTTGTGGACCGTCCTTGCGGACCGTCTGGCCCCATCCCCTGCGTCTGGCGATGCCCAGAAACAGGCCCACAAAAAACCAGGCGGCCAGTGCCCCCCAGACCACGTTGAGAAGGTAGTTCACGAGAGGCTCCCGACTGCGTTCAGCTCCAGATCAAAACGCTGAAAAAATCCGTCTTTACAAACCAGCATGACCTGATCGTACACCACGCCAAAGTTGCACTCCCTTGCCTGATCCATCTTCCAGTCTTTGACCGGAGTGCCATCGGTGAGGGTCAGGCGGACGGTCTGGCCTTCCAGGGTGTACTTCTTGTTCTGCACCTGCATGGTGGGCACCCGTGCTGTCTCGACGCCACCAGAAACAGCATAAACATAAGGATCGGTGGTCTGCCGGATCAGGGTGGCTTTCCCCTCACTCAGTTTCCAGAGGCGGGTGTCAGACAGCACAAAGTCCGTCTGGTCCACGCTGGTGACACTGCGAATGATCCCGGGCACACGGTAAGAGGTCACGACACCAGCAGGGGTGAGGATGTCTCCGGTGTCCAGGTACACCAGATTGGCACTCAGGGCACGGGCACGTCCCAGAGGGCGAATGTCAGACACACCCTGCACCCGCAAGACCCAGTTGGAGGCAGGAAGGCTGGCATACAGGTCCTGATTCCACCACGCCAGACCCGAGACCGGGGCAGGCAGTGTGACTTTTTCCAGTTCATACCTCGGACCTTGCAACACGTAAACGTTGCGCCCATAGGCCCAGGCAACCCCTCTGGAGAAACTGGAAACCACCAGTGAGGGTCCAGCATTCACCTGACTGGCGGTGGGAGCGCAGGACACCAGGGCAGTGAGCAGACCTGCGAGCAGTGGAACAGCCCATCTAAACACCGAACACCTCACGCACGGCATTCACAGCCTGTTCCAGTTTCACCCCTCTGGAAGCCTTGAAGAGCACCACATCCCCGGCCCGCACCTCGTTTCTGAGGGTCTGGATCAGGCCCTGCAGGTCACTGTGGGGATGGGCAGAAAGCTGCTCGGCAAACTCACCCACGCTGAACACCAGATCGGCGTATTGCTGGGCATAGTTGCCAATGCTGCGATGGTATTCGGCAGCATCCTGACCCAGTTCCAGCATGTCGCCCAGCACGGCAAGTTTGCGCCCGGAGTAATGCTTGAGGTTTTCCAGACTGGCCCGCATGGAAATGGGGTTGGCGTTGTAGGTGTCATCAATCAGGGTGACGATGCCCGTGTGTACCCGGAATCGCCCACCAGGAACATCAACATTGTGGATGCGCTCTGCTGCTTCCCTGACGGGAATCCCCAGATCACTGGCGATCCCCAGGGCGAGCACGGCGGCCTCTGCAACCACCTGGGAGGTGGTGGGTACGGTCACGGCATCCCCCATGAACTGAAACTGGCACTGGGAGGGTTCAAAAGTCAGGTTTCTTCCCTGAAAAGTGCCCTGCTCCATGCCGTAAGTCGGCAAACCTGGATAGTATTTCGCACACCTCTGGCTGACCACGCCCAGTTTGCGGGCCTTCAGGATGCCACCTTTTTCGACAGCGACATTCTCTACCGTTCCTAAAAACTCCAGATGGGCCTCTCCCACAGCAGTGACCACTCCATAATCTGGAGCAACCAGAGCCATGAGTTCCTGCATCTCCCCGATGCGGTCGATGCCCATCTCCACAACCAGAGGGGAGGAGGTTTGTCTTGCATGTTCGAGCAGGAAGCAGGAAATGGCATTCAGGGTGTTGAGGTTTCCGGGGGTGCACACCCCATCCACAGCAGCACGCACGTACTCCTTGGCTGTGGTTTTGCCCGCACTTCCGGTGATTCCGATGACCGCCTGGGAATGCAGGTCCCTCTGGTGGCGTGCCCAGCTTCGCAGGGCAACCGTGGCGTCCTTGACCTGCAGACCCCGCTCCACCTCCTGATCGGTGAGGATGAAAGGTGCACCTTTTTCGAGTGCCTGACCAATGAATTCGTTTCCGTGTCGGTTGGCTCCCTGCAGGGCAGCAAATGCTGTGTGTTCATCACAGTCCTGGGCCACAAAGGTGATCCGCTGTGCAGGACGGGCCTCAGGATGACACTTCGCATCAAAAGGAAACTGGTGGGGATCAATCATACAGGCCACATCCTACCGCAGTGACATGAGGAAGGCACAGCCTGCACACCCCAAAAAGAACATTTTCAGGACAGTTGTTTTCTCAGGGTCTGATTTGATTTCCACAGTGCGGGCAGACCCAGCACAATCAGCATCAGAATGAGGCCTCCTGATCCCAGCATCAGACCCTGAATGGAAAAAGTCTGGGTCAGCACTCCAGCAAGAGCAATTCCTGCTGGATGGATGGCCTGCCCGGTCACCCTCAGCAAACCGAAAACCCGCCCTTGCATGTCCTGGGGAACAGCTTTCTGCCACAGGGCGTAATAATGGCTTCCATAAATGGGAACCATCAGGGCAGAAAGCAGGACACCTGCTCCCACCCCCCAGAGTTGCGTGCTGCTTCCGGTGATCAGAAATCCCACCCCCACCCCGATCATGGGCAGCACGATGGACCTGAACCAGTGGGTCTGTTCTTTCCCCAGGAAGGTCAAAAATCCGCCCAGCATGCCTCCCAGGGCCAGCAACACATTGAGGGTGGCATACGAGAAGCTGTAATCGAACCCCTGCACCTGATGCCTTGCCACCAATGGATATGTCACCACCACTGGCGCATAAAGCAGACCCACGAGAGACACCAGAGTAAAAAGCTGCAGCAGGAATTTCTGGGACAGGATGTAGGTCCATGCGGGTTTCAGACTTTGCAACAGTGGCTCTTTCTGAAGTGTGTTGTGGGCAGAGGCATCTGGCACCTTGACGAAAAGCATCACCAGACCTGCCAGTAGAAAGGTGATGGCATCCAGCAGAATGGCCCAGCTCAGGGTCTGGGCTGCTTCTGCCTGATGCGCCTCCTGGACAGAAATCAGGGCTGCGGCGAACATCGGGGCAAGCAGATTTGCCATCGACCAGGTGCTGCGAAACAGCCCTGAAATGCGGGCCAGCACGGAAGCACCTGCCAGCAGGGGAGGAACAGTGAAATACGCCATCCCATGCACTGCACCCACACAGCCCATCAAACCTCCAAGCAGCAGGTACTGGGGCAGATTCAGGACTCCAGTGAACATGCCTGCTGCAACCACGGTTGCAAGAAGACCACTCAGCAGGTCACACACCAGCATGATTCTTCCCCGGTTGAAGCGGTCTGCGAGCACTCCAGCCCATGGGCCCAGCACAATGTGCGGCAGAATGAAGACCAGGGCTGCCAGGGTAATGGCGCGTGCCAGAGCATCTCCCTGTTCTGGATGCGGATAAAGCACCTGGGTGAGCCAGACATTCATGGCAAAGAACATCACCGAAGATCCAAACAAAGAGAGGCTCTGAAAGACCCACAGCACATAAATCTGTGGAGGAATGCGGTTTTCATTCATGGGTGAACCTCATTGGAACAGCTGCGAATCTGATTTTTTCGGGATGCATTATAGGGCTTCTTCTGGCCTGCACCATCTGCAACTTTGCTGATTTGTGATGTTTCCAAAGAAAAACCGCAGCCTCCTGGCTGCGGCATTTTGAGGGGGATGTTATTCCAGCGTCACCAGATAGTCGTACAGGTCCGGTCCTCCAGCATGCACCTCGACCATCAGGTCAGGGAACTGTTCTTGCAGGGTGTTCATCAGAGCATCAATTTGCTCCTGGTCCACATTGGGTCCGGTGAAGATGGTGGCCACCGTCTGGTCGGTGAAGGTGGTTTTGAGCATTTCCAGCACAGCCTCTTCAGGAGTGTCTCCAGCGAAGACCAGTTCATCGTCTTTCAGACCAATGACGCCCCCTTCCTGAATGTCCAGTCCGTTCAGTTCCACACTTCTGGAAGCGCGGGTCACTTCCAGGGTGGTCACCCGACTGGCGCTGTCCTGCATGGACTCCAGCTGCTCTTCTGCACTGGAGAAACTGGAAAAACCAATTGCTGCACTCATGCCCTGTCCGAGGGTGCGGGTGGGCAGCACCTTCACATGGTCTCCGAGCAGTTCTGCTGCTTTCTGGGCAGCCATGATCACGTTCTTGTTGTTGGGCAGAATGATGATTTCTCTGGCTGTCACGGATTTCGCGGCATCCAGAATGTCCTGCACACTGGGGTTCTGGGTCTGGCCTCCTGAGACCACGCGGGCCCCCAGAGAACGGAACACTTTCACCAGACCGTACCCGCTTGCAACAGCCACCAGACCACTCTGGGGCAGGTCCTCTTCTGCACGGGTGCTGGCCCCGGCCATGGAAAGGATTTCGGTGTGCTGCTCACTCATGTCTTCCACTTTGGTGCGCACCATGTTGCCATGCCTTGCCACTGTGGACAGCAATTCGTCAGGCTCGTTGGTGTGGATGTGGCCTTTCACATAGCCTTCCGCACCCACCACCAGCAGACTGTCCCCATAAGGAGCGACGAGCTCACGCACCTTCTCGATGGGCAGGGTACAGTCTTTCATCAGGAATTCGGTGCAGTAACCAAATTCCTCGTGCTCCACCTGCTGCCCCGCATAGGACTCGATTTTGGGGGCTTCTGGCAGGGGTTTGTCCTGCAGGTAGGCCAGCATGCCCTGCAGAATGTACAGGTAGCCCTGGCCTCCGCTGTCCACCACTCCTGCCTGTTTCAGGGCAGGAAGCTGGTCCGGGGTTTTTTCCAGCGCATCCTGGCCGGATTTCAGGGCGCATTCCAGCAGGCCTTCCACAGAACTCACCTTGGCCCTGCGGGCACCGGTTCCCACCTCACGGGCAACCGTGAGGATGGTGCCTTCCACAGGCTTCATGACGGCAGCGTAACCGAGCCTGGAAGCCTGCTCAAAAGCGGTTTTCAGGGTGTCTGGAGAGACGGTCTTCTGGTCGCGAATCGCCTCGCTGAAGCCTTTGAACAGCTGACTGAGGATCACGCCACTGTTCCCACGTGCACCCAGCAGGCCACCATAGGCAATCGCTTTGGCGACACTGGGCATGCTGTCCTCATCGCAGGTGTCGAGTTCACGGCGGATGGATTGCATGGTGAGATGCATGTTGGTCCCGGTGTCCCCATCGGGTACGGGATAGACATTCAGGGCATTGACCTGCTCTTTGTACACACCGAGCCAGTCGGTGGCGTACCTGAGGGCAGCAGCAATTTGCTGGGAGGTGAGGGCTTCAGGCATGGCTGACACCCACAGCATGGACGGTCACGCCGCTCAGTTCAATTCCAGCGTTGCGCTTGATGAAGTCTTTGACTTTCAGCTCGATGTTCTGGGCCACAATGGGAATGTTCACCCCAAAAGCCACAATCACATACAGCTCTGCACTGTAGTGACCACTTGCATCCTTTTTGATGGTCACCCCTTCGGAAGCCTGGGCACGACCCAGAATTTTACGCAGACCATCCCGGATGTTGGCCGGGGACATCCCCACCACGCCGGGAATCTCATGGGCTGTCAGTCCAATCAGGGACGCGAGGGCCCCTTCTGTGATGGTAATGTTTCCTTTCATAGTTATCTCTCAGAGTATACCGGAGTTGCCAAGTGCAAGGCAGGGTGAAGGGATACGCTGCCTGGGGGAGCGCAAAGTCGATGATGGGCCGTTGTCGGCCGAGAAAGCCGTCAGCCCTCAGCGTTCAGCGCACCACCTCAGGTGTGCGTTCACTTCAGCCAGATGATCCAGATGCTTTGTCTTCCAGAACAGTACAAATCTTTCTCTGGCCTCCTGCATGAGCATCCATCCATACTTTGCTGATGGCTTCTTGAGCAGAACAGCACCCATAATGGGGCTTGCTCGCTGATCGCTCCATGCCATATGCATGGCCGGACTTTGCGACCACCCTGGATGTGCTGCTGGTTCTGGGCACAGCCTGACCTGTGGTGCGGGCAAGGAGTTGTTCATGGGATTTTTACAGTCTGGATTCTGTTTTGCTTTCAAGCTTCTGGGATTCGATGCAGCAGGCCAAAAGCAGATGTTTTCAATCATGTGTAAGCCAGATGACTGTGTTGAAAATGAGAAGATTTTAAGTCATACTACCCCAGATGCTTTAACAAAAGCACAAAGGTGATCTATGCTTAGAAATTTTGTATTGTTGGCCCTCACGGTTGGCTTTGTCTCCTGTGCTCCTGCTGCTACTGGCAGTGGAGCAGATGCAGCGCAGAATTATGGTCCCACAGAATCCATTCGGATTCCACATGGAACCTATTACTTTACTGTGTCCTATCCTGTAGGGTATCTGACCGGGAAAAGTGACACTTTTGAGCGAATTGAAGCCTCAAAGGAGTTTGCCACATTTACAGGTGAGAGGGTGAGCCTGGGAAATCTCACCCACCATTTCAAATTGACAGATCTGGAAGAAGACAAGGTGAATTTCCGACTGGTTAAAGTGATGGGCGAACGCGAGATCAAAGATCGCACGGGCAGGTCCATTTATTATCTGGACCACTTGAAGCTCACCTTTGAGGCCACCACCAGTGGGACTGGGTACTCTGGTGAGTATCCCCTGAAATTGACCTACAACAACAGTTATGACCGTACCTTGTCCCTGTTTGTTGTGGAAGGACTGAACTGATCCTTGTTGTAAATTCAAGGTGACAGAAGAAATCCCAGCCGTGATTGGCTGGGATTTCTTCTGTGGGCTCTTAAACCAGAACCTGACGCAGGGCCTGTCCGGGTTCCACAAACTTGAGCCCGAAAGCTTCTGCCACGCCCTCGTTGGTGCACTGTCCCTGGAAGGTGTTGAGGCCTTTGAGCAGGGAAGGATTGCTGGTGAGGGCTTCCAGGCCACGGTCCGCGAGTTCCAGCGCGTAACGGATGGTCTGGTTGGTGAGGGCGTAGGTGCTTGTTCTTGGGACCGCACCGGGCATGTTGGCCACGCCGTAGTGCACCACACCATCGACCACGTAGGTGGGATCGTCGTGGGTGGTGGCATGGATGGTCTCCACACAACCGCCCTGGTCCACGGCCACGTCCACAATCACACTGCCGGGTTTCATCAGGGAGAGCATGTCGCGGGTGATCAGGTGGGGGGCTTTGGCTCCGGGGATCAAAACGCCACCGATGACCAGATCGGCCTGGGCGATGGATTTGCGGATGTTTTCCTCGGTGCTCATCAGGGTGACCATGCGGCCCCCGAAGACATCATCGAGGTACTGCAGGCGTCTGTGGTTCACGTCCAGGATGGTGACCTGGGCACCCAGGCCCATGGCCATCTTGGCAGCGTTGGTTCCGACCACGCCACCCCCTAGGATGGTGACTTTGCCGGGTTCCACTCCGGGAACACCTCCGAGCAGCACACCGAGGCCTCCATTGGGCTTTTGCAGGTGGTAGGCTCCGGCCTGCACGGAGAGGCGGCCTGCCACTTCGCTCATGGGGGTGAGCAGGGGGAGGCTACCGTCTGCCAGTTGCACGGTTTCGTAGGCCACACCGGTGGTGCCACTCTCCATCAGGCGGTCGGTGAGGGGCTGGTCTGCCGCAAGGTGCAGGTAGGTGAAAAGCAGGAGGCCTTTGCGAAGGTACTTGTATTCCTGCTTGATGGGCTCTTTGACTTTGACAACCATTTCTGCGCCCCAGGCTTCGTCTACCGTGACAAGCCGTGCGCCTGCGGCAACATACGCTTCGTCGGAGATGCCCGACCCCACGCCTGCGCCGCGTTCAACCAGCACCGTGTGCCCACGGCGGACGAGGCTGGCTACGCCACCGTCGGTAAGGGCCACGCGGTTTTCTTTGACTTTGATTTCTTTAGGCAAGCCGATGATCATACTGACCTTCCTTCTCAGCACTTCCAGATGGAAGCCTGGTATTGCGAAAGCAAACTGCAAGGGGAAATGCCAGAAGGCATGTATCCTGTATACAGATTGCTTGGATTTCAAGATAACCTATTTTCCATGCAAAAGGGAAGATGGGTTTCTCCCATCCTCCCTGATCTGTGCTCAGCCCAGAATTGTGCAGATAAGTGTCGAATTTACACCAAAAACAACGCTGGCCCTGTACACGAATGGTTTTTATTGTCAATGAAAAGACGCCAATAAGATGTCATAAATATTAAGTTCCTGGCATAAGCATGCAAGGCTTCAAGATTTCTTGCGCACAGGAACATGAATCTCGGTCAGGTGTTCCCGCTCGTCCTGATCGAAGTGCAAATAAACTTCGCGCATGTGACCCGTGCGTTCGTAGTTTTCTTTTTCCAGAAAGGTGGCCAGGGCGGCATACGCATCTCCCAGATTTTCATAGCTGCCTTTGTGCAGCACCACAGCCATTTCCGGAGTGGCTTCTTGCAGGTAGCAGCGGATGCCCTCTGCAACAGGGCTTTCTGCAGCAACAGGGAAGACCAGTTCCAATGTGAAGGCTTCCATGTCTCCATAGTCCCCATACCAGATCACCGTGTCTGGACCTGTGCGCTCAACCGGATGCTGCTCAACGTGCTTGCAAAGCCTGTCCCACAGTGCATTCATGGGAGCAGTGACGTGCTGGTAATCCTGTGCGGTGCCCTGGGTGGAAAGAACAAAACGGGAAGGAATGGAGCGGATCTCGGGACTGTACATGTGAACCTCCTGAAGCCTGTGTTCCAGACGTGAAATTCGGGTCTGAAGCTGTTCAAGTTCCTGTTGCAGTGCTGCACGGTGTTCCCGCAGAAGGATCAGAAAGTCCTCTCTGGAGAGCCCTTCTGTGATGTGCCGGATGCGATCCAGAGGCATGCCCAGATCCCTGAGAGAAAGGATCTGCTGCATCTTCTGCAGGTCGCTTGCGGTATACACCCGGTAGTCGTTGTCAGAGAGGCGGCTTGGAGAGAGCAGACCCATCTCGTCGTAGTGCCTGAGGGTCCTGAGGGTCACTCCTGTGATGCGTGCAAATTCACCGATCTTGAACATGGCTTCACCCGAAGTCAGGTTAGGGGCTCACGTTGCGTGAAGGTCAAGCCTTCTGCAAACCGGTCAGTGCCAGACCCGCAAAACGCGCAGAACACCTTCGGTCACCTCGGCAACAGCGACAAGTGCTCCCTCGTGCAGGATCACGAAACGACCCTCCTGGTCATGGCGGATCTTCTGGCCGGAGCGCAGCCTTCTGGCGAGTTCTGCATCCACGTCCAGCACAGGCAGGTCCAGGGCGGTCACTTCGCTGTATCCTGTGGCTTCTGGAAGTTCATCCAGGGTCACACAATCCTGAAGGTGGTATTTGCCTGCTCTGGTGCGGACCAGGCCTGCAAGGTGGGCAGAGGTCCCCAGGGCCAGACCCACGTCTCTGGCAAGTGCACGGATGTAAGAGCCAGAACTCACGCTGCAACGGACCACCAGCACAGGAAAATCGCCCAGTTGCTCAGGGAAGGTGAAGGTCTGACCTGTGTCTGCGAGCCCCCATCCTGCATCTGAAGGCTGAAACCGCAACTGTTCCATGTCTCTGGTGGTGGTGGTGCCCAGCAAAGTCAGTTCAAACAGGGTGATGTTGCGGGCAGGAAGTTCCAGGGTTCCTCCCTGTCTGGCGATGTCGTAGGCCCTGACCCCTCCCACCTGAATGGCACTGAACTGGGGCGGAATCTGTTGTTGCGGCCCCAGAAAGGTGTTCAGAACCTCCTGGATTTTGTCTGTTTCGGGCAGCTCTGCAGGTGAAGTTTCCGTGATGGGACCCTCAGCATCCAGGGTGAGGGTTGCGGCACCCACTGCAATGAAGGCCAGATAGTCTTTGGAGTCGCTTTCCATGAACTGGACCAGTTTGGTGGAATCTTCGACGCAAAGCACCAGCACGCCTGTTGCCAGAGGGTCCAGGGTGCCAGTGTGGCCGATTTTGCGGGTTTTCAGGAGTTTGCGGGCCCGGGCCACCACATCATGGGAGGTGAAGTTCAGGGGCTTGTCCACAGCGTAAATGGGCATGGCAGTAGGCTACAGGAATGTGCAGGCCATTGGAAGCTTGCCTTTGTTTTTGATGCAATCGAGAAGATTCACGCATGGATGTGACCCCATCCTGATGACACGGGAACCAGACGGGAGTACATTGATTATTGAAATTTCAGTAATTACTGAAATTTCAGAAAGGAGCACATGACTCCTGAACAGGATCAATTCATTCAGCGCATGACACAGGTTTTTGAGGCCCAGGGGGCCCAGCGCATCCTGGGGATGCTGCTCGGGGCACTGCTGATCCACCCTGAAGGGCAGATGAATGCTCAAGAATTGCAGGAAAGCCTGCATGTTTCCAGGGCTGCAGTCAGTCAGGGATGCACCACCCTGGAGCAAATTGGGTTCATCGAGAAGATCAGGGTCAAAGGAGAGCGCAAGAGCTACTACCGCATCCGTCCTGGCGTGTGGGAACGCATTGCCCTGCAGGGCATCAAAAAACTGCAGATGTTTGTGGATGTGGCGGATTACGGGCTGCAACTCGCGCCCAACTCCCAGCTTGCAGACATGAAATCCTTCTTTGAGTACTGGCAGGCCGCCTACCCCAGAATTCTGGCAGAGTGGCACAGCACAAGAAAACAGCCCTAGAGGACAGTTATGAGTGTGATTCAGGTTGAACATCTGGAAAAAAAATACGGACGCTTCAGAGGCATCGAAGATCTGGTCTTTGAAGTCCGTCCCGGCGAAGTTTATGGTTTTCTGGGTCCCAACGGCTCCGGGAAGACCACCACCATCCGCACCCTGCTCGGCATGTTGAAACCCACAGCTGGAAGGGCTTCCATCCTGGGGCTGGACATCCAGCGGGACTCGGTGCGCATCCGGCAGAAAGTCGGTTACCTGCCCGGAGAACTCAACCTGTACCCCGAAATGACCGCTCTGGAGGTCCTGCGTTACTTCGCAGATCTCAGGGGCATGAAGCTGGGAAAAGAAGTTCACGACACCATCGAGAAACTCAAGCTTGATCCCAGAAAACGCATCAGGGACCTCTCCAAAGGGAACAAACAGAAAATCGGGATCATTCAGGCGTTCATGCACCACCCTGAAGTCCTGATTCTGGATGAACCCACCTCTGGACTGGACCCCCTGATGCAATACGAGTTTGACCAGTTGATTCTGGAGGCCAAGAAGCAGGGAAAATCGGTTTTGCTCAGTTCGCACGTGCTTGGAGAGGTGGACAAGACCGCAGACCGGGTGGGCATCCTCAAAGAAGGCCGCCTGATTGTGCAGAGCACCATGCAGGAGCTCAAGTGCCATGCCACGCAGCAGATCGAGGTGGAATTTGTCACGGCACCTTCTCAGGAGGCCCTGGTCAACATTCCTGGCATCACAGACACCCAGGTGCAGGGCAACCGGGCCATCTTCACGGTGTCGGGCAAGATGGACAGTTTCATCAAGACCCTCTCCAGGTTTGAAATCCTCAGCCTCAGGTCCCTGAGTGCCGATCTTGAAAGCCTCTTTATGGACTATTACCGGGAGGACAGCCATGCTCAGCGTGTTTAAGAACACCTGGCTGCGGGCCAGGAAGCCCCTGATGTTCTGGTGCATCGCCCTGGTGTTGTGGGCCCTTGCCGAACTTTCTCTGTTCAAAAGCCTGATGGCAGAAGGGGGCATGGACAAAATGCTGGACGGGATGATGGGCAACATCCCACCGCTCCTGAAAAGGATGTTTTTCAGCATGGACATTGCCACGGCTCCGGGTTACTTCAACGCAAGGCTCCTCAGCCTGACCCTGCCCCTGGTGATGATCATTCACGGCATCAGTCTGGGCAATGCGTCCATTGCTGGAGAAGAACAGCATGGGCAACTTGATCTGCTGCTGTCCAATCCACTGAGCCGCTCAGGGTATTACCTGGGACGCATGCTGGCCATGGTCAGCATGCAGATGCTGCTGGTGGGGGTCTTCTACCTGACCTGCACCCTGCTTGCCCCGATGCTGGGTGTGGACTTCAAGGGAGCCCACCTGCTGGATGCTTTTTCAAGCGTGTTCCTGCTGGCCCTCACCGCATCCACCCTGGCCCTGATGGTGGGCAGTCTGGTTCCACACTCTGGCGTGGTGATGGGTGCAGCCAGCGTGGTCATGCTGGCAAGCTACCTGCTCAATGCTGCCGCTCCGGTGAATCCTGACCTGAAAGTGATTCAGCCCATCTCGGTGTTCTACCACTACAACGATTATCTGCCGATCAAAAATGGCCTGGATGCCAGCAAGGCACTGGTGCTGCTGGGCATTGCGATGGTGCTCAGCACCGTGGGACTGGTCCGCTTCAACACCCGCGACCTGAGCAAATAGAGACCATTTTGACCTTCCAGATCCACTGGACTGCAGCCACACGGCTGCAGTCTTTTGGCATATGCTTGTTGCCTTCTTCTTGCTGCTTTCTGCTTCTAGACCCTCACCCTCTGTCCTCAAACCCACACTGACCCTGTATGATGGTCCGGTGACACGCGTTGTGTACTTCATCAGTGGAAGCGTCTTCATCGCACTGGGTATCTTCTTTTACTTTGTGTTTGCGAATCCCCTGCTGGACGGAATTCAGGTGCTGACCCTCTACCGCATGCTCGGGGCAGCCTACGTGGGCCTCGGGTTCATTGCGTACTTTGCCAGACCCAGCACTGGACTCAGCATCGGTCTGGCAGTCACCCAGTTTCTGCTGGTGGCAACGCTGGTTCCTGCCCTCCTCAGCAAGTACCTGCAGGGTCCCACCACAACAACAGTGTGGGCCGTGTCCGCAGTGTTCGGGGTGCTCGCCATCCTCAACCTGCTTTTCATTCCTCGAAGGGAGATTTGATGCCCAGATTGCAGAAAATTCTGGCCCAGGCCGGAGTGGCGTCCAGAAGGCACGCCGAAGAACTCATCCAGGCCGGACGGGTCACCATCAATGGCCGGGTGGCGACCCTGGGCCAGAGCGCAGAATACAGTGACAGGATTGCCGTGGATGGCAAAACCATCCAGGTGTCCGAAGGCCACAAGACCTACCTGCTCTACAAGCCCAAAGGGGTCATCACCACTGCGTCAGACGAATCTGGACGCAGGACGGTGCTTGAACTCATGCCAGATGTTCCCGGTCTGCATCCGGTGGGTCGTCTGGACCGCCTGACCGAGGGCCTCCTGATCCTCACCACCGACGGGGACCTCACCCTCAAACTCACCCACCCCAGGTACCAGCACGAGAAGGAATACCGCATCTGGACCGAAGACGAAGTCACCGATGAGGACCTGGACCGTCTGGAAGAAGGGGTTGAGCTTGAAGACGGGATCACCCAGCCTGCACTGGCCAGACGTGCTCCCGAAGGTCTGTACCTCACCATCCGTGAAGGCCGCAACAGGCAGGTGCGCCGCATGATGGACGCCATCGGCAAGCCTGTGCGCCGACTGGTGCGCGTCCGTCTGGGTGGATTGACGCTCAGGGGAGTGGCCCCCGGAGAGCACCGTCACCTCACCGAGCGTGAAATTGAGGTCCTTTTGCAGGAAACCTGCAGTCCCCGTGAACGCACCCGTTTGCATGAGGAGTGGGATTATGTAAAATACGGTTTCGGGAAGAGACACGGTCGCGCGCAACCGCGTGAGGAAAGTCCGGGCACCACAGGGCAGGATGCCACGCTAACGGCTGGGCGACGAGCAAACCAGCCTCCGAAGGGCAGAGGTGCGAAGTCGACGGAAAGTGCCACAGAAACCAGACCGCTGCGCCGTCCGCGTTCAGCGGAGCGGGATGTCCGAAACGGAACCCGCCGCAAGCGGTGACAGTCAGGGTGAAACGGTGCGGTAAGAGCGCACCAGACCCCGAGGAGACCCGGGGTGCTGGTAAACCCCATCCGGTGCAAGGTCCGACAGTCGGCGAGGAGCGGCCCGCTCCAGTGACCCGCAGGATGACCGCTTGAGGCGTCTGGCGACAGGCGTCCCAGATAGATGACCGTGATTTTGTGCATTTGCACAAAAGACAGAACCCGGCTTACCATCTTCCCAACCCCCGCAAGGGGGATTTTTTTTGAGTTCACAGTTCACAGTGCACAGGTTAAGAACCCATCTCGCTGTGAACTGTTTCCTGTGAACTGTAAACTTCCTGAGGTGTTCACAACCCTTCCATCCTTCTGATGAACCCTTTAAAATAAACCATGTTCCGCAAATTGAAACGCCCGAATGTGCTGACGGTGCTGCGTATTGTATTGATCGTGCCGCTGTGTCTGGTGTTCCACTCCCAGCAGGTGGGGGCCCTGTGGGCCAGTCTGGGTCTGCTGGCCGTGATGGGCCTCACGGATCTTTTTGATGGTTATTTTGCCCGCAGATACAATGTGGCCCACCGTGAAGGGGAATTGATGGACTCCATGGCGGATGGGTTTGTTCGCCTGAGTGTGTTCCTGCTCTTGCTTGCAGACCACCTGATTCCCCTGTGGATGGTGCTGGTGGTCATGTGGCGTGATCTGGTGTCCTGGTCTCTGCGGTTCATGGATCTGGCGCGGGGCAGGGATGAGGTGCACAAGCGCATTTCTGGCAAAATCAATGGTCTCATTCAGTCCGTGGCGATTGGGGGAATCCTGATTGCCCTGCTGTGGGCAGCAAGCGTCAACCATCCCATCAACCTGGGTGTGGTTCAGATTCTCATGCTGGCTGCAGTGGGAACGGCTTTGTGGTCCACACTGGACTTGCTGTACACCCACAAACAGGCGGTGAAGGCTTTTCTGAGACGCTGAATGCTGTACTTTGTGCAGGGGCTGATAAAGCCCCTGCTTTTCATTTGCGGTGTTGCAGGTGGTACCTGAAGATCTGCCGGAACATGCGGAACCTGGCTTTCGCTCCGGGGATCAGGCCGCTTTTTTCTTCCTTGGTCACCTGCGAGACACCCTCAAGCATCACGTAGGTGATGGGCAGGCCAGCATCTTTTAGAGCATCTGTGAGGGCAACTTCAATGGCGTACCTGAGGTGTTCGGCTTCTTTGAGGTTGAGGAGCAGGGATCTGGGAACCACCCGCTGGCCACTCCAGTGCCGGGTCATCCAGGAGGCCAGGGTGGTGCTTGCCCTGCCCCCTGAGAACAGGCCGACAGTGGTCTGGGTTTTGCCAGAGGTGATGGGCTCTGCCAGTTTGCGCAGGTGGTCTGCCGTGAGTCCTGTGAGGTCTGCATCCAGAAACATCAGGTGCCCGGTCTGGGCTGCGCGGGCTCCAGTCAGCATGGCTCCGGCTTTCCCCAGGTTCTGATGCAACTCCAGCACCTCTGCGCCTGCTGCCCTGGCCACGTTTGCCGTCTGGTCGGTGGAGGCGTCACTCACCACCAGCACCCGGCCCACACCAGACGCAAGGGCTGGCTGGACCACTGCAGCAATGTTTTTTTCCTCGTTGAATGCAGGAATGATCACGGTGAAATCAGGCATGGTTTCATTGTGCCTGTTGCAGATGAGGACAGCCCAGCTTTTTGAGGTAAAGCAAGCTTGACATTTTGCTAAAACTATTTTACCTTGAGTCAAGTAAGCTTGACATCGAAAAGAGAAGCAGGCGTACTTCTCCCATCCAGTCAGAACGCAGTGTCAGCCGTGGATTTCCAGGGTCTGGCAACCCCTGTGCTGCTGTGGGCGTATTCAGGAAATGGAGGCCAGAACATGGTCAGAATTGAACATCTCAGCAAGTCGTATGGAAAAGTGGCGGCACTGAAGGACGTGACTTTCGACGCCCAGGACAGCCAGATCTTCGGGCTTCTCGGGCCCAACGGGGCAGGGAAGACCACCCTCCTGAGGACCCTTGCCACCCTGCTTGCTCCCACACAGGGCACAGCGAGTGTTGCAGGTTTCGACATCCGCAAGAATCCCGAACAGGTCCGCAGAAACATCGGGGTGGTGAACGGTGGCATGGGGCTTTATGACCGGCTTACAGGGCGTGAAATCCTGCATTACTTTGGCGGCTTCTACGACATGAAGCGTCCCCAGATCGAGGAGCGCATCCGGGTGCTTGATGGGTTTCTGGACCTCAAGGAAGTGCTTGATCGCCGTGCCGGAGAGTACTCCACAGGCATGAAGCAGAAGATCGTGGTGGCCCGCGCCGTGATCCACGACCCGAAAGTGCTGATTCTGGACGAGGCCACCAACGGCCTGGACGTGGTCGCCCGCCGTGCCCTGCTGGACTTTGTGAAGTCCTACCGCTCCAGTGGCAAGCTGGTTCTGTACAGCACCCACGTGATGGAAGAGGTGGAGGAACTCTGCGAGAACCTCGCCGTCATTGATCACGGCAGCCTGCTCTTTCACGGCAGCCTGCAGGATCTGAAATTCCGCACCCGCAAACCCAGACTGGAAGAGGCCTTCTTTGAACTGGCCCGAGGAGTGAGCCATGCGCACTGATTTTATTCTGCACGTGCTGGGGAAGGAGATCCTCTCCACCTGGCGTGACCGCCGCACCCTGATGAGCACCATCCTCCTCCCCCTGATCATGATTCCCATCTTCACCCTCGGATTTCCCCTCCTGATCGGGAAAGCCTTCCAGGGCGAAGAACAGGCCCGCCAGAAAGTGGGTGTGGTCGGTCTGGAACGCATGCCTGCCGAACTGAGGACTTTCCTGGAAGAAGACAAAAAAGTGAATGGTAAGGTGGTTTCTGCGGGGGTGGAACTCATTGCCACCAGCAAACCCGTTGAGGACGTGCAGGCCGGAACGCTGGATGCCGCACTGTCCATTCCTGAGAACCTGCCCACCGATGCAGGAGGCACTGCTGCCACCATCCAGATCTATGTGAAGCAGAACAGCCTGAAGAGCGTGGGTGTGATGAGCAAACTTGAAGGTGCTGTGAATGCCTACAAAGACATCCTGGTCGAAAAGAAGCTGACGGCTTCTGGGCTCAGCAAAGAGGTCCTCACTCCGATCCAGACCGAAACGGTGGATGCCAGCACCACGGCAGAGAAGCGCAGCGGACAGCTGGCCTTCATCATCCCGATGTTCATCCTGCAGTTCATTCTGGCTGGGGCACAGCCCACCGCCATTGACTCCACAGCAGGTGAGAAGGAACGTGGAACTTTTGAGGTGCTGCTGGTGTCACCCATCCGCAGGCTGGAGGTGGTGCTGGGCAAACTGGGTGCAGTGACGGTCTTTTCGCTGGTGAGTTCGATCTTCAGTGTCATAGGACTTGTGCTGGCAGGGCTTGCAGCCAAATTCCTGCTCCCTCGCCTGCTGGACGAGCAGGCCGGACAGGAATCGATCAGCAGCACCTTTGGGGGAAGCCTCTCCCTGGACAGTACAAGCCTCCTGCTGCTGCTCGGTGTGGCCCTGACTGTCGCCCTGCTGGTGAGTGTGATCGTGCTGACCATCAGCGTTTATGCCCGAAACTTCAAGGAAGCGCAAACCTATCTGGTACCGTTCTCCCTCGTGGTGGTGATTCCCGCAGTGGCCCTGCAGTTCTCGGACTTTCTGAAAGCCAGCAGTGCCCTGTATGCCACCCCCCTGATCGGTTCGATGCTGTCCATCATGGACATCGTGAAAGGTGCCGTCAAGCCGGACATGATGGCGGTCACCTGCGTGAGCAACCTGGTCTTCACGGGACTGCTGCTGCTGCTGGCCCTGCGATCTTTCTCCAGAGAAGAAGTGATCTTTAGAAATTGATCTGTCAAAAGAATTTTACATTCAGCCTTACAGCTTTCTTGACGGCCCTGGAGTGACGCTCCAGGGCCGGTCTTGTTGTTTGATGGCTGCCGAATCCATGAGACCCTCAAAAGGGCATTGAAAAAGACCAATTCTCTTAAAATTTGGTCTGAGAGTAAAAAATGAATTTGTCATAGTCATGTGATAGAAAAAAACTTATAACAGAAGAAGAGGTGCCTGGTGTCCAGTCTGAATCTCCATTCTGCTCTCCCGCTGTCCCAATCGCTGCACATTCCCGGAGCCTGGGACAGTTTTTTGCGTCACAATTCCCGCCAGCTGGAGCGGGAACTGCTCAGGTGGGACACCGAAACCGCCCGCATCCGGCTGTCACAGCTGTACCAGAGACAGGGCCGCTGGGAGGAGGCCAGGAAGGTGCTGGAGGGCTCTGAACACCTGCTCGCCAGGGCTGAGCGTACAGCCATCCTCCTGCATCAGGGGGAACATGCAAAAGTGATTGAGGCAGGGAAAGACCTTCTCAGCCACTGGCCAGGAGCCACAGACATGCTGGAGGTTGAAGCTTATGGTCGCATGTCATGGGTGCTGGGTGTGGCCATGGGACAGCAGGGCCATGCAAAATCCCGCGACCTGCTGGAATCTGCAGCCAGAACGCTCTGTGTGCTGGGTATAGACCTGAGCCAGGTGCGTCTGGACCTCGCCCTGACCCTCCTGAAACTTGGAGATTTTCAGGGGGCCATCCGGGTGTATCGGCAGGTCCTTGACACCGCCCGCAAAAACCGGGACGCCCGCACATTTGAACGGGCCATGACGGAAGGATGCTCTGCTCTGATCTGTGCCGGAGAATTTGACCTGACCTTTCTGGAGGGCATGTCCAACAAGCCACTGCGCACCTCCCTGAGGAACCTGATGCAGGCCCTGTTTCAGCGCACTTCTTTTTCAGAAGACATGGAAGAGTTGCCAAAACCACGGGATGTGTACGCTGCGCTTGCCGTGATGGTGCGCTGGACCGAAAGGGCTTTTCAGGAGTTTCATCTGGGTCACTTTGGCGATGCACGCAAAACTTCAGAGCGCGTGGTGCAGACTTTTGATCTGGTTCGCCAATCCCGCAGACAGAATGACCACAGTTTTGAGGTGCTTTACGGCATTGCCCTCTACATGAAAGGGCTCTGCGAGGTGATTGTGCGGGATCTGGACGGAGCCCGACAGTCCCTGGAGGAGATGGAGCAGCTCAACTTGCAGAATCCGCTGGTTCGCTGCCTGCGAGGGGTGCTGGTGGCAGAACTGTACAGCATCCGCAAGACCACCTGCGCTTCCTACCCGGTTCAGGACGCCCTGGAAGATGTGGTGGCTTTTTTTGAACAGTCTCCTGCTGCCTCCCAGCAGTTTCTGGCCAGATGGTTGCTGCGTTTTGGCATTGGTGTGCTGGTGGCTGTGGAACTGGTGGGACGGGGCACGCCAGTCATCCGGGAAGCCCTGAGAGAGGTGATGTTCATTACGCCCATCGGGGCTTTCCTGAATTACAGGATGATCAACCACCCCTCTGCCGGAGCGATTTCCCAGAGCCTCTATGAGATTCTGGAAGTGCACCGTGCCCAGGAACCCAAGCACGAGATGCAGATTTACCGACACCGCCTCACCATGCGGGAAAACGATTATCCTCCCATCACCTTCAGCCTGATTGTGGACCATCTGGTTCGTGGTTTTGGGGTGTCCCTGGATGAAACCTCTGACCTGATGTACCTGAAGCGTTTCCTGCCTGAGAAATACCAGAAGTGGAAAGAGGCCCTGATCTCCTGAGGTCCCTGAGTAAGGGATTTCCCCTAGTAAATATCGCGTCTCGCACTCATTTTCCATTTTTTGGTGTCCTGCAAGGGACTTCCCAGAATTTTGAGGGGAAAACCCTACAGAATTGCTGCGGGAAGACGGGACATCTGTAGTAACGCAAGAAAGTGAATTCGGGTACCATCTTACTCGGGTTGAGCGTGATTCACTCCCAGCCCATCCCCCTGTATGTATCGGAATTGCGATTTCCACATGGAACAGGGAACCTTGACTGCACAGACAAAACCTGCGCACACTCCTTGAGGTCACCTTTCCGCATGCTCAGTTTATTTTGTATCAAGCTCCCCCGGAGGTCCCCCTCCGGGGTTTTTCTTATGGAATGACCTGTGGAAGGTGCTACACTGCCACCAAGACAGGGAAGGGTTTGAGGGTTAACCAGATTTTCAATTTTCGGTTAACATGTAATGGATGTTGAAACGTGTCCTGTTCTTTTGTGCTCTTCTGAATGTCTCTCTCGCAAGTGCTGCCACCCTGGTGTACGGAGCCACTGGTGAACCCGTCAACCTGGAAAGCGGCAACATCGTTGAACGCACCAGCATGCTTCCCCAGGTGCAGATTTACGACACCCTGGTGTGGGTGCAAGACGGTCAGATCACCCCCAGGCCCGCCCTTGCCACCCACTGGAAAGGGAATGCCCAGGCAACCGAATGGACCTTCACCCTGCGCAAGGGCGTGAAGTTCCACGATGGCACAGTGTTCAATGCTGACGCTGTGGTCTTCAATGTGATGCGCTGGTGGGACCCCAGCTTTGAACATGGCTACCGTGACAGCGGCAAGGCCTACGGCATCTGGGGCCAGTTGCTGGGTGGCTACAAGGGCTCTGCGGATGGACTGCTGAAAAATGTCCAGAAGCTCAATGAATACACCGTCAAATTTACCCTGAACAAACCCTACGCCAGCTTTCCACAGCTCATTGGTGCAGGGTACTTTGGCATCTCCAGTCCCACCGCCATCAAGAGCCAGGGTGCAAAATATGGGACGCCTGCCTCAAAACCTGTGGGCACAGGACCGTTTGAGTTTGTGGAATGGATTTCTGGAGACCGCATCACCCTGAAACCCAACAAGCAGTACTGGGGGGTCAAAAGCACCGCAGATCAGCTGATCATCCGCTTCATCGCAGATGCCAACCAGCGCCTGAATGAACTGCGGGCAGGCACCATCGATTTTACCAGTGACCTGATTCCCGACAGCCTGAACCAGATCAAAAATGACCGCAACCTGAAACTGGTCCTCAAACCCTCTTTCAATGTTGGATTTTTGAGCCTGAATGTGAAAAACCCCTTCCTGAAAGACGAGAGGGTGCGTCAGGCGATCAGTCTGGCAGTGAACAAAAAAGCCATTGTGGAAGCCTTCTATGGCGATCTGGGTTACACAGACTCTGGCTTGCTGCCCAGCCAGCTTGCCTGGGCCCTTGATCCCGAAATCAAAGATTACAAATTCGATCCCGCCCTTGCCCGCAAAATCCTCAAAGACGCAGGCCTGAACAATGTTTCCTTTGACCTCTGGTATCCACCGATTGCCAGACAGTACTATCCCAACCCCAAAGCCCTTGCCGAAGCGATTGCTGTGGACCTCTCAGATGTGGGGATCAAAGTGAACCTGAGAACCCAGGACTGGGCCAAATGGGTCAAGGATTCCCGCACCGAACCTGGCTACGACAGCTACATTGTGGGCTGGATCGGGGATTATGGTGATCCTGACAACTTCTACAGCGCCTACTATGGCCCCTACACAAGTCTGGACAGCCATTATTACCCCCAGGAACTTGAGAACCTGATGGTGAAGGCCAGAAGCATCAAAGACCGGGCGCAGAAAGCAAAAATCTACCAGCAGATTCACCAGTTCACCTTCAGGGCCAATGTGCGGATTCCTCTGGTGCATTCCAAACCTGTGGCTGCCACGCGTACCAACATTTCGGGCTGGACGCCCAGTCCGCTTGGCGTGGAAGCCTTCAACAAGGTGAAGAAGAAAGGCACAAAATGAGCCAGGATCTGCAAAGGGTGCTGGACCTCTTCCAGATGCCCTTTCTGGATCTGGTGCATCAGGCCCACCAGGTGCACCGCCAGCATTTCAGGGCAGGGGAGATTCAGGCCTCCACCCTCCTGTCCATCAAGACCGGGGGTTGCCCTGAGGATTGTGCTTACTGCCCCCAGTCTGCCCACTATGACACAGGGGTGAAGTCCCAGAAACTGCTGGACATCGATGCCGTGCTTGATGCTGCCCGCCATGCGAAAAGCCAGGGGGCGAGCCGTTTCTGCATGGGAGCGGCATGGCGTTCCCCCAAAGGCAAAGATCTGGAGCAGGTGGCTGAAATGGTGCGGGAGGTCAAGGCCCTGGGTCTCGAAACCTGCGCCACCCTGGGCCTCCTGGATGACCAGCAAGCCCACACCCTTGGTGAAGCAGGACTGGACTACTACAACCACAACCTCGACACTTCCAGCGACCACTATGGCGAGATCATCACCACCCGCACCTACCAGGACCGCCTGAACACCCTGCATCACGTGCGGGAGGCAGGCATGAAAGTCTGCTGTGGAGGCATTCTGGGCCTGGGAGAAAACCGTGAACAGCGGGCACGTTTTCTGCTGGAATTGTCCCTGCTCAATCCCGCTCCGGAATCCGTCCCGATCAACCACCTGATTGCCACTCCAGGCACCCCTCTGGAAGGTTCCAGGGCTCTGGACTGGTCCGAAGTGGTTCGCACGGTTGCCGTGGCGCGCATCCTGATGCCCACGAGCTTCGTGCGCCTCTCTGCAGGCCGAGAAGGCATGGGCGAGCCTGTGCAGGCGTGGTGTTTCATGGCTGGGGCCAATTCCATTTTTCTGGGTGAAAAACTCCTCACCGCTCCAAACCCGGACCTGCACCAGGACCACCTGATGCTGGAGAAATTAAACCTGACCCTGGTTTGAGGGACCGTGCAGAAAAAGGCCCCCCGTTCTCAAGGTGGCCTTTCTTTTTCAGTGCTGCTGCACCTTTTGCAACTGGGTCCTCAGGGTGTCAGGATCTCTGGCAGGCAACTGGCAGGCGAAATTCTCACAGACATAAGCCACCCCTTCGGCCAGTCTGCCTTCCAGTGCAGGCAGGCCCCATTCTGAAGCTGCAGGGGAGAGGGCTGTGGTGGGAAGGTAGAATTCTGCCAGCACCGTTTCAAGGGGTTTGCGCTGTTCGGCAGAGCCCATCACCACCACCTCGGTGTGTTTTGCCTGCAGGAACTCGAAAGCCTGCCACATCCCCCCAAAGCCAGAGGCGTAAGAGCGCATCTGCCCGAGGCTGCTGGAGACCACACGTTCTGCGATCTGTTGTGCTTCCGTGTCCTGAAAGTAACGGTCCATCCACAGGGCAAGAAGGGTCGAGGCGGCGTTGTCGCTGATCACAGCAGCATCGAAAAACTCCTGTCTGCGGGTGATCAGGTCACTCTGGGTGGCAGGGGTGCTGTAGAAGGCAGCAGATTCACTGTCCCAGTACTCCGATTTCACGGTGCTCCAGAGTTTCTGGGCGATTTGCAGGTGCTCAGGTTCTCCTGTGGCTTTGAAGAGTTCGATCAGGCCCAGAGCATAAAGGGCATGGTCCTCCAGAAGGCCCGAGATTCTGGCCTGCCCGTCTTTGTACGTGTGAAGCAGGGTGTCTGACATCCACAGGTTTTGCTGGACAAACTTCGCATTGCGGATGGCCACTTCAAGGTAATCTTGCCGGTTCAGAACCCGTCCTGCTTCTGCAAAGGCTGCGAGGGCCAGACCATTCCAGGAGGTCAGGACCTTGTCATCTGTGCCTGGTTTGACCCGCTGTTCCCGGGCCTCGAAGAGTTTCTGTCTGGCCTGCAGCACCTTGTCCTGCACCACTTCAATGCTCACATTGAAGTCCTCTGCGAGGTCTTCCAGCCTGCGTTTCACCGAGAGGACATTTCTGCGCCCGAACTCCCTGTGGTGGGGGTCCTCGAAATTGCCATAAGGGGTCACCCCGTAATGCAATTTGAGCATCTCGCTGTCCTGGCCCAGCACCTCGTCGAACTCCTGAGGGGTCCAGACAAAAAACTTGCCCTCAATGCCTTCCTGATCGGCGTCCTGTGCACTGTAGAAACCACCCTCGGGAGACAGCATCTCCCGGATCAGGTAATCGAGGGTGCGCTCGGTGATCTCCCGGAACAGGGGAGACCCGGTGATCTGGTAAGCATGCAGGTAGACACGCGCCAGTTGCGCATTGTCGTACAGCATTTTTTCAAAGTGCGGGACCAGCCATTCACTGTCCACGCTGTAGCGGGCGAAACCTCCGCCCAGTTGATCAAAAATGCCACCTCTTGCCATCTGCTCCAGGGTGTAAGTGACCATCTCCAGGGCTTTTGGGTTTCCGGTTCTGTGGGCATGCATCAAGAGAAATTCCAGGGTGGTCGGGCCAGGAAATTTGGGTGCTTCTCCAAACCCGCCGTACTGGGTGTCGAAACGCATGCGCAGGTTTTCAATGGTGACTTCTGCATGTTCAGGGGACAGGTCGTTGTTGCGGGCCTCCCGCACGCTTGAAGAACGGATGTGGTCTGTCAGGGACTGGGCACTGGTCAAAACCTCATCCCGTTTGGTGCTCCAGGCATTCTGAATGGCATGCAGAAGCCTGCGAAAACCCATGCGTCCGTAGGCATCTTCAGGAGGGTAATAGGTGCCTCCATAAAAGGGTTGCAGGTCGGGGGTCAGAAAAACGGTCATGGGCCACCCCCCCGATCCGGTCATGGCCTGCACTGCGCTCATGTAAATGGCGTCCACATCCGGGCGCTCTTCACGGTCCACCTTGATGGGGACAAACCACTGGTTCATCAGGGCAGCAATTTCTTCGTTTTCAAAGGATTCGTGGGCCATCACATGGCACCAGTGGCAGGTGGAGTACCCAATGCTCAGCAGAATCGGGCGGTCTTCCTGGCGGGCTTTCTCGAAGGCTACTTCGCCCCAGGGGTACCAGTCTACAGGGTTGTTTTCGTGTTGTTTCAAATAAGGGCTGGTTTCCAGGCTCAATCGGTTGGTCATGGGGCCAGTTTATCCGAGCCGTTTTTGGGAGTCTGGAAGATGGGTGGGAATCCGCTTGATTTATATAGACCGATCGCTATAATAAAAACATGTCCCCCCGCAAATCCGATGCAAAACAGAAACTGATGGACACCACTGCACTCCTGCTGCAACAACAGGGCTACGCAGCCACAGGTCTTGATCAGATCCTCCAGACCAGTCAGGCCCCAAAAGGTTCCCTCTATTACTACTTCCCGGAGGGCAAAGAGCAACTTGCTGCAGATGCCCTGCACCAGGTTGGACAGAGGTACAGCCTGCTGATTGCCCAGACCCTGCAGGAACACGGCCTGATCGGAGGATTCAGAGCCATCCTGACCCACTTTGAACACCTGCTGGTCTCCAGCAACTACACCCAGGGATGTCCCATTGCCAGTGTTGCTGCAACCCTCCAGCCCGAACAAACCACCCTGCAGGAGGCCTGCCATCAGGTGTTTCAAAACTGGCAGGAGGGCATTGCTGGGGCACTCAGGGCCCATGGCCTCCCTGAGCACCTTTCTCCCCTCCTGCTTTCCAGCCTGGAAGGTGCCCTCATGCTGTGCCGAGTCCACAAAAGCCTGGAACCCTTGCACACCACATCAGGTGCGCTCATTGCCCTGTTGGAGGCCCAACATGATCAAAATCGCTGAAGACCTGCACCTGCTCCCCAGTTTTCCCAGTTTCACCATCAACACCTACCTGATGGGAAACGTCCTGATTGACACCGCCACCAAGTGGGACGCAGTCCGCCTGATCCGCCAGCTGAAAGGCCACAAGCCTGACATGGTGGCCCTGACCCACGTGCACCCCGACCACCAGGGGGCCGCAAAACACCTCTGCGAACAGCTGAATCTTCCTCTGGCCTGCCATGAAGCAGACCAGGAAGTCATGGAAGGCAAAAAACCCATGATCCCCAGAAGCTGGATCATCCGGGTGCAGGAAAAAACCTGGATGGGACGCCCTCACCCGGTGTCCAGACCCCTCAGGGAAGGAGATGAGGTGGCTGGATTCAGGGTCATACACGCACCAGGGCACACACCAGGCTCGGTGATTTTCTTCCGGGAAAAAGACGGGATTGCAGTGGCAGGCGATGTTCTCAGCAACCTCAACCCCTTCACCCTGCGCCCTGGCCTGCACGAAATGCCCGACGAATACACCGTCAACCGGCAGCAGAGCAGAGAAAGCATCCGACTCCTGGCCTCCCTGGACCCTGCACTGGTGGTTTTTGGGCACGGCAAACCCCTGACCGACAGGCAGGCGTTGAAGCGGTTTGCTGCAGGGGTTTGAGAGCTGGACCTGAGATGGGCGTTACTGGGTGCTGAGGGTCAGACCCCTGGCCAACAGGCCCACGAAAACCAAGATGCCCCACTCCAGCTGGAGTGGGGCATTTAAACGCTGCTTTTACTGTGCGCTGGCAATGTCAGGGCGCAGCACCACAGCTTCACGCAGGTAGATGTGTTTGACTTCTGCCTGCTTTTTCTGGGTTTCCACGTGCATCATCACACGGATGGCCTTCTGCAGGCGTCCAGGAACCGGAATTTCCAGTGCGTTCAACAGGGGAACAGTGGTCATGCCAATGGCCCGTGCAGCTTCTGCTGGAAAGGCAGCGTTGATGTCTGGCGTGACGGTGAAGATGATGGAGCAGATGTTTTCAAATTCCACATCGTTGCTGTCCAGCATTTTTTGCAGCAGCTCGGTTGTGGCTTCGTGAATGGCTTCAGAGGTGTTTTCAGTGACGGTGGTGGCACCGCGAATCCCGCGCATCATGGGGTGATTGTAACATTGAAACTTCGCACGGCGTCGGAGGTGTCTAAAGAAGCCATCAGCCACGTGACATCAAGCTTTGGCTTCAGCATCTTGCGCTCTCGGCACTCGGTTCTCGGCAAAACCTTCTAACCCCCGCACAACCCCATTCCTGTATCCTGTTTTCCGTGAACAGGCAGGACCTCCTTCTGGAAAAAGCACTGGAACTTGGATTTGATGTGGCCGGGTGGGCTGTGGCCACCACCCCTCCAGAGGCCACCACCCGTTACCAGCAGTGGCTGGAAAAGGGATTCCATGCTGGGATGGATTATCTGGAGCGGCAACTTGTGCGCAGAAATGACCTGACCACCACCCTCTCCGGAGCCAGAAGTGTGCTGGTGCTGGGCATCTCCCATGCTTTTCCTGATCTGGAGGTTCCTGCAGGAGGGGTGCGGGTCGGGCGGGTGGCCCGTTACGCCTGGACCCCTGATTACCACGGCCAGATTGAACCCCTGCTCAGAGACCTGGAAGAAACAGCAACCCAGCTTGGCGTTCGCAGCAGGGGGTGTGTGGATTATGCCCCCATCATGGAAAGGGAACTGTCATCCAGGGCTTTTCTCGGGTGGCAGGGCAAAAGTGGCATGATGATCTCCCAGAAACTCGGGGCCTTTGTGACCCTTGCGGTTCTGCTGACCGATCTGGAAATGGAAGAGCAGGGGAGACATGTGGACCGCTGTGGACGCTGTCAGGCCTGTGTCAATGCCTGCCCCACCTCGGCCATTCAGGAGGGACGGGTGATTGATTCCAGACGGTGCATCTCTTATCTGACCATTGAACACCGGGGACCCATCCCCCAGGAGTTTCGTTCAGGAATGGGGTCCTGGCTTTTTGGGTGTGACCATTGCCTGGAGGTCTGCCCCTGGAGCATCAAGGCCGGTGCCGTTTCACGAAACCTCATTCCCAATCCAGAACTGGCCCATCCCGACCTTTCGGTGTTTTTTGAGGGGTCCAACCGGGATTTTGACCGCAGGTTTGCCCACACGGCTTTTTCCAGACCCAGACGCAAGGGTATGGCCCGCAATGCCCTGATGGTACTGGGCAACCTGAGGGACCCACTGCACCTTGCTCTGGTCCTCAAAGGAGCGCAGGATGAAGCCTGGGAGGTGAGGGCCTCTGCTGCGTGGGCCCTTGGACAATTTGAAGAAAAACAGTCCCTTTCTGCAATCGAAAACCTCCTGCAAGATCCCCAGGAAGAGGTCAGGCAGGAGGCCAGCAGACAGCTTGCAAAAATTTAGAAGTCGCCCAGGTCGTTGGCGAGGGCTTCAAGTTCCTCTGCGTTGAGGATCTTGATCATGCGGGGGTGGGTCTTCACCACGCCGACCTCTTCGAGTTTCTTGAGGGTTCGGGTGATGGTTTCACGGCTGTTTCCGCTGCGCCTTGCCAGATCCGCGTGCGTGACCGGAAGCTCGTTGTGTTTGGGCACGTTCTTGCGGTGACGCTCCTCGAACATGGAGTGCAGGGTGTAGGCAATCCACGTCTCGGCGTTGGCAAAGGTGCGCATGGTGAGGTCCCGGTTGGTCTGGGTGAGGCGCTCTGCGAGAATGCTGGCGAGGTTCCATAAGATTTGCGGATACTTGCGACTCAGTTCCTTGAAGATGTCCCGGTAGATCACATAGCAGCGCACCGCAGTGAGGCAGCGTGCTGTGGCCGTGCGTGGAACGTGGGTCAGCACCGCCACCTCGCCCACAATGCACGGCGCGTACATCTGGTTGATCACCCGTTCCTGCCCGAGGGCTCCGTAATGCTCAATGCCAATCTCACCACTGACGATCAGGTAAAGGGCTTCTCCGCTTTCCTCCTGATCGAACAGGGCGTTTCCGGCGCTGTAATGGCGCAGGATCGCCGACTGGGCAATGCGCTGGATGGTCTCTTCGGGGAGGTCAGCAAAAAGGGTCTGGTTTTGCAAGTCCATGATGGCTTGGCTGGATTGCATGAGCCTATTCTAAACACCTTCTGGCAAAAATGGGTAAATTTGTGCCCAATCGCTCGAACAGATGCCTAAACGATCACATTGGATGGTTTCACAGAGCACCTGATTAGACTTTCGCCCATTTGGACTGGTTTTTTCCCTGCAGCATGCTAGGATGATGCGGTGTCTGTGCTGCAAGCCGTTGAAATCCACCACACCTTCGGGACCACCGAGGTTTTAAAAGGGGTCAGCTTACAGCTGAACCCCGGAGAAGTTGTTGCCCTGACCGGACCTTCCGGAAGTGGAAAAAGCACACTGCTGCACCTGCTTGCAGGCCTCGAACGCCCCACCCAGGGACAGGTGATGTGGGGAGGGTCCCAGGTCAGCACCCTGAGGGGAGCCCCTCTGGACCGCCTGAGGAACCAGCACATTGGTCTGGTCTTCCAGCAGCACTACCTGCTCAGCGACCTGACGGTGCTGCACAATGCCCTGGTCCCGAGCTGGATTCAGGCACGGCACGATCAGGAGGAAGCCCTGGAGCTTCTTGCTCGTGTGGGTCTGGCGCACCGCCTGCAGCACTATCCCTCTCAGCTTTCCGGAGGGGAGAGGCAGCGGGTGGCCCTGGTTCGTGCGGTCCTCAACCGTCCATCAGTGATTCTTGCCGATGAACCCACTGGAAACCTCGACCAGCACAACACCCAGGAAGTGATGCGTTTGCTGCTGGAACTGGCCCGTGAACGGGGATCAGGGGTTTTGCTGGTCACCCACGATCAGCCGCTTGCTGAGAAGGCAGACCGGATTTTGCGGCTGCTGGACGGTGCTCTGGTCAGTTAAGAACATCAAATGTGTATTGCAGGGAGGGGGTGCTGGCCCACCCCATTCTCGTGTCAAACCCTGATGTTCTTCTCATCTGGTGGGTTATACTACCGCCATGGGTGAAATTCATCTTCATGCAGAGCCCGGGCAGGTGGCTGAATTTGTGCTGCTGCCCGGTGACCCGAACCGCTCACGCTGGATTGCCGAGACATTTTTGCAGGACCCCGTGCTGTACACCGACAACCGCCAGCTTCTGGGGTACACCGGAACCTACAAGGGGGTCCGGGTCAGTGTCCAGACCACCGGAATGGGTTGCCCCAGTGCAGCCATTGTCACTGAGGAAATCATTCGCCTGGGGGCCCGTTACCTGCTCAGGGTGGGAACTCTGGGGGCTTCCCATCCCAGTGTGCGGCCTGCCGATCTGGTGATCGCTCAGGCCAGTGTGCCCAACGATGGGACCACCCGGCAGTTTTTTGGTGGGGCACCTTACGCACCGATTGCAAGTTACCAGATTCTGGAGGCTTCGGTGCAGGCGGCACGCAACACCCGGATCAAACACCACATCGGTCTGATCATGACCGAGGATGCGTTCTATGCCAGCACCCCGGAACATGCTAGACTCTGGGCCGCAAGAGGCGTGCTGGGCTTTGAAATGGAAGCCAGTGCCATCTTCACGGTGGCAGCCATGCATGGTGTGCATGCGGGATGCATGGCGATTGCAAGCAACAACATCGGGGACCCTGAATTTGTGGACCCCGCCATCCTCAGGCAGGGGGTGCAGAGCATGATCGAGGTGGCTCTGGAAGCGTTCTGCCTGATTCATCAGGAGGCTGGAAATGAGTGAAATGCTGGAAGCAGAATTTGAGAACATCACGCTGGATCAGGACGGTGCTCTGGGCATCCTGACCATCAACCGCCCAAAGAGCCTGAACGCCCTGAACATCGAGACCTTCCGTGAGATCGCAGAAGCCATCATGCTGATCGAGGAGAACCCGGAAGTGGAAGCCCTGATCGTGACGGGCAGTGGAGACAAAGCTTTTGTGGCCGGAGCAGACATCAACGAGATTGCCGATCTGGAAGGGGCTTTCAATGGCCGTGACCTGAGTTTGCAGGGTCAGGACATCTTCCAGCAGATTTCCCAGTTGCCTTTTCTGACCATTGCTGCCGTGAACGGCTATGCCCTGGGCGGAGGGCTGGAATTGGCCATGGCGTGCGACCTGCGCATTGCTTCTCCAGGTGCAAAACTTGGGCTCCCAGAAGCCACCATTGGTCTCATCCCTGGGTATGGTGGAACGCAACGCCTGCCTCGACTGGTGGGGGTGGGACGTGCCCTGGACATCATGGTTTCTGGCCGTCTGGTGGACGCAAAAGAGGCCCGCGAGATCGGTCTGGTCAATGAGGTGGTGGATCAGCCTCTGGAACGCGCCAAGGAATATGCCCGCAACATGCTGTCCAAAACCGCTCCACTGGCCGTGGGCCTGATCAAGGAGGCTGTGCGCAGAGGAATGGACACCACCTTTGCAGACGCCCTGGAAATCGAGGCAGATCTTTTTGGTATGGCTGTGGCCACCGAAGACCGCAAAGAGGGCACAAAAGCTTTCCTGGAGAAACGCAAACCCAACTTCAAAGGGGAATAGTTTCCTTCCGCACCAGAGAAAGCCTCTCCTGTCACAGGAGAGGCTTTTGAGTTCTGTTTTTCTTTCTGATGGGTCAATATTGCATTTCACGCAGGCGCTTGCAGATCTTCATCAGGTCCGGCCAGTTGAGGTACCAGCGAACCCTGGACATCAGGTAGGGCTGCAGGCCTTCCCAGCTCAGGATCTTGATGTCTCCAGAGTCCCATTCCTGTCGGGCTGGACCAAGGGGAAGGTTGTGGGTTTCAGATTCCCAGAGTTCTTTGTAAAGAACAATGGGTTGCACTTTGATTCCAAGGCGCTTCTCAAAGTTTTTCACGGATTCCTGAATGGTCTGGACCACAGGGGTCTGGTGCTGGCCTTCGACAGTGAATCCCCGGGGTGTCATGTTCAGGTGCCCTCTGACTTCCTGAGGGAAGATGGCATAAACCCCATAGCTGGAGATCAACAAAAAATTTTCGTTGATATAGCCAATTTGCACGTTCTCTTTGACAATCCAGTGATCTGCAAGACTGTGGATGACCTGTTCAGGATGGTGTTGCTTTTTTTGTGGGAGGACGGTTTCCTGAAAACGGGATTGATTTTTTGCAAGACCCATGATGACCTCCAGAGACTGCTTTGATTGATCCCCACGAAGATAGCATGAAAGACTTTTGAAAGGCAGGACGGTGGAAACGTCAAGGCGGTATGTAACAAATTTGTTGCTTGTTTTGTCAGATTTCTGTCAGACTTCAGGTGAATTTCAGCCTCGATTCAATTCAAATTCAGTAAATCTTGAATTTTCTATTACATGTTGGTTGCATTTTCTCAGTTCTGGTTACGGTTTCAAGATGTGGTGTGGAATCCCGGGGCCAGCGAAACAAGGCCTCAATAGAGGGTCCTGAGTTTCTGGCTGAGGCGCATGGTGTCTTCCCAGCTGAGTTTTTTTCGGGTGTGGGAAAGCAGGTATGTTTTCAGGCTTTCCCAGGTGACGATTTTGACACTGTCAATTTCCCATTCCCGGACGGTGCTGCTGTACAGGCTTCTGGCTTTCAGTTCTTCAGGTTCCAGAAGCTGCTGAAATAGCATCACTGGATGAACTGGGGTGCCCATTTGTCTGGAAAAATACTCCACATTCTGCTGGGAGGCCTGCACCTGGGGCATCAGGTTCTGATCAGCAACAATCAGGGTTCTGGGATTGTGCAGGATCACCCCACTGGGTTCCTGTGGCAGCAGCGCAAAAACGCCATGCTGGGAAATCAGGACGGTGGCCTGACTGAAATGCCCCACCTGCACACCTTCACGCACCAGCCAGTGGTCTGGCAGAGAATACAGGGTCTGTTCCAGTCTGGCCCTTTTTGGCAGCAGGTTCACAGGCAGGGCTGGATGGGCTGTCTTCATGGTGTGCGCTAGCGTCATGATGGTCCTCCTGCACAGGATGGAGCGGGGCCACTCCAGAGCCTCTGTTTCATCCAAAATAGCATGCACATCTGGAAATGAACAGAAAAATTCATGAGATGGTGTTTTCTTTCTTCTGAAAAAACCTTTCAAAGACGGTAAATTCCTGATCTGATCAGTAAATTTTCAGAATCATAAAAAAATTAATCAATAAATTACCTCAGAATTACATCCGGGTGAGCCCAGGCGTGCATCGTGAGCGATTTGACGGGATTTTGACGAGAAGGGGGGTAAATTGTCCTAAAATGGAACCACCTCGGGCCACTGAGGAGCTGAAGAACTGCCAGGACCAGAGCCCGTGCAGTTTTCGAAAGGGAGCTGAAATGAACCAGAACACCAAGTTCCGCATCCAGATTGAAGACGGTCAGGTTCAGAAAGTCACCCCCGCAAACACCGAACTTGCGGTGGCGTTCTCCAGCCCGAGACAGAAGATCCTTGATGAAATGGATCAGGGCATTCGCAGCGATCTTTCCCAGTACCCCAAAGCCCTCAAAGCCTACGACATGCTGATCAAGGACCCCGAAGCCCTGGCCCACTGGGACATGAGCAATTACATCACCATGCGGAAACTGGGGTACAACGACCATGGGCGTGTGCATGCCTGGATGACCGGAGCGGCTTCGCTGGCCATTCTGGAACTGCTCTTGCAAGAAGGGGTCAAACCCGACTTTGTGGAAAGTGGTTTTGGAGACGTGGACGATGCCAACCTGATCGTCATTCTCGGGACCATGTTGCACGACATCGGCAATGAGGTGCACCGCGAACAGCACGAGCAGTATGGGGTGATCCTTGCCATGCCCATCCTGGACCGCATCCTTCCTGAAATCTACGAGGATGTGTACAAAAGGACCAAGGTGCGCGGGTTCATCTTGCACTGCATCAACTGTCACGACATCAATCCTCCACCCCTCACCATCGAAGGGGGCATCACTGCAGTTGCGGATGGAACGGACATCACCAAAGGACGGGGTCGCAAAGCCTACATGCTGGGCAGCGTGGACATCCACAGCCTGAGTGCGCTGGCCGTAGATGAAGTCAAGATCGTCAAGGGCCGCGAAACCCCGGTGGAAATCCGGGCCATCTACAACAACCCTGCAGGTATTTTTCAGCTTGAGGAGGTGCTTGCTCCCAAAGTGATCCGCACACCCCTCAGCAAATACGTGACCATCACTGCGGTGCACTCCAACACCGAGGACAAACTGCTCAGGCGTGTGCGCTTGAATGGTGCCCAGTTCGTTCTGGAGACCGACGAAACTTAAAGTTGGATTTATCAAACATGAACGCATGCCTCAAAGGCTGAGCTTAACCTGAGGTATGCGTTTCTTACTGGGCATTTTTCTCCTCACTGCAGGTTCCGCTTTCGCTGCCGACCAGTCCACCCTGCAATTTCTGGGTTTTTCAAAAGATGGCAAATATGCTGCCTACGAACAGTACGGCATTCATGATGGGAGTGGCTTTCCCTTCAGCGAAATTGTGGTCTTGAATGTGCCCCAGAACAAAGCCATCCTGACCGTGAAGAAATCCCTGCAAGAGGATGGGGCAGAGGTGAAAGATGCCCGTAGCCAGGCCCTGAAAGCAGCCACTTTAAACAAATACGGCATTCTGAAGACCCGCCTGGGCCGCAGTGTGTATGCCAACCCTCTGGGGAAGACCAGTGTGCAGTTTCAGGCGAAGCAAAAGGCCTACACCATGAGCGTGCAGCCCATTCCCTTCAAGGTGACAGACTGCATCAACCCAACAGCAAAAGGGGTGTCGGTCCAGCTCAACAAGAAAGTCATCTTTAAAGACATTGCTCTGCCTAAAGACCGCATTTGCCCACAAAAATATGGCATCCATCAGATGAGGGTCTGGGACAGCAGCAAATCCTTTGTCGCTTTCATCCGCTACGAAAAAGACGGGTTTGAGGGGCCAGATGTGCGTTACTGGGCGGTTTCAGGCATTTTGCCTTAATGCTCCAGTCGTGTCTGGTGGATGCGGTAGGTGTAGGGCAGGTCATCGCGCAGTTTCAGTTGAGCAGGGCGTCTCTTGAAGTGCTTGCGGAGGGTGTTGACCTCCTGTCCCAGATCCCAGCTCTCCACCCATTTTCTGAGGTCTGCCACAGACCATCCCAGTGTTCTGGCCGTTCGGGAAAGTGATCCCTCTTGCTTCCTGAGCAGGTCCAGGATCTGTTCAGGTGTTCTGTCTCCTCTGAACAGGTCCTGCCAGGACCTGCCCATGTACAGGCGCATCACCTCTGTCATGTCCTGAACAAAAACTGGAGTTCCTCCATAGGGAAATCCAGCAGGGGTTTCCCTGACGATGGAGACTGTGGGGGCAAAGTCTTGATAGAGGTAAAAGAGATAGTTGCCTTTTGGGTGTTGCCTGAGGGCCTCTGACCAGCTTTGCAGAATGTACCTGATGGCTTCCACCCTGAAATCCAGGTTGACTTCTGGATGGTGATCGGCTTCGGCTTCCAGTTTCCACAGGTGAACGTGGTTGTGCCTGGAGTGCTCCAGAGGATGCTCACCTTTGAAGTTCAGTTCCTGCTCTGCCACCTGTTGCAGGTACTGGGCGAGCGCAGGGGAGAATTTGCGGGTTCTCTGGATGAAGTCCATGCTTCAGGGTACAGGGTTTCCCTGGACAGGTATATATGACAAAATAAAAGCAAAGCGCGAAAAAAACGTCATATATGGAGGCCCCCATGTCCACGAAAAATGAATGGCTGAGCACGCAGTACCAGAAGGCCATTTCGAAGTTCCCCGAACGGCAATACAACTTCAAGACCCTCTCTGACCTTGAGCCTGAACCCCTCTACACTGAAGAGGACGTCAAAGACCTGAAACAGGAAGACCTCGGATTCCCAGGTGAGTACCCTTACACCCGTGGTGTGCAGCCCAGCATGTACCGGGCAAAACTCTGGACCATGCGCATGTTTGCCGGGTTTGGCAGTGCAGAACAGACAAATGAACGCTTCAAGGCCTTGCTTGGTGCAGGCCAGACGGGCCTTTCCACGGCCTTTGACCTCCCCACCCTGATGGGTTACGACTCGGACCACCCTTTCTCCAGAGGGGAGGTGGGCAAGTGTGGTGTGGCTGTGGCCAGCTTGGCAGACATGGAAATCCTTTTCCAGGACATCAACCCTGAAGCGGTCACCACCTCCATGACCATCAACAGTCCAGCCAATGCCATCTGGGCCATGTACATTGCCAACGCCCAGAAGCAGGGCTACGACATCACAAAAGTGGGCGGCACCATCCAGAACGACATCCTCAAGGAGTTCATTGCCCAGAAGGAATTCATTTTCCCCCCCGAACCCAGTGTGAAACTGGTGATCGACACCTTCGAGTGGGCTCCACAGCACATGCCGAAGTGGAACTTCATCAGCGTTTCGGGCTACCACATCCGTGAAGCAGGATCGACTGCAGTGCAGGAACTGGCTTTTACGCTGGCAGACGGTTTCCATTATGTGGAAAAGGCGCTGGAGCGGGGTCTGGACATCGACGAGTTTGCCCCCCGCATCAGTTTCTTCTTTGATGTGCACAATGACTTCTTCGAGGAGATTGCCAAGTTTCGTGCGGCCAGACGCATCTGGGCCAGGGAAATGCGTCACCGTTACGGTGCGAAAAACCCCCGAAGCTGGATGCTCAGAACCCACGCCCAGACGGCAGGGGTGAGCCTCACCGCCCAGCAACCCCTCAACAACATCTCCCGCGTGGCAATTCAGGCCCTGGCGGCTGTCCTGGGCGGAACCAACAGTCTACACACCGACTCGTTCGATGAGGCCCTGGCCCTGCCCACCGAGGAGGCTGCCACCATCGCCCTGAGAACCCAGCAGATCATTGCATACGAGACAGGTGTGGCCGGAGTGGTGGACCCTCTTGGCGGAAGCTACTACGTTGAAGCCCTCACCAGCAAAATTGAGCAAGACGCCATGCGCTACATCCAGCAGATCCGTGATCTGGGTGGGGTGGAGCAGGGCATTGAACTGGGCTATTATGCCCGGGAAATTCAGGAGGCCGCCTACCAGTACCAGCAGGAAGTGGACCGCAAAGACCGCCTGATCGTGGGCGTCAATGCCTTCACCGATGACAGACCCCTCAATGTGCCCATCCAGCTCATTGATCCGGTGGTGGAACGCATTCAGGCCGAGCGCCTGGCCCGGGTGCGCCGTGAACGTGACCCCCAGAGGGCGAAAAATGCACTGGAAGGCCTGCGCGATGCTGCAGTGATGGGTCTCAACACCATGCCTGCGTTCATTGAGTGCTCGCACGCCTACTGCACCCTGGGCGAGATGATGGATGTGCTCAGGAAAGTGTATGGCGAGTACGTCGAACCCATCACCGTTTGAAAGCTTTTGACCGTCAGCAAAAGAGGAGTGGATGCTTTTGCTGACGGCCCCAGAAAGGTTTGAGCTGGGTTGGGAGGTTACAAGTCGGTTTTGTCTGACTGAATTGAAAGCACATCTGTGTTCTGGTGCTGAAGGCTGATGGCTGACCGTTTGCTTTAAGCACAACGCCTCATCAGCGACTTTGCGTTCACCCTGTCTGGCTCATGAAAGCGCCATTTTGCCCCTTTTCAAATGGGGTATGATGGAGTGTATCGCTGCCAGTGGCAGACCAGACATCAACGGGAGTCGCTTCTATGACCTTCTTCAAACGCCTCTTCAAACCCAAGCCCGTAGAACCCGAGTTGGATGACCCCGACGACACCGAGCAGGAGGACACCCCACCCCAGCCCAGGCCCATTCCGAAAGGCGTGGGAGACATTCTCGGAGAAATGCCAGACGAATGGCTCATTCGGGAGAATGTCACCATCGAACGCATGTCGGTGGACTACATCGCTGTTTCACCTTACGGGGTGTTCTGCATTTTTGAACCTGCCAAGCGGGGCAAGGTCACCGCGACCCCCCGGGGCCTCTACGTCAACGGAGACAAAATTGAGCCCCTCCCCACAGATGTGACGGGTGTGCTCAAACCCCTCAGGAAGTACCTGGGTGTCCCACTTGAGCCCATCATGGTGTTTCGGGACAGTGAAATCATGGGGTCTGAGGTGGGAGCCCTGAAGATCTTTTCTCCCGAGCGCCTGAAAACCTACCTGACCTTCAAGGTCGAGTATCTTCACAGCGACACCGAACTGCGTGAAGTCCTCAAGCGCATCAATGTGTTGCTGGAAGAAGCCAAAAAGTGGCGCTACTGAACCACAATTGCTTTTGCAGACAGAAGATGAGAAGGATTTCCCTCTCATCTTCTGTCTGGGTGAAGTGAAACTGAATTTCTGAACCGGGTACAAGCTGACTCACCTTACACATCGCACACATTTGTGTTACAATCACGTAACAAGATTCTAAAGTGTCCCTGCATCGTCACATCGATCTGGAGGTTTGCATGCTGCTGTTCCGTCGCAATCAGAAGAAAAACGCCACCCCGGCAGGCCCTGCAAAGCCCGCACGCCTGGGAGATGTCATTTTTTCCCTGAACGATGACTGGTTCATCCGTGAGGACATCGGCCTGGATCACCACATGATTGATTATGCAGTGGTTTCCCGCTTTGGACTCTTCACCATCTTCCAGCAGACCGCCAGTGGCACCATCACCGCCAATGCCAGCAGCATCCTGGTGAATGGCAACCCCCATGACTACATCATCAAGTCCATCAAGATGTGCAATGCCATGATCGAATCCCAGGTCAAAGCCAGAGCCGTACCCATTGCCATTTTCAGCAGCAGCGAAGTGCATGGTCTTGAAGCTTCGGGCATCAAACTGCTGACCGCAGACCAGCTTCTGCCTTACCTGATGTCCCACGACATGGGCACCCTCTCTCCCAGGCAGATCGCTGAAATCAGCAAGGGGCTTCGTTCTCTGGAAGCCAGCAAACCTGCTGTCAAGGTCAACCGCTCACCTGTTGCCCTCGCACAATAACAGACACCAGTTCACTTCACGTCCCAGAAACGCTTCTGGGACGTGTTCCTTTTTGGGGAACAGCTGGCAGATGTATAGGACATTGCATGGGTTTTCTCGAAAAAAATTTTGATTCTGAAAAATTTGGATTCAATTCTCATAAGGCCTACCAGATTGCCTCCATCGTTTTTGCGTTCCTGACGGAGAATTTTTGATTGTATTTTGCTTTTATATTACAATTGCCTCCTAATAGCAAAAAACAAAAATCTTTTCAATGGCTGTACAGACCGTGAATGATTATGCAAAAATAGGACATGCAGCCCACTGCATGGATCTGGAGGTAGATCATGACGATCGCCCGTGTGCCCAGTACTTACATCACCTCCGCACCTCAGACACCCTTCCTGAGATCTGTCCGATTTGAAGAGAACCTCTACACCCTTTCGGATGACTGGTTCATCCGGGAAGACATCACCGTGGGGCGGTACACCCTGGATTACGTTCTGGTGTCCAGTTTTGGTGTGTTCTCCCTGTTGCCACAGAAACGCAGTGGTGTGGTGCACCAGCAGGGAGACCAGATTTTCGTCAACAATGACCGTCAGGCCCAGGCGATTCAAAACGCCTGGCATGCCACCCAGGCCCTTGAGCAGGTGCTGGGCACCCGCGTCCATCCTGTGCTGGTCTACCGGGAACTCGCATCCAGAACTCAGGAACCTTCAGGGGTGGTGGGCCGCAGAGGCTACACCGCTGAAGCGGCAGAATCCCCGGAACAGACCCACTGGAAAGCCCAGGGCACCCTGATCACCTCATGGGAGCACCTCCCTGAAGCATTGGGCACCTTTCCCCACCGTGTGCTTGGGGGTCTGGATGTGGCACACTTCTGTAAACAGCTTCGTCGCTACAGGCAGTGACCAGTCCGCCTCAGGATGGGCCTGCATCGGTCAGGGGAACCAGCCCGACCCTGAGCAGATACCGACCTGAACCCTGCTGGGCAGCGTATTCCCGCACCAGAGCAGCGAGGCGTTCCTGCAGTTCCTTGGCCTGATCGTAATCCAACCGCAGGCTTGCCCACTCGTTCCACAATGCAGTGGCCTGAGGTTCCAGCAAGGTGCGAACAATGCCTCTCGGAGCCTGACCTTCACTCCACAGGGAGTGGATGATGCTGGCCTGCCCCTGGCTGTTGCGGAACAGGTGCAGGCCCACTTCCTGCTGCCTGCGTTCGGCTTCAGACTCAAAAACCCTGGCCGTGCGCTCAAAGAGGTGCTGCCGGGCATCCCTTTCCAGGAGGTCCAGCAACTGCTCGAGGGCCCCCACCGGAGTCAGGTGGTAGGGGATGAAAAAACACCCTTCCACCGTGGTGTACTTCTTCAGGGGTTTGCCTGATCGGGGAACCACCTGACTGACCACCAGCAGCCCCAGATCAAAGAGTTTGCGGGTGGCCCGGTATGTTTTCAGCACGGTCCAGCCCAGGTGCTGGGCGGCCTCCTTGACGGTCCATTCGCGGTCCAGGTACACCAGCAGCGCCTCCAGGGCCTGCAGGTCTGTCAGCAGGGCTGCAGCTTCACTGGAGGTCACGTATGCAACCTCGCCCCTGCTTTCAAAGTGCCCTGTCATGGAAAGCAGTATAGAGGTACCGTGGTCACAGAACAAAACAGATTCGCGAGGTGACCCATGAAAAAATGGCTGCTGACCCTGGTCCTGCTGTCCCTGCCTGCTTTTGCCCAGGAACAGTGCGGAAAGGCCCCTTATGATGCAGACTTCTGGCAAAACGTGCGCTCTGGACAACTGCCAGAGGGCCAATCTGCAGATGCCCTCAGTGATGTGCTGGTTCAGTGTCTGGCTTCACCTGACCCGGTCTTGCGGGACAACCTGGGATATGAAATTTACGCCTCATGGCTCAGGGGAGGGGCACTCACAGATGAGGGAGCAAGGAAACTCACCACAGCATTGCTTGCAGGACTGAAGTCCGGCCTGGGAGAGCAGGGGACTTCCAGTGTCTTCAGACGCACCTTCTCTGCCCTGATCCTCTCTGAAGTGATGCGTCGGGATGCCCGTTCCCGTTTTCTCCTGGATGCGGAGTTCTCAGGGGTGGTGGAGGGTATTGCTGTCCACCTGACCGGTGAAAAAGACCTGCGGGCCCGAACAGACACTGAAGGCTGGATGCATGGAGTGGCCCACGCCGCAGATGTGCTGTGGCGCATTGCAGAAAACCCCCGAACCACCCAGCAGGATCTGGATGTCCTGCTTGCTGCACTTTCCAGCAAAGTGGCCCCCGATCAGGAGGTTTTCTACACCCACAATGAACCGGAAAGAATGGCCCGGGTGATCACTACCCTGGTTGCCCGTGGAGATTACCCCACTGAAAAACTGGAAGACTGGATTTCAGGCCTGCTTTATGGCACCACCTGGCGCAGTTCCTTTGACAGCGAAAAAGGCATGGCAAGGCTCCACAACACCCGGCAGTTCTTTCAGGCCCTGTATTTTCAATTGCTCTTTCCTGCCCCCGAAAGCGATCAGGCGAGGGCACTGGAAGGCCCCATCCGCAGAGGGTTGAACACGCTGGATCTGTATTGAGCCTCACACAGCAGGGCCTCAGGATCGTGTGTTTTGCTGCGGCGATCCCATTTTCCCATGTGAGACACTGGGTTTCAGAGGAGACCTTATGCCGCAGACAACAGATTATCCCAGACATTATGTGGTGGCGGTGCTCAGGCGGGAACACCTGGACGCAGCCAGACAGGAATTGCAGCAGGCCGGATTTGCAGATGTGATTGTGCACAGCGGAGCAGATGATCCGCTCAAAGACCAGCTGACCGCCAACCTCACCTCCTTTGGTGACGAGAGTGTGATTCTGCAGGAGCACCAGAAAGCCTGGGAGGAAGGGGCCGTGACCGTGGGGATTTACGCTGCCGATTCAGACCATAAGCAGAAAATCCGTGAAATCCTGCGTGCCCACGATGGATTGCAGATGATGTATTTCGGTGGTCTGGTGGTGGAAGAACTGTAACCTCCAGCCAACATCAAGGCACCCTCTGGCCAGATGAACCTGCCAGGGGGAACTTTGTCTGAACAGACTGCATATTCTCGATCAAGGAGCACGCCATGCCACAAGACCATCCAAATGAACCGGTGAATCCCGAGGTCCAGGGGACAGAAGAAGCCAGCACGGATCTGATGCTGTACGAGAAGGCGCAAGACGCCCGGCTCTACCACCAGAAAGCCCGCGACGACATCGACCGCTGGGCAAGTGCCAGACCCAGTGCCCTGGAAAAAACAGGCAAAAAGACCGCCCTGCTGATTGAACGCAGCCTCGGTTCTCTGGGCAAATACATCCCGGAAAGCATGACAGAACGGGTGACAGGTGCTGTCGAGCAGGCCCTGGAGAGCACTGCTCATCTGGCGGACCGCCTGCTGGATGAGGAGAAAATCGAAAAGAGCGTGCAGGAAACCCGCAAGAGCATTCCCTGTGAGTTGCAGGCCAGAGACGCCGTGGCCCGCAAAATCATTCTGGAAAACCTGAGCGTGGGCACAGTCTCAGGTGCAGCAGCAGGCGCAGGAGGCTGGGCCACCATCCTGCTGGATGTTCCCGTCCTGATCACCGTGACCCAGCGCGTGATCCGGCAGGTGGCTGCCGCTTATGGGTACCGGGTGGATACCCCGGAAGAGCAGGCCATTGCCCGGGGCATTCTGGGTTCTGCATCTGCACTGGATGTGGGCCAGCGTGAAAAGTTCATTTTCAGCATGCACGCGGTCAGCCGGGCACTCAGGCAGGGAGCTGGACTCGACAAGGTGGTGTCAATTTTACTGCCTGCCACCCTGGAGAAACTGGGTGTGCGTGAAATTGCCAAAAGCATTGGAATCAACCTGACCCAGCGCAAAGCCCTGCAACTGGTGCCTCTGGTGGGTGCTGCAGTGGGGGGCACCATGAATGCCCTCACCATCAAGGACACCGCCACAGCAGCGTTCATGGTGTACCGCAAACGCTGGCTGGAAGAGCACACTGATGTTTATGATGGGATGCAGACGCCAGAAGAAGAGGTCATCGAGGCTGTGGCAGTGGATGAACCTGCCTGATGCTCTGCTGGTCCTCAGTTGAGAAGTAAAAATTCAGGTGCTTCAAAAACACAGGGTCTAAAGTCCTGTGTTTTTGTTTTGATGCACATCCTTACCGATATAGAGCATTGTTCACGGTTCTGGTGTGATGGTGGTCATGCAGGCAGAATGTGTGAAATGCTACGCTGCATATGAATGAGAGATGAGGCTGAAGCAGTTTTCTGCGCATTTCCTGAAGGTTTCAGGCCTCCATCCTGAAACCTTCAGGAAAGAAGTTCCAGGCCCTTTGCAGACAGGACATTTTTGCAGTGCTCAAGCCCTGCCCTTTTCGATCCATCCCCAACCATGCTGGAATCATCCCAGGACTTTTAAAGTGTTCTCTGCAAAAGAGACCCCATGGAGCACCAGAGCCAACCAGGCACCAGAATGTCCTGGACAACAAGGAGGAAGAATGAAACTGAAATCGATCACACCTGGAATCAATGCGGTGGCATTGACCCTGATTTTGACGGCCTGTGGTGGAGGTGGAACCATACCTGTTTCCTCTCCAGCTGCCCCTGATGTGGTGGTGGCTGTTGCCAGGGCTGGAAAAGTGCAGATTGTCTGGGAAAGCAGCAGCACCAATGTCAAGGGTTTTGAGATCTACCGTGAAACCTTGCCCAAATTGCAAGGCCTTCAGGTGAAACCTCTGGCTTTCAATCTGGTGGGTACTGTCACAGCAAACACCCGAAGCTTCTTTGACCAGAATGCAGTGGCAGGGGAAAACTACCGATATGCTGTGGTTGCTGCAGGAGAGAAAGAAGATTCCAATCCCACCTTCTCCACAACCATTGCTGCCCAGCCAGCAGATCAGACCCACTTCTTTCTTCAGGGCAAAGTGGGTTTCTTCACCCAGGGATTGGACCAGCAGCAAGCCGGGCAGCAAACCGAAAAACTGTTGACCAGAAACACCATCTCTGGTCAGGCCCTCAGTCAGGATGTGATTCCAGGTCGTTTCCTGGTCAAGTACCGCACCAGTGCGACCATCAGCAAACAGGGAAGCATGCAGGTGGCCGGTCAGGTATTGAAACTTCAGCGGAGCCTCGGTGATACGGGCATCCAGTTGCTGGCCTTTGATGGAGCCACCCGCAGTGAGACAGCCCAGGTTTTGGCTGCACTGAAAGCAGACCCCAATGTGGAGTTCGCTCAGCCTGATTACATGATGTATCCCATGGCAACGCCAAATGACACCTTCTACAAGTTCCAGTGGCATTACAATGCCATCAATCTGCCTGCAGCATGGGACATCACCACGGGCAACAATGTCACGGTGGCTGTGGTGGACACAGGAATTCTTAAAGAACACCCGGACATCAAAGACAAACTGCTCCCCGGTTATGACTTTGTGACCCTCACCCTCAACACTCCCACCGGCGATGGGGATGGACGCGATCCTGACCCTGAAGACAACGGAGATGCAGAGTCCACCTCCTACCACGGAACCCACGTGGCTGGAACGATCGCTGCCTCCACCAACAACGGCAAGGGCGTGGCTGGAGTTTCCTGGGGAGCAAAAATCGTGCCTGTGCGTGTGCTGGGCCTGGAAGGCGGGAGCCTTGCAGACATCATCGATGGTGTACTCTGGGCAGGTGGCGAACATGTGGATGGCGTCCCGGACAACAAGAACCCGGCCCAGGTCATCAACATGAGCCTGGGTGGTAAGGCAAGCTGTGCAGACCTGCCTGCTTATCAGGCCGTCTTTGACAAGCTGGCCGCCAAAGGCATTGTGGTGGTGGTGGCTGCCGGGAACTCCAACGATGACGCCAGTCTGTACAGCCCCGCCAGTTGCGGTAAAGTCATCACGGTGGGTTCCACAGGATTTGCAAACGACCGTTCCACGTTCTCCAACTTCGGCGCACGTGTGGATGTGATGGCTCCTGGAGGTCAGATCAACGAGGACCGGAACGGAGATGATCAGCCTGACGGCGTGCTCAGCACGGGCAAAGACGACGACTCCGGGCAATTCGCATACACCTGGCTGCAGGGAACCAGCATGGCTGCACCTCACGTGGCTGGCGTGGTGGCCCTGATGAAAAGCCTGAAGCCTGGCCTCACTTACGCTGAAGCAATTAAGGTCCTGAAAGATACGGCCATGCCGCTCTCGAATGGTCAGTGTCGTGTCACAGGTGGCTGTGGTGCTGGTCTGATCAATGCACAGAAAGCCTTGCAGGCGCTTAAAGCTGCACCTGTGCAGGATGTCAGTGTGGTGTTGGATGATCCGGTGGTTTCACTTGAACCCGGAAGCACCACATCTGCCGACCTGCACCTCAACATGACTGGTGGTTTTGCTCAACCTGTCGCCATCACCCTTGAGAATGTGAGCCCCAAACTGCAGGCGCAAGTGGTCAACCTTGGGGGCAACAAATTCCGTGTGGATGTCACTGCTGCAGCAGGATCAGATGGTCAGTACATCATCACTGTGAAGGCCACTTCGGGTGCACTGGTGAAGAAAGCGCAACTGAATGTGCAGGTGAAACCCAGTGCCCTGAATGCCAAGGGTGTGTATGTGATTGCCTGTGCCCTGACCAATGATCCCGATGATCTTTGTGATGACACTTTCACCATCCGCAAACAGTTTCAGGAGTCTGTGAGACAACCCAGTTACAACATTGAAATTGATCCCGATCATCTTTATATTCCTCTGGGCTGGCTGGATAAAAATGAAAACAAGGAACTCGACGACGGAGATTACTGGGGATTCTACACCGATGGTGGTGATCTGGTCATTCTGGGTGCAGGATCGATCAACATTGACATTCCGCTGGAACTCTACCAGGAAAACAATGCCATGGGCCTGAAGAGCACCACCTTCAGCAAAGTGCAACGCATGGTGCAGGAATCCATCAAATGATGCAGTGATGTTCGAGCATGAAAAGAGCCCTGGAAAACCTTCCAGGGCTCTTTTTGATGGACAGCTCAGGGGGCCAGCGTAAAAGGTTTGGTGAAAGTGACTTCGCGCTGCTGGTCATATCCTGCCACTTTGTTGCCAGTGTAGGCCGGAGTGGATTTCTCACTTGGCAGGATGTCTCCGGCACCATAGTGGTCTCCACCATAAATGCCTGCATAGCCATTTAAGATTGCGGGTTTGTCGGCCAGGCCCAGTGAAGTCCAGGGAATGATCACTTCGGTGGTGTATTCGGGCGCACTGCCTGTGGTCTCATAAAAGAAGTTTTCGTTGAGGTCGACGGTGTTGCCATTGGTGAGGCGCAATTCAGGTTCGTTGTTCTGGTACTGGGCCACAAAGAAGTCTATCCCCAGATTGAATGTGGCCTTGCGGGGCCAGGCATTCAGGGCATCGGCGTTGGTGAACCCTCCTGTTTTGTGATCGAAGTGCAGAATGGCGGAGTTGCCAGAGGCCCGATAGACGTAACCCAGATACAGGTATTTGCTGTCTGCATCCACCCGGATTTCTTTGAGGATGTTGTCATTTCCGAAACCTGTGTCATAACCACCGGGTGCATTGGTGAGGGTCAGTTTGGGTGCAGTCCAGTCTGAAAGGTCTCCATCAAGGGTGTATTTGGAGCCTACGATGGCCAGGGCGAGGTCCACATTTGCATTCTCACTGCCGCTGCTGGCCCTGATGGTTTTGGAAGCATAGCCATTCTTGCTGGCAGTGATGTCCACGGTTTGACTGTCGGGCAGGGGAAGGTAATAGCTGCCATCTTTTCGACTGACGGCGTAATAATTCTGGGGTTCCAGGCTGCTGTTCAACAATGCCTTCTTGAGTGGCTTCCCTGCACTGGTGACTTTACCAGAGATGAAACTGCTGGGGGCAGACAGGGTGATGAAGTTGTAGACCCCCTGGTAAGTGTCGGTGAGATCGTCTGGGATGAACACCCGGTCTCCCTGACCAGCACCTTCGTAGCCGGAATTCTTGGCTGTGCTGCTGTCATCGCCAAACTTGAACACCACAGGTTTGAACAGCGGAAGCTGCTGGGTCACCGTCCAGATGCCGGGCTGGCCTGCTTTTTCGGTCATCTGGTATTCCTGCTGCCCGTTGTCAAAATGACGCACTTCCACATCGGCATCTCCGAGCGCCCGTGCATCTACCGTGAAGGTCACACTGGACAGCACAGAGGGATTGGGTTTGGCGGTCAGTGTGGGAGCATTGACCGCTTCTTTGCCATTTTTGCCCACCCCAACCACTTTGAAGGTGTAGGTCTTGTTGTTGTCCAATCCCAGCACCAGCATGTGGTTCTGGGTGGTGGACACCGGTTCGAGATTGTAAGGGGTGAACTGTGTGCCGTTCTCACTGACGTAAACACGGTACCCGGCAATGTTGGCATCTTCTGAGGGTGTCCAGTTGATTTTGACCCCATTGGTGCCCGATTGACTGGTCAGGTTGCTGGCTGCACCAAGGGTGGGATCTGTGCCAGGGGCTGTTCCCACTTTTGCGCTGAGAATCAATGCGCTGTGTTTCGCCACATTTCCGGTGAGGTTGCCATCCGCATCAAGGTTGACGGTCAGGGGTTTCCCGGTGAGTTCACTGAGGATTGATCCTTTTGCGAAAGTCCCCAGCAACTGCACTTTTCCTGCGGCCAGGGTGCTGAGGTCGAGGTCGGTGTTGCTGTTGTTGATCAGCACCACCACCGGATCTGCCCCTTCCAGGGTGCGGCGGTAGGCCAGCAGGGATTTTCCACCATTGGTTTCGGGACGGGACAGAATTTCCTGTTTTCCCGAGCGCAGCGATGCACTCTTCTTGCGTGCGTCACTGAGGGCTTTGATGCGCTCATCCAGGGTGTTTTCGGCCAGCTTTGAGAAATCCATGTCTTCGCGGCTGGTTTCACCCAGCACATTGTTGTAAGCGTCCCCCTTGCCGATCATGCCGATTTCCGTGCCATAGTACACACTGGGTGTGCCCCGTGAGGTGAAGATCAGACTGAGGGCCAGATCCAGGCGTTCTTTGGCTTCTGCCACAGGCACACCCCGGTCCACAGCTTCACTCATGAAGCGTTTCACATCATGGTTGTCCACCAGGGTGACCAGTTTGTTGGGATCATTGTAAAGGCTGTCCTGGTCAAAGATGCGGGCAACGGCGTTCAGGTTGCCGCTGGCTGTGCTGAGGTTTTCTTTGAGGGCAAATTGCAGGGGGAAATCAAACAGGGCAGGGGAGCCCAGGTCATTGATGAACTTCTTGTTGAAGTTGACATCGCCCACCAGAACCTCACCCACGGTCCATATCTTTGCGGGATCTGCCACACCGCCATTCGCAAAGAATTGCTTCCAGTACGCATCGGGCACGTGTTTCATGGTGTCCATGCGGATGCCGTTGATGCCCACTTCTTTGATCCAGTAGGCCACAGTGTCGTTCAGGAACTTCGTGACTTCAGCTTTTTCCTGTTTGAAGTCTGGGAGTCCAGCCAGATCACAATCCACATCTTTGTTGGTGCTGGCGTTGCAGTCTGCGGCAGTGTTGAACCAGTCTGGATGGTCTTTGGTCAGCTGCGCTCCGTAGCCTGCATGGTTGATCACCATGTCCTGAACGATCTTCAGGCCTCTGGCGTGGGCAGCACGGACCAGATCCTTGAGGTCCTGCAGGGTGCCAAAGTGGGGGTCCACTTTCAGAAAATCTTCGGCCCAGTAGCCATGGTACCCGGTGTGGTATTTGCCCTTGTTCGGTCCATCTCCTGCAAGCTGTCCGGGGACCTGCAGGTAAACGGGGGAGATCCAGATGGCGGTGACGCCCAGCTTTTCAAAGTACCCCTCGTTGATCTTCTGGGTGATGCCTTTGAAATCTCCGCCATGCCACCCGATGGGGTTGGTTTTGTCTGCTGTATCTCCTGTTCGGGTTTTGGTGCCATTGTCGTTGCTGGTGTCGCCATTGGCAAATCGGTCTGTCAGGGCAAAATACAGCACATCCTGACCATTGATGACCGGACCGGGATTGGTGACAGGGGGAACATTTGTAAAAAGATTGCAGCTGGAAAGGGCCAGAGCGAGGGTGAGGCCTGCAAGTGCATGCTGAAGCCGGAACCGTTGCCGGTTCCCATTGCTGGGTTGTTTCATATGGAAACGCTACCAAATGGCTGAAATTTTGCCTTTGATAGTTTTGAACATGGCTATACAAATCTTTTCAGAGAGGGGAGAATGCAGTTGGCAAACCCAATGGGCAACACAAAAAAATCGGCCCACGCGGGCCGAAATTGAACTGGAAGAAATTGGAAACCCAGGTCAGCTCAGGATACCCTGCACCTGCTGCATCACGCGCTCTGTCACCTGCAACATTTCGCCCGAAACCTGGTCCCTATCTGCCCGGAATTCGCTGTTCAGGTCTGCATCATATTTGAGGTTCATGTCCACCGTCAGCAGGAAAGCCTGTCCTGCGCCCTGCAGCACAGCGACACCTGCCCCCACATCGCTGATGATGCTGTTGTGGGCCAGAGCCGCTGCCCGTTCCCCCAGTTGCAACGCGCGAAGCACGTCTTTTGCCGCTTCCAGAGGGGTGAGGGCTGCGTTGCGCGTGGCGTCTTTGACGGCAGTCTTGCGTTCCTCGGTGCCTTTTGGAAGCTTCAGGGCATCCATGTAACGCTCAAAAGCAGCAACATCCCGGTCCGCATGGGTTTTCAGGATGGTGAGCAGTTCACGGGCCTCGATGAGCAGGGCATCAATCCCAGTCACATCGGCATTCTTTTTGGGCTTAGAGATTTCCAGGGCCATGATGACCAGCCCCAGACCAAAAGATGCGGTGAGTCCAGCCACAGACCCTCCACCGGGGGTTGGGGCATCGCTGGCCGTCTGGTCCAGCAGTTCCTGAATTCCCTGATTCCACAGGCTCATGCATGACCTCCAGTGACCACGAGGTCCTCGGCCTGAAGTTCGAGTGCACGGACAAAATTCTGGAAGATCAGGGCACTGGTGACCACCCCGACCCCTCCCGGCACCGGAGAGTAGGCTTTCAGCATGGGGTAAATGCTGGGGTCCGCGTCTCCTTTCAGACCATCGTTGATCACGTTGATGCCTGCATCAATCACGATCTGGCCCTCGGTGATGGCTTCTTTTCTGAGGAGGCCATGTTTGCCCACACAGACGAAAATCACCTCGCAGTCCTTCAGAGTGTCCCTGACTTCGCGGGTGTGTTCTGTCACCACGGTGACGGTTGCTCCCCGGTTGATCAGCATGCTGATCAGAGGTCTCCCCACGGTGCGCCCTGGGCCAATCACGGCAACCCGTTTGCCGATCAGGGGTCCCTGCGTCTCTGCCAGCAGAATGCAGGCGTTCGGGGTGGGGGCCAGAATGGCTTCCTTTTCCCGCCCGGTGGCGATCAGGGACAGGTTGGCAGGGGAGAGTCCCTCCACATCCTTGTGAGGAGCAATTCTGGACAGGGCCTTCTCGGGGTCCAGGTGGGGGGCCAGAGGGAACTCCAGCATCACCCCCTGGTACTGTTCGCTGTCCGAGAGGTTGTGGAGGGTCTGTTCCAGTTCTTTCTGGGACACCTCTGCTCCCAGATCAAAGACCTCCAGACCGATGCCCAGGCTTTCTGCAGTGCGTTTCTTGCTCTGCACGTAAACCAGACTGGCCGGGTCACTTGAGGCCAGCACCACTGCCATTTTCGGGACGATGCCCAGACCATTCCAGCGGGCAATTTCCAGCTTGACGTTGTACTTGATGTCCCTGGCGGTGTCTTTTCCGTAAATCGGCTGCATGTTCCCTCCCTGCTCAGTGCCGGAAGTGACGCACACCGGTGAAAACCATGGCGATGCCCAGTTCATCTGCAGCCCTGATGCTGTCCTCATCCCGGACCGACCCTCCAGGCTGAATGATGGCGGTGATGCCTGCTGCGGCAGCAGTGCGCACCACATCATCGAAGGGGAAGAAGGCATCACTGGCGAGCACACTGCCCTTTGCGTGGTCGCCTGCATGCTCAATGGCCTGCTCGGTGGCCCAGATGCGGTTCACCTGCCCCACACCAATCCCGGTGGTGCGTCCATCCTTGCCGATCACAATGGCATTGGATTTGACATGCTTGACGACCCTCCAGGTGAACAGCAGGTCCTGCAGTTCCTGTTCGGTGGGGGCTCGCTTTGTCACCACGCTCTGCTGAATGCCCTCCAGACCCAGGGTGTCTGCTTCCTGCACCACAAAGCCACCATTGATGCGCTTGTAATCCAGGGTGGGCTTTGGAGCCTGTGCGACTTTCATCAGGCGCAGGTTCTTCTTCTTGCTCAGAATCTCGAAGGCTTCAGGGGTGTACTCAGGCGCAAGGATCACTTCCAGGAACACATCTTTCAGGGCACGGGCAGTGTCAGCATCCAGGGGACGGTTCACCGAAACAATGCCCCCGAAGATGCTCACAGGATCGGCCTCGTAGGCACGCTGCCACGCTTCTGCCAGGGTGGAGGCGGTGCCCACAGCGCAGGGATTGGCGTGCTTGACCCCGACCACGGTGGGTTCATCGAATTCGGAGGCGAGGTTCCAGCAGGCTTCCGCGTCGGTGTAGTTGTTGAAGCTCATGGCCTTGCCATGCAAAACCTCGGCATCGAGCACCGCACCCTTCTGGCTGCCTTCGCGGTACAGGGCAGCTTTCTGGTGGGGGTTCTCGCCGTAACGCAATTCAATCACCCTGTTCAGTTCCACGGTTTTCTGCTCAGGCAGACCTGTGGAAGGGGCAAGGTAATTGGCAATTGCAGTGTCGTAAGCAGCAGTGTGCGCGAAAGCTTTCTGAGCCAGGTATTTTCTGTATTCAGAAGTGACATTTCCGAGGTTCCCCAGGATTTCGCTGTAGTCTGCGGGGTCCACCACGATCAGCACGGACTCATGGTTCTTGGCACTGGCGCGAATCATGGCAGGCCCACCGATGTCGATGTTCTCGATGGCGTCCTGAAAGGTCACATCCGGTTTTGCAATGGTTTCACGGAAGGGGTACAGGTTCACGCACACCAGATCAATGGGGGTGATCTGCTGCTCGTTCAGTTGCGCCAGATGCTCCGGGGTTCTTCTGGCCAGAATGCCCCCGTGCACAGCAGGGTGCAGGGTCTTGACGCGGCCTTCCAGAATTTCCGGGAATCCGGTGATTTCGGTGACGTACCGCACGGCCACACCGGCATCTTTGAGGGTTTTGAAGGTCCCTCCGGTGGAGATGATCTCAAAGCCTTTTTCGACGAGACCTTTTGCAAAGTCCACGATGCCACTCTTGTTGCTGACAGACAGTATTGCGCGCACGAAATAGCCCTCCTATGGGAAATCCAGCTGTTTCGCCCAGGCGTGCGGCAGGTTTGTGTTGCGGCTCCCCCGTGGTACTCCACGCTTCGCCAGTCACCGCAACAGGCTTTACCAGTCTACCAGAATTGAGATCGAGGCAGGACCCCTCCAGATCAAAACCCCTGCAACTCCAGCAGTTGCAGGGCACAGGCCATTCAGGATTCAGGGCGTGTTGAGTTTTACGGCTTCTGCCATCCCTGCTTCAATGGCCGTTCCAGCGTTCTCAGAGCCGATGTTGGTTGCTCCAAACAGAATCAGGTTGCTTTTGGGAACCAGAACCATGCGTGCATAATTCAGGGTGTTGCTGCCATCGTGGCCCAGAACCACACCTTCCGGGCTTTGCTGCACCACCCAGCCGTAACCATAATCATCACCGTGGTGGTCTTTGTGCAGTTCGCGGTAGGTGTCGGGTCTGAGCAGTCCCTTCTTGCCATTTTCGCCATTCAGGTGGTCCTGCAAATAACGGACCAGATCCGACATCGGGCAGCGCACATTGTCAGCCCCATTGATGACCTCGGTGTTTCCAGCAATGGTTTTGTTCTCCTGGGTGGGATACACAGGGGGAATGGCTGATGGGAGGTTGTTCTTGAGGATGTGCGGCCAGGGCTGGGTCACTTTTGAGGTGTCCCAGGTGAAACCTACACTGCAGTTTTTCATCTGCAGGGGCTTGAAGATGCGGAGGTCCAGCAGTTCTTCATAGGGTTTTTTGCCCACCTGCTCTGCAATCATGGCCAGCAGGGCATATCCAGCATTGGAGTATTCAAAAGCCTTGCCTGGATCATGCTCCAGTGGGGTTTGCAGCAGTGTCTTCAGGAAGGACGCTTTGCGGGTCGCCAGTGGAATGCTGCCATCCCACCAGGATTCATCTTCCATCAGGTTGGCCACAATGCCAGACCGGTGGGACAGCAACTGGTCGATGGTGATGTCCTCGTACGCCTTGAGCATCTTCATTCCTGGCAGCAGGTCTTTGAGGGTGTCATTGAATGACAGTTTCTTGTTTTCAACGTAAGTGGCAATCAGGGTGGCCGTGAAGGATTTGCTGATGGACCCAAGGTGATGCACATCCTGCAACGTCACTTTCTCAGGTGATCCATACTTGCGCACGCCACTGGTGGCCTGGGTGAGGATCTTGCTGTCTCTGGCGATCACAATGCTCAGGGAGGGCAGTTTGTATTGTGTGATGATTTCTTTGGAGCGCTCTTCAAGCAGCATTTCCGGGGTTCTGGTGGGTGGCTGGGGGTTGGATGGCTGAGAAAGCCCACCCTGACATGCGGTCAGCAACAAAGACATGAACAATAAACGTTTCACTCTTTCAAGCTAAACAAGAAAAATGAGAATTCGATCAGCACTGTAACGAAATGCAGGTGCATTGGACCTGCATGATGTTCGAAAGCAAGATGTTTTTCCAAGACAGGTGTTTTTCACCCAGAGGACCGCTGCCCATCTGCCCTTTGCTGTATTGACACTGAAAAGCCCAACCCCGTACACTGGCATTTAGCCTTCCACAAGGAGGCGACTCTTATCCAGAGTCGGCGCAGGGAACTGGCCCGCAACGCCGCAGCAACCGGCCCTCATCACGGTACGGTGCTCACCAGCCCGAACGACCACGATGGTCCCATTCGGGGACGATAAGAGAAGGGCGTAAACGACCATTTCCCCTTCTCAACACCACGAGAGGGGGAATCTTTTTTCCCCCACCACCACAACCGTTTTTCCTGGAGGGGAGCACATGCGCTTCGAGTTCGCATTCGAGACCGATGAGGGAGCCATCCCGTTTACGTTCGTCGCCAAAAGCCAGCACGACTACACCATCACACCCAGTTACAAGTGGTTCTTTGAAAGAGAACCCCTGATCCTGGATTCGGGTCGGACCCTCAGCAACATCCGGGTGGGTTACCACACTTATGGAAAGCTGAACGAAACCCGCGACAATGCCATCCTGGTGTGCCATGCCCTCACCGGAACCAGTGCCGTGCACCGCTGGTGGGCCGACATTTTCGGGGAAGGGAAGACCCTGGACCCCACAAAGCACTTCATTGTGTGTTCCAACATCCTGGGGGGGTGTTCAGGAACCTCTGGACCCAAGGAAATCGGTCTGGACCCCATCACCATCCACGACATGGTGCGGGTGCAGAAAGAACTGGTGCGGGACCTCGGCATCAAGAAACTGACGGTCATTGGTGGGAGCATGGGCGGCATGCAGGCGCTCGAATGGGTCAGAAGCTACCCCGAGTGCCTCAAAAAAGCCATCATCATTGCTGCACCCCCCCGCCACAGCGCCTGGGCCAAGAGCTTCAATGTCTCCCAGCGCAACGCCATCACCAGTGATCCTGACTGGAAGGGCGGCAAATACCTGGAGCAACCCCATGGACTTGCCATTGCCCGCCAGATCGCCATGATCAGTTACCGCAGCCCCGAATCCTACCAGATGACCCAGGGCGGGCAATCCAAGTTCAAACCCAACCAGAGCGCCATCCAGACCTACCTGGAGTACCACGGAGAAAAACTCCTCAAACGTTTTGATGCCAACACCTACCTGCTGATCACCCAGGCGATGGACCTCTTTGATGTCACCGAAGATGAACTGCGCCGCAACACCGTCCCCACACTGGTCATTGGCATCTCCACGGACATCCTGTACCCGGCCAGCGAAGTGAAGGCGATGGCAGACCAGATGAAGAACAGCGAATACTGGGAACTGCAGAGCCCACACGGACACGATGCTTTCCTGATTGAGGACGAGGCCTTGAACCAGAAGTTTCTGGAATTTCTGGCGAAGTGAAAGATGCAGAGGGCCCAGAGCTGAGAGCCGAGGGCAAAAGGCATCTGTAGGGGCGAGGCATGCTCCCTGAACATCAATCGTCCAGATCCTCAAAAAAGGATCTGGACTTTGTTGTCTTCAATGTTGCTTTATGGTTTTTCTGCCAGCTCTGCTGTTTCTGGATATCTCTCGACCCAGGCTTTCCATCCTTCTTCTGGATAGGCTTTTTTTGCTTCCGGGGCGAACAGTTTTGCGGCTTCCTGCTCGAGGTCCTCAAAGGGGCAAGGCACCACTTCTGTCTTTTCGTAGGCCGGGTGCATGTCCCACTTGATCAGGCGACCTGAGCCTCCCCACGGATCATCGCAGGCCCACACCACCCTTGCAAGCTGAATCATCCCGATGGCCCCTCCGCACATCAGGCAGGGCTCCAGGGAGGAGTACAGCGTGCACTCCTCTGGATTTTTCACCCGGCCCAGACGGTAGAAGGCCACCATTTCTGCGTGGGCGAAACTGGAGTCTGCGATTTCATGTGGCTGATTGGGCCAGGATTCGTGGGCGCGGTTGCGACCCTCTGCGATGATGTTGCCCTGACCGTCCACAATCACGCAACCAATGGGGGAGGACCCCTTTTCCACGCTTTCCCTGGCGAGTTCCAGGGTGCGCAGCAGAAAGGGGCGGTCCTCCGGTCTGACTTTACTCATCCTGCGAGAGGATCACGGCACTGTAGGGTCCCACAGAGACATGGGCATTGAAGGGCATGCCGTCCATTTCTCCCTCATTGGCAGTCACGTGGTTGCTCGGGACATTGTTGAATTCGCTGTCGTAGCCGTTCCAGTCGGAATTGAAGCGGACCTTCCAGAGGCCTCCACGTGGGAACCCGATGCAGAAGTGTTCCAGGGCTGTTCCAGAGAGGTTGACCACCACAATGACATCGTCTTTCGGGCCTCCCTGTTCAAAGCGGTGGTAGGCCAGCATTTTCTTGTCGATGTCGACCCGGTGCACCGTCACGTGGGGCCCTTTGAGGCCAGCGGTGGTCCCGGAGGCATTCTGTCTCAGCTGTTTGAGGTCCCGGTAAAGCTGGGTGATCCCCTGATTTTGTTCGCCGAGGGTCCAGTCGAGCATGTTGTTGTCGTCAAACCAGCCTCCGGCGAGCATTTCCTGTCCCTGGAAGATCATGGGAATGCCCGGGGAGGTGAAGGTGATGCAGGCCCCGAGGGTGGAGCGCTTCTTGGCGTAGTAACTGCCAGAATTGTTGGGCCAGATTTCTTCGGGGACCCGTGCATGTCCGTTGGCGACTTCATCGTGGGATTCGGTGTAAATCACCCGACTGAAGGCTTCATTGTTGTAGCAGTTGGTCACGGCGTTTGCCACGGCCTGGGTGTTGCGGTGGACATCCTCCTGCACGATGAGGGCCTCGCGCACCGGGTGCACAAAGCCAGCATCCCACTGGGCATCAAAGCCCAGACCCCCTTCAGAGGTGGGTGCAGTCACCAGGGCATTGCCGCGCAGGTCTTCTGCGATGGTGATTTTCCAGGGCTGTCTGGCCTCAATCTCGTCGTTGATCCAGCGCAACAGGCCCCAGCCTTCCTCAAGGTCGTCTCCGGGGTTCTCATTGCCCTGCACATTGCGGATGTAAGCTGTTGCATCAAAGCGCAGGCCGTCCATGTGGAATTCTTCCAGCCACAAAAGGGCGTTGTCCCGGATGTACTGGCGCACTTCTTCACGGCCATAGTCGGGGCGGGTGTCGCCCCAGGGGGTGGCTGAGCGCCAGTCATTGTAGAAGTAGATGCCCCCCTTGTCGTTCTCACTCCAGCCATCGAATTGCCAGAGGTCCAGGTCAGAGGGTCCGAAGTGGTTGTAGACCACGTCGATCAGGACAGCGATGCCTTTTTCGTGTGCGGCCTTCACAAAACGCTTCAGGGCATTGGGTCCACCATAAGCCCCTTCCACAGCGAAGGGGTGGGCAGGGTTGTATCCCCAGGAGATGTCCCCTGCAAATTCCATGGGGGGCATGATCAGCAGGGTGTTCACCCCGAGTTCAGAGAGGTAATCCAGTTTTTCGATGGCAGAATCAAAAGTGCCCCGCTCGCCTTCGGAGGCATTGAAGGTGCCCACATGCATTTCGTAAATGACCATCTCGTTCCAGGGTGGAACGCGGTACTCCTGCAGGTCGCCCCAGTCGAAGGTGGGGTCATAGACAATGCATTCGCCAACAGAACTGGTCACTTCACGGGCGTAAGGGTCCATCTTCCATTCGTCGAAACTCTTGTTTTTGATTCTGAACTTGTAGGTTGCACCCGGTTTCACTCCAGGCACAAAAACAGACCAGTAACCATTTTTTTCTTTTGCGAGCCGGTGCTCGGTTTTGTTCCAGTTGTTGAAATCTCCGCCCACACAGACAGCGGTGGCGTGGGGTGCCCAGACCCGGAAACTGACCCCTTCGGGACTGGGAATGGCTCCCATGCCCGGGATGTGGGAGGGCTCCACTTTCTTTTTGGTCTGCTTGGCGGGTTGATCCTTTGCTAAAGTCATGTCCTACTCCTCACTTGAAATGCCGGTTCTGGTGTGGGACCCATTTTGAACCATCACTCAGAATTTGATGATTGCAGCAAGAAATCTATGACCAATCGTACAGAGGAATGAAATAGACGGTGTTCAGCTCGGTCTTTTTGCTGCTTCGCCTACTTTCTCAGCTGAGCCTGCACATTTTGCCGCTCGCCTCTATTGATGCCATCCTGCACATGAAATTGTCAAGAGACAAAAAAATGGAGAAGATTTCTCCTCTCCAGCTGGGGCAGCAAAAATGCCTGTTTTGATTTGAAATTTTTTGTCAGGCCTCGCCCATCATCAGGCCCTCGATGGAGTGCTTCTGTGAGATGGGTTCGAGTTCGGCCACAATCCGGCACAGCAGATGCTGTTTCACCTGTTCTGGAAGGGCATCATGGAATTTCTGGGTCACCTGCAGGTCATGGCGCTCATGGTTGTTGGCTCCGGGAGCGTCTACACCCAGCACCAGCACAGGACGGGATTTGTTCGAGTGGTTGGCGGTTCCCCGGTGAATGGTCAGGGCAGAGCGCACAGAGATGTCGCCCATTTTGGGCATTTTCTGTTCTGCCCGTTCCTGATAGCGTGGGTAGAAGCTCTTGGGAGGGAACATCTCGTGCTCGAACTGTGAAGCGTCATCCCACTGGGTGCCAGGTGCGATTTCAAAAGGCCCCATGTCGGGTTCCACATCCACGGTGGTGACATTGAAGGCCAGTGAATTGAGGCGGCGACCCTTGATGGTGTCTTCAGGGGCAGGAAAATCCCGGTGCCAGGGCTGGTCCTGAGCGCCTGGGTTGGGCACGTCAAAACCAATCTCCACGATTTTGTAGTCCAGTCCGAGCACGGCCTCACACACGGTCTGGACCCAGGGATGGCCCACCAGTTCCACAAAGCCCCGGATGTCCTCTGGGTGGATTTCCACATAGTGGCGTTTGGGACCGCGACCAACAGCCCCGCCTGGACGTTTGAGTGCATCTTCGTACAGCACAGCGATGTCTTCACCGAGTTGCTGTGCCCACTCGCGGGAGAAAGCCCCTTTGAGTCCGAGGATGCCATCCCCATAGAGTGCGCCCATGATTCTGGCAATGTCGTACTGGGATGCTGGTGCCTGTACAGCTTCACTCATTTTGAACCTCCCTGGAATACCACCATATTGCAAGAAAACTCGTTATAAATCAAGTTTCTTTTAAAAAACCAGAGGCAAAGGCTGTTCTCTGCATTGTGAAAGTCGGAGGGCCAGAAGTGTTTGACGTAAAGCTGTGCTGTGTGCTGATGAATGAAAAACATGAGGCTTCGATTTTGTCTGAGCGCAAAACAGAATTTGCCAAGTGCAAATTCTGGTCTGGGTTCATCACTTGCTCATGCAATCTCGCCAATTTACTTGTTAAAAACAAAAAATCTGGTGACAAACTTGCGGGGTTTTTAACCCAGCAGGAAATAGCCCAGCAGGCCTCCAGCAAAGACCACCACATGGGCAGGGACCTTCATGACATGCAGCAGGACGAAGCTGGCAACCACCCACACCCACTCGATCCAGCTGGAGGGCCGGATGGTCCATCCAGCATCAAGCAGGGCTGCAAAAAGCAAACCCACCACAGCTGCATTCACCCCTTTCAGGGCAGATTGCAGGGTTGGATGGGTTTTAATGCTGTCCCAGACTGGCATGATCGCCAGGACCAGCAGGAGAGCAGGCAAGAAAATCCCGACGGTGGCAATCAGACCTCCCCAGGCAGGAAGCACCCCGGGAAAAGTGGCCCCCAGAAAGGTGCTGATGGCAAACACAGGACCGGGAATGGCCTGGGCGGCCCCATAGGCTCCCAGGAACTGTTCCGGGGTTAGCCAGGTGGCCACAGGTTGCAACAGAGGCAAAACCACATGCCCCCCTCCGAACACCAGGCTTCCGGTGCGGTACATTTCTCCGAAGACCCTGAAATAAGGTGAGAATCCCAGCAGCAGGGGAGAGACCAAGAGCAGCACAGTGGCCACCCCAAGATAGATCCCGGTTTTTTTCAGGTTCAGTTGTTGTTTCTGGATGGTGCCCGCTTGCCTGAAAAACTGCACTCCATAGATCCCACCCAGAGCGATCACCAGGACACTGGTCCATGCTCCAGGCAATGACAGCATGATCAGGCCACTGATCAAAGCCATCAGGCGGCGGCTCCAGTCCGGGGCCAGTGTGCGGGCCATGCCCAGCACTGCACTGAGGATCACGCTGAGGGTCAACAGGCTGAGCCCTCGCACCAGACCTCCTCCCAGCAACTGGTTTGCACCGAGGGCCAGGGCCAGCATGATCAGGGCAGAAGGGGTGGTGAACCCAATCCAGGCCAGCACTGCGCCAGGGGTTCCAGCCCGGAGCTTGCCAATGCTCATGCCCACCTGACTGCTGGAAGGTCCAGGGAGGAAAGTGCAAAGGGCGACCAGATCCGCATAATCGGCATCCGAAAGCCATTTTCTGCGGTTCACAAATTCTTCCCGGAAGTAACCGAGGTGGGCCACCGGGCCACCGAAACTGGTGCAGCCCAGGCGCAGGAAAGTGAGAAAAACATCCAGAGCAGGATTCATCCTGTCCATGCTAATGGGCGCAGGTCAGGAAAAACAGGGTGCCTGCTGGACAGGCACACCAGAAGTTGTCCAGTTTATCTTGCCCGGGCCGCAGATTCGCGAATGACCAGCTGAGGGGTGATCTTCTCCAGCTGCACTTCCTCATCATTGAGCATCTTCAGCAGGGCGGTTGCGGCAGAAAGACCAAGTTCATGCATGGGCTGTCTCACCGTGGTCAGGGGAGGCATCATGTACTCCGAATTGCGGGTGTCATCAAAGCCGACCAGGGAGACTTCCTCTGGCACCCGGATGCCCCGGCGGTACAGGGCCAGTCTGGCCCCATAAGCCATCTGGTCGTTTGCTGCAAAGATCGCAGTGAAAAGCGTCCGGGACTCCAGTAGTGTGGCCACGGCCAGACTGCCTGAAGCCTCCTGAAAGTCTCCCTGCACCACCAGTTTCGGATCGATGTCCATGCCGAAATCCTTGTGGGCATCGTAATAACCTCTGAGGCGCTCACGGGCATCCACATGGTCATCTGGGCCCGAAATGTGGGCAATGCGGCGGTGCCCCAGATCAAAAAGGTACCGCACCAGGTTGCGTGCCCCTGCATAATTGTCCACGGTGGCACAGTGCTGCTCGAATCCTGGGATGGTCCGGCCAATCGTCACAATGGGCATGGATTCTGCAAGGGCACTCAGGGATTTTCCCTCCAGATGCCCCCCCATGATGATCAGGCCGTCCACCCGGCCAATCAGGCGCTGCAGGGCGAGGGCTTCATCCTCGGGTTTCCAGTGGCCATCCATGAACACCGGCACGTACTCGGTGCCCCTCAGGGCTTCCTGAATGCCCAGCAGGGCAGCCCCGTAAAAAGGACTTGCAATGTCCTGGGTGAGCACCCCAATGGAGAGGGTGCGGCCCTGAACCAGACCTTTGGCCACCAGATTGGGCTGGTATTTCAATTGTTGAATGGCTTCTTCCACCTGCTGCCGTTTTTTTTCACTGACCCGGGCTGTCCCTGCCACAATTCTTGACACGGTGCTCGGAGAAACTCCGGCTGCCTGGGCCACATCCAACAAAGTCACTTTCTTTTTCATGCCCGCCTCTTTTGTGCGCAGATCATCTGACCAGATGGGAACCGTTGCAACATGGCCCACCTCTCGGATGTGGATGTGGAAAGGCCGACGGATCGGTCCTGGTTCCCTGTCCAGTGGGGGTGTCCAGCAAAAAGCCCACCTTCAGGAAACGCGCTTCACTTCTCCAGCACGTCTTAAATATACCCCAATTGCTGTAATGAGGCTGATGGCAAGCGCAACACTGTACATGGTTGAAAAACCAGAACTGGACACCAGCAGCCCGCCTCCAAGGGCACCTGCCGCTGCGGCACTCCACACAAACACATCCAGTTTGCCCTGCGCTGCCGCTCTTGCTTCAGGGGGCAGGCTGGAGGTGAGCAAGCTGGACCCGGCCACATAACACAGGTTCCAGCCCACCCCCAGCACAAACAGGGCCACACCCATCTCGGTGATGCTGTGCCCCAGCATGCCCAGAATGGCACTGGCCGCCAGCAGCACCGTGCCTGCCAGAATCATGTTGCGTGCCCCGAAACGGTCCACCCAGTGCCCGGTGATCCAGGCCAGTCCGAACATGCCCACCACATGTCCGGTCATGACGGTGGAAATGGCTTCCAGGCCGTGTCCCATGTGCTGGGCATGCACGGGCATCATCACCATGAGCATCAGCATGATGCCCTGACCCACCATCATGCCGATCAGGGCCAGCTGAACCTGGGGCTGTTTCAGCAATTCACCGACAGAAAGTTGCACACGTGCAGTGTTTCTGGGAACATCTGTGGGTTTTGCAGTGAAAAACACTCCCACCAGCACACTGGCGAGGGCCAGAAACAGGGCACTGAGCAACCATCCTGCCTCATTCTCAGGAAGCTGGTAGGCCTCGGCCAGTTGCTTCAGGACAGGAATGCACAGCCGGGTCACCACTGCCCCGATGGCACTGCAGGTCAGGAGCCACCCAATGAACTGCCCGCGACGTTCAGGTTTCACCAGTTCACTGACCGCATACCGGGTCTGGTTGATGCCTCCATTGGCAAGACCCACCAGCAGAATCCCTATCATGAATCCCCAGAAATGCCCTGCCAGGGCCTGCCAGCAGGCCAGAGCCGCCCCCACGGTTCCTAAAAGGAAAGCCAGGGTGAGTCCCGCCCTGCGGCCATGTCGGGCCATGTACTGTCCTGCAAAGTAAGCGCTGAATGCTGATGCCAGCAGATTCACGGTGGAGGGGAGTCCGGCGTAACTTTCATCGTCCATCAATTTGACGGCGAGGACACTGGCAAGAGCAACCCCGATGGTGGTGGCACTTGTCGAAAGTGCCTGGGCGGTGAACAGGGCGGCCATGCTGCGCTGGGTCATGCTGCTTACTCTAACCAGCTGAACAACTTCTGTACAGGTGATGGGGTCACAAGAGCAGCAGTTGAAACCTGCAGAAGGCCCATCACAGCGAAGCCTGTGGCTTGAAGTGTTGTAAGAGGGTGTCAGAATTCATCAAGAGCTCATCTGTTACCCTGCAGTCAAGACTCCCAGAGGAGGAAACCCCATGACGATTCCCCCGACCCTGATTCAGGGACCTGCCCAGCCTTACACCCTGATCCATTACAGCAACCGCCACCGGGAAACCCGCATGCGTTACCTCGAAGGCTACATTTGTGGTCACCGGATTCCTCCGTTCCATCAGCCGCTGCAGTGGTCCACACAGCAGCAACAGCAGTTCATTGAGAATGTCTGGCTCGGTCTGGGCTTTGGTCAACTGGTGATCACCATTCACCCTGAGCGTGCCGAACTCAGCCGACTGGTCATTGATGGGCAGCACCGACTCACTGCCCTGCAGAACTACCTGGACAACGAATTCCCTGTGTTTGGGCAGTACTGGCGCGACCTCAGCATCTCCGACCAGATGCGCTTTGAAGGCATTCCTGCCCCCACCATCGTGCTCTCTCAGGACCATGAGCTTGAAGATAAGAACCTGCGCGACATCTACGAGCGTCTGAATTTCAGCAAAATCAGAGAACCTGAACTGGTCTGAATGGTTTGCATTCCCAGAGCCCTCCTTGCAGGGCTTTTTGTGTTTTGTTTAGAGCAGAACATGAAGACCAAAACCCACCTCTCCCACAAATTCTGACCTCTGAACAGGATAAAATCAGGACCTTCACCATGATCCCCAGACCTGAACTGCTGACCCACCCCAACATCCCCAAACCCCTGCATGGCCTCGCCCCGAGAGAGATTCTGGGCCGGGAATGGTGGGATGAGCAGCGCAGAGAGGCCTACGCGAAGCATCACCACCACTGCTGGGCGTGTGGCATCCACAAACGGGAAGCCCGTTACCACCGCTGGCTGGAAGCGCATGAATCCTACACCATCGATTACACGGCAGGCAGCATGGAAATGACAGAGATTGTGGCCCTGTGCCACACCTGCCACAACTTCATTCACACCGGACGCATGACGGCGCTCTGGCAAAGGGGCCTTTTTGACACCCGCAAAGCCCTGTACATCCTGCAGCGCGGGTTCAAGATCGTCAAGGGGGCAGGTCTGTCTCCGTTTTATGTGGGTGCAGAGCTGTACGCCCTGATTCTGGAAAAACAGCGGCATCCACTGGCAGAAGAGGCGTTCAGGCGGGCTGAAGAATTGAAGCAGCAATTTGATGCCCAGACTGGAATTGTGGCTCCCTGGGAGGTCTGGCACCTGAAGTTGCTGGGCGAGACCCACCCCACCCGATTTCGGAATGAACAGGAATGGGCTGCGCACTATGCCGCCCTTGACGGTGTGGCGCAGCCCGAATCTGCTGTTTGATGTGCTGGATTCAGCTGAGCAGGGACATGATTTTCTGGAAGTAGGCCTGCCTGCTCTGCAAACCGGTCAGACCTCCGTTGATGGCGCGGGTCACCCCTTCAATGTCGTTTTTGTCTGCGTAAACGTTGATGTTGTGGTCCTGCCAGAACGCCGCTGCAGTCTGCGCACTCACGCCAATCTGCAACAGCAGATCGGGGTTGTTCACCAGATCAAAGCCGGTCTTCTGGCCATAGTGGGTGTAGTTGTTGCGGCCCGTCAGTTGAATGAAGCCCCGCCCACGGTATTTGTACCCGTCTCCAGGCTGGGTGTTGCCCATGCGTCCGCCATAGACCTTGTTTCCAAGAGCCTCAGGATTCATGGCGCAACTCTGGGCAGCTTCCATGCTGGGAAACCTGCTGGGCCACACCTGACACAGACGCTTCGCTGAATAATTCAGGTTCTCCTCCTGGGGCACCAGACTGGACTCTGCGGTGAGCTGTGCAAGCCAGTGGGCCACCCGCAGTTTGGTGTTGATGCCATACTGGTCTGCTGCTTTCTGCAGTTTGTCGGCAGTGACATCGGGTTGTTTCAGATTGGGATTGAGGGCCTGAATCAGGGTTTTGGTGATCATGGGTGACTCCTTCGCATGCATGGGGCAGGATCAACTGGACGGGAAACTCAGAAGGGTGGCTGTCTTCAGACCAATTGGCTGAAAACTTATCCAGTGCTCACAATTTATCCACCAATATATTCAGTTTAGAAGTCAGGTGCAGAGGAGTGATAAGGGAAAACCCCTAAAAAAGGTCAGGGAAAGCAATGGTCCGGGTCACTTGATTTCTGAAGTCAAAACCGAGACCATCCCAGGGCCACAAAAACAAAAAAGTCCGGCGGAAAACCGGACTGGATTCTGGCGGAGAGAGCGGGATTCGAACCCGCGATAGGTGTTACCCTATACACGCTTTCCAGGCGTGCTCCTTCAACCACTCGGACACCTCTCCCTGGGAATGTTGCCTGAGCCGAACTCAGGAACGGAATAGATTGTATCACTTTTTCTGGAAAATGCTAGGGGGGTCCCCCGGGGACATTTCTCCCATTTTTAATATATATTTTAAATGCATATTTTAAGGAGCCCACATGCTGACCGAAACCCAACTGCAACTGATCAAAGCCACCGTCCCAGTGCTGAAAGAGCACGGAGCGACCATCACCGCCCACTTTTACAAAAGGATGTTTGCCCGTCATCCTGAATTGCAAAACGTCTTCAACCTGACCCACCAGAAGACCGGTGCCCAGTCCCGCAGCCTTGCTGCCTCGGTGCTGGCTTACGCCGAGTACCTTGACCAGCCTGGATTTCTGTCTGGCATGGTCGGCAGAATTGCCCACAAGCATGCCAGTCTGGAGGTCCTGCCCGAGCACTATCCCATCGTGGGTGAAAACCTGCTTGCAGCCATTCAGGAAGTGCTGGGCGAGGCTGCCACACCAGAGATCATCGACGCCTGGGGCGCAGCTTATGGCATCCTTGCCGACATCATGATAGGTGCAGAGAAAAGCCTCTATCAGGCCGCTCCCTGGGAGGGATTCAAAGCCTTCACCGTGGTGAAGAAAGTGCAGGAAAGTGCCCAGATTGCCTCACTGCACCTCAAGCCTGCGGATGGTGCACCCCTGGCTCCCTTTAAGCCCGGTCAATATGTGAGCATCCGCATCAAGACAGACAGCATGCCTTACACCCAGATCCGCCAGTACAGCCTTTCTGATGCCCCTGGTGGTGACACCCTGCGCATCAGTGTGAAACGGGAACTGGCTCCCGAAACCGATCCTACCCTTGAGGCAGGTGTGCTGTCCAACATCCTGCATGACCACATCCAGGAGGGAGACACCCTGGATGTGCATGCCCCGATGGGTGAATTCGTGCTTCAGGAAAGAGGCCGCCCGGTGGTCCTCCTTGCAGGTGGCGTGGGCATCACTCCTCTGCTGAGCATGGCCAAAGCCGCAAAAGAATCTGAAGTGCACCTCCTGCAGTTTGTGATGAAGCGGGAAGACCATGCTTTCAGAGAAGAGCTGCAGAACCTGCAACAGCAGAATCAAAAAGTCAAAGTGACCACCTTCTACACCCACCTCGGTGCAAACGATGTTCTGGGCGTGGACTGCCAGGAAATGGGCCTGATCACCACCGAGAAACTGCTGAGGTATGTGCCTCTTGATGCAGACTTCTATTACTGTGGTCCTGTCGGGTTCATGCAGGCCATTGAGGGCATTCTGGATGACCTGCAGGTGCCTGCAAACCGCCGCTTCTTCGAAGCTTTCGGACCCACCCAGGACTTCAAGGTGGGGCCCGAGCGGGAGCTTCATCCCTGAACAAACAACCCTGCAATTTGCTACTGTGAGGCATCAACTGCGATGTCCGGCGAAGGGCCATCCCTTCCCGGACGTTGCAGAAGGGAAGATGCCTGACCCATGCAAGTGACCCGATTCACCGACCTGAGCCTGCGCCTGCTGATGCACCTGATGCAGACCCCCGATCACTCCCGCGCCACCGTGCAGGAAGTGGCTGACCGCTTCAATGTGCCCTACAACCACCTCAACAAGGTTGCCCACGCCCTCTCCAAAATGGGCATCATCCAGGGCAGCAAAGGCAAGAATGGCGGCATCCGTCTGGTCAAGGCTCCCTCTGAGGTGAGGCTTGGAGACCTGGTGCGCCTCACTGAACCCCAGGCCGACATCATAGACTGCAACATCGGACCCTGCCCCCTCCGGGGGAACTGCAAGCTGAAATGCGTGCTGGTGGATGCCCGCGAAGCATTCTATGCCAAACTGAACGAGTACACGCTGGCAGATGTGGCCGCGACCCCGTTCATTCAACTGGAAGCCCAGTGACAGCGGTGTTGTAAAACTCGGGTATGCTTGATCCTGAACGCAACATTATGCAGGATCAAGGAGGCCCATGATGACCCCATCCCCCACACCCTCTCTGACCGACACCGTACAGGTGGGCAGAGGTGCCACCGTGACCCGTCTGGGGCTTGGCGCTTCCGTTCAGGGAGGGCTCTTTCAACCTGTTTCAGAAGAAGATGCCAGAGCGGTGTTCCAGGCAGCCTGGGACGCAGGCATTCGCTTTTATGACACGGCACCCTGGTATGGTTACGGCGAATCCGAGTTTCGACTCGGCGATTTCCTGCAGCAGAAATCGGGCTTCACCGTTTCCAGCAAGGTGGGCCGTCTGCTTCGAGAGGGCATTCCTCCCCACCCAACCCAGCTGGACAGCGATGGCAACCGTGCCTTCAAAACAGACCTCCCCCTCAACGTGATCTACGACTACAGCTACGACGGGGTGATGCGCTCTTTCGAGGAGACCCTGCAGCGCATGAAGCTGGACCACCTCGACATGGTGTTCATCCATGATCCAGACTCGGTGGGTGTCACCGCGCAGGAACTGATGCAGGGAGCTTATCAGGCCCTGGTTGAGCTGCGGGAGCAGGGCCTGGTCAAGGGCATCGGTGCAGGCATGAACCAGTGGGAAATGCCCCATGAACTCCTGCAGGCGGGAGACTTCGATGTGTTCCTGCTGGCCGGAAGGTACACCCTTCTGGAACAGCACAGCATGCCCTTCTTGCAGACCTGCATCGAGAAGGGGGCAAAGATCATTGTGGGAGGGGTTTTCAACAGCGGTCTGCTCGCCAACCCAAAACCCGATGCGAAATACAACTACTCGCAGGCCCCTGAGCTCATGCTGCAACGCGCGCTCGCCATCCGGGAAGTGTGTGAGCTGCATGGCATCTCCATCCGGGCAGCAGCCATGCAATTTCCGCTGGCACACCCTGCGGTGGCCTCCGTGTTGCTGGGTGTGCGCACCCTGAAGCAGCTGCAGAGCAACCTCCAGGATTACCAGACCCCCATTTCTGCAGATTTCTGGAAGGAACTGCAGCACAGGGGCCTGATTGCAGAAGATTTTCCGTTCTTGCCTGTTTGATGTCAGCTGCGGGCGCGGCGCATCACCACAGAGCCAATCAATGTTGCGGCAGCCAGGGCAAGCAGTCCTCTGGCTGCCGGACTGACTTTCAGGCGGGTGTACAGGCTGGCGCGGGGTTTTCCAGCATCGTTGTCACTGACCACTCCCTCTGACATGGGCTCATACATGTTGCCCGACCTGGGCTGACCGGGGTTGTCGTGCTGGGAGGCTTTCACCATGGTGCGGGCAAAAAAGCGGTCTGCGATGCGTGGGGCGAATCTGGAGAACAGGGCCATGTTGGCAGCCGCACCTCCCACATAAATGTCTCGCACACGAGAGGTTGCGGCCTTCAAAATGGCCAGCGTGACCTCTTTTGGGCTGTACCTGGGTGGAGGGAACCAGGGCTGCTTCTCGGTGTAATATCGGGCACTGAGCAGCAGAGGCGTGCTGATCGCTGCAGGTTTGATCAGGGAGATGGATACCGGCAACTTGTCGTGCATCACCTCCATGCGCAGCGAATTGGTGAAACCCTTCAGGGCATGCTTGCTGGCCACATAGAAACTCTGCAGGGGATAGGGCACATCGGACGCCACACTGGCCACATTGATGATGGCACCTCCCCGGTCCTTCAGGTGGGCCAGGGCCACCAGGGAACCATGGACCATTCCCCAGAAATTGGTGTCAAAGAGGCGTCTGGCATCTTCTTCGGTGATGTCCTCGGCCTTGCCCCACATGTCCACTCCGGCGTTGTTGATCCAGGTGTCAAAGCCTTCGTAAACCTTTCTGGCAACCCTGGCGATGCGCTCAACATCTTCACGCACCCCCACGTCCGCCACCACATAAATGGCCTCTCCACCCTGGTTCTTGATGTCCTGGACCACCTCTTTCAGCACGTCTTCATTGCGGGCAGCCAGAACGACTTTTGCTCCTGCTTTTGCTGCCTCACGCGCCGTCTCCAGCCCGATTCCGCTGGACGCTCCGGTGATGACCATGACCTGCGCTCTGAGCGGTTTCAGCTTCATTGATGCCTCCTTTTCCCTCCCCCTGTTCCTCGCTCATGGTGCCAGAGGGGAGAAGTCAGGGTTTTGGTGAATGGCACAATGTTGAGAGCGGTCAGCCATCAGCTCTCAGCAGTCAGCGCGATCAGGAGGGTGACTTTCTCAGACCTCTCCGATTTCTTCCATCCCTGGATACATCTCCTGCAGGGACTGGTTGATGGCCCACAGGATGGTGCTTTCTTCACGCGAATGGGGGAGGCTGAGGTATTTCGGATCAGGGCGGATGCCCACCCGCATCAGGTCCAGGCGGTCACTGTCCCAGCAGGCCCCGATGGTGACCACATCTGTGGGCTTGCCTGTGGTGTGGTGCTGCACGGCATACTGCAACACCTCGAACTGCTGGTCTGTGCAGTCAAAGTACTGGCCTCGCCATTTCAGCATGGCTTTTGCAGCTGCAGGTCCGTGTTCCAGATCCCAGTCGTCGTTTTTTCTGCGGGAGTCGTGCAGCAGGCTGAAGAGTTCCAGCACCACCGGATCAGCGGTGCTGTGGGCGGCCAGCCTCTGTCCAATTCTGCCCACCCTTGCCCAGTGCGCCGGGCCGTGAATGGAGGAGAGGGGCAATTGGAATTGTTCAAGCAGAAAGGCGTGGAGGTCAGGGAAATTTTCAGACAGCTGCATGGTTCAAGCATAGTGTGGGTGCAGGTCAGGAATGCTTATCTGTGTAACAAAAGCCTCCGGAATCACTCCCAGAGGTTGGAGATTGGACTTTCAGGTGGCTGGGGTCTCTGCTTTGCGCTGCAGCCTTTCCACCCTGCGGTAGGTGAGTGAACGCCACAGCCATTCCAGCGGTCCATACTGGCATCTGGACAGCCACCAGTGTGAGAAGGTCAGCTGAACGCCCCAGATGAGCAGCACGATTCCCAGTTGTTCCATGCGGTTCACCTTTCCGTACAGGCCCAGTCCGGTGAAGATCAGGGCTGCAAGGATGGACTGTCCGATGTAATTGCTGAGGGCCATCTGCCCCAGGGTGGTCAGCCGCTGTTGCAGAATCAGGAAACGTTCCGAGCGAGCCCAGAGCATCATCATTCCCAGGTATCCTGCGGCCATGAAAGGGGTGTAGAGACTGCTCAGCATTTTCCCTGTGAAGAGACTGTGTGTCACGTCCCAGCCATGCTGATGTTGCTGGTACAGCGCAAACAGCGAAAGGGGAAGCCCAATGCCAAACCCCACTTTCACGCATCTGCTGTACAGCTGTGTGGAGGCCTTTCCAGTGATGATGCCCCATGTGTACAGAGCCATCCCACAGAGCATCATGCCCAGGGCCCGGGCAAAGCCATCTGCGAGCACCACACCCAGCATGAGGTCCTTTGCTCTGGAAGGGGGAGTGTCAGGGGCATTGATGCCCAGACGGTAAGCCATCTGGTTGAGAAAGTCACTCTGGTAGACGGCAATGTCCTGCTGAATCACCGAAAGGGGAGGATGCCACAGGTTCTGCAGGGTTTTCAGTTCTGCAGCAGAGAATCCCTGCACGGTCTGCAGTCCTTGCACAAAAAGCGCAATTGGGGAAAGGAAAAGCATTAGACCAAGTCCGAATTGCCACGCTGGAGGAAGCCTGTGCAGGGGATAGAGCACCATCCCACACAGGGCGTAAACCAGCAGGATGTCTCCGTCCCACAGCAGGATCATGTGCAAAAGTCCAAACACCAGCAACCACCCATTGCGGATGTAGTGGATGCGGGCGGCAGGCCGCTGCTGGCTTTTCAGCTTCTGAATCAGCAGCATCATGCTGGCCCCGAACAGCAGGGAAAACAGGGCCATGAATTTCTGGTCTGCCAGCACGTACATGACGGAAAACTCCAGCTGGTTCCAGAAGTCCGTGCCTCCATACACGTTGGGGTTGTAATAGGCCTCGTCTGGCATGGAGAAGCTGCTGATGTTCATGAGCAGGATGCCCAGCAGGGCAAACCCCCTGAGCGTATCGATGGCTGTGATGCGTTTTGAATTCATAAACCCTCCAGTGGGCTGGTGTCAATCAGGAATTTTGCCATGTCCATCAGGCGGTCCCTTTTGCTTCGAGGCAAACCGAAGTCCATCAGGATGTCTCCACCGTAGGCCAGGGCGAGGATGGTGAAGGCCAGCTGTTCACTGGGGCTTTTTTTCATGCCAGGGCGGTGGGTCTGGATGGCCTCAGAGAGCAGGGTGCAGTAAAGCGTGTTGATTTCGGTCAGAAAAGCGCGGATCTGGGGGTGGCTGGACCCTTCCTGCACCAGGAGGGTGAGCATGCGACTGGTGGGGTCCTGTGGGTCCAGAAAGAAAGCTTCCAGAAGCAGGTGGAGTTGTTCTTCCTGAGGCTGGTGTTCTTTCAATTGTGCTGCTTCCAGGGTGGTGCGTTCCAGCAGGCGGTCCAGCAGCAATTTCAGCAGGTCTTCTCTTTTGCCAATGTAGTGGTGGATGGTCCCGAGGTTCACCCGGGCCTCTTCAGCAGTGCGCTGGAGGGTGGCTCCATCGAAGCCATAACGGAAAATGCACTGTTCGAATGCGTCCAGAATTTCTTCTCTGCGGATGTGGGTCAGGTCTTTGCGGCCCATGACACCTCCTGAATAGTTTATAAACAGTATTAAACTATTCAGGAGGTTCAAAGTCAATAGATTATAATAATTTATAATCTATTTTTTGTGCGGCCGAAATCATTCCCGGATGTACATCTGGAACACTCCCACCTGCTCAAAACCCAGACGCTCGTAGACCTTCAGGCCCTCAGGGGTGGCCATCAGGACAGCCATTTGATGCCCGATCTGGCGTGCATCGATCAGCGGTTTGAGGGTGATCAGGTGACCATAGCCTTTGCGGGTGTGTTCAGGCAGGGTGCCCACGAAATAAATACCGGCACTTTGTGGAGTCAGTCGCACACCACTGGTGCACACGGCCTCATCTCCTGCAAAACCCACGTAAAGTTTCACAGGCCACAGGTCGGATTCCAGCAGACGGGTAAACTGCCTGATCCTGACCTGTACAGCCTGAGGGGGCAGATGGTAGCTCACCTGACCCACCCTGGCCCACTGGTCCAGCAGACGGTCTGTTCTCACCTCCTCAATTCTGAAATCCTGTGGCAGATCAAGCGCTGGCAGTCCTTCCAGGCTTCTGCCCATCGCAATCAGATTGCTCCCTTTTCTGAACCCCTTTTCCATGAGTCGTTCTGTCAGGTCCACAGGACGGCTTTCCGGAGTGATCACCCAGTTCAGAGGCAGGTTTCGCTGCTCAAAGATGCTCAGGACCTCGTCAATGCGCTGGGTTGCATCTGATTCATCAAAGATGGAGCGCACCACAGAGTTGAGGGCCGCTATGGGAAACCCACCAATGCGGTAGGCCAGGTCCGGAGCATCGTGAATGACCAGTGGATGGTACATTCCCACCGGGAACATCTGGACGTAATTGTCAATGCAGGCCTGAAGCAGCTTTTCAGGAGTGGGATTGAGGGTCATGCCCCATCATATGGAAACATCTTCGCTGAAGAGGTGATGCAGATGGAACGGCAGGGCATCCCATTTGACTTTGCCCTTTGGGGAGGGTTTACCCTGCAAACATGACACCCCAACCAGAGCTTTTGAACTTTTATCAGACCCAGAGTGCTTTCAGCCGCTCCGAACTCCTTCCGGTCATTCCTGACTGGACGGTCTCTCAACTTGCAGAGATCGCGCAGCAGCACCTCCTGCACTATGGCTGGCTGGATGCCTACCACACCGAGAGAACCGCTGAGAAACTGCAGCAGATCAACACCCGATCCATTGACAGACTTCTGAAGGCCAGACAGGAGGCAGGTTTTGAGCTGCAATCCCAGACGCTGCCACAACAGAGGCACCTGGGATGCTGTCGGGATTTTTCGCTGTTCTTCACCGCCCTGATGAGAGCGCAGGGGGTGCCTGCACGGAGCAGGGTGGGCTTTGCAGGTTACTTCCGTGAAGGTCACTGGCATGACCATGTGATTGGTGAATACTGGAATGGAGACCGCTGGGTGAGGGTGGACCCCCAGCTGGACCAGCTTCAGCGAGATGCCATTCAACTGGGCTTTGACCCGCTGGACGTTCCTGATTCCCCTGATGTCTTTGTGACCGCTGCAAGGGCATGGCAACTGTACAGGGCCGGTGAGGTGGACCCCTGGAACTATGCCATCTTCCCAGGGTCACCCATTGGAGGGCCAGGATTCATTCGGGGGAACCTGCTTCATGAACTGTGGTCCCTGAACAAGATCGAACTCCTGCTGTGGGAAGGCCCTGAAGAATTCTGGCGTGATCTGGAAGTCCTCTCCGAGGAAGAACTGAAGGCCACAGACCAGCTTGCGACCTATCTGGTTTCTGGAGAAGAGACCCTGAAGGGCTTGCAGCACTGGCTTGAACGGTACCCTGTGGATCAGATCACCTGCAGGGCACCCAATGGACATGAGGAGGTCTGGGAACGGGAAGCTGTTACTCTGGTTCCAGGCGCTTGACAGAGTGGCCGAATGTGAGGAGTCGCCGAAAGGACGTCCTCGCAATGCAGCGATGCACTTGCCGTGGGTTCGAATCCCACACGCCAGCACACCTGAGAGAGTGTGCTTTTTTCTGGCAGGGGTTCACTGTCAGGGCATTTCGAGGGATCGGCCCAGAAAGGAGCAGGCAGGGATGAGTGGTTATTGACTTCGTTATCGAAATCCGATATCGTTAATCTATACCAAAATACAATCCTCTGGAACCCGTTCCACAGGACAAATCCCTGATTTGTCTCTGTCCTGTCCACCCACAGGAAACGCCCGCACCTGTAGCCCTGCTGTCCCGCAGAGCAAACGCTCTGCTGAAAGGAATGCCATGAAAAAGTTGCTGTTTTCCCTGGTTGCTCTGGCCCTCACCCCCGCATTTGCCCAGCAGACCGTTCAGATGGAAGCCCAGGACGGCGTGAAAGTGGTCGCAGACTATTACGCCACGGACAATCCCGCAGGAGCGATCATCCTGTTCAATGGAGCCCACCTGGACCCCAACGTGCCGGCCCGCAACCGCTGTGAGTATGGCGATTTTCCCAAAACCCTGCAGCAGAAAGGCTACGCTGTGCTCAATGTGGATTTGCGGATCAGTGGGCACTGGAGCCTGTGCCAGAACCGCACCCACGGCCCCGTTGCAGATGCCTATGACGCCATGCAGGATGTAGAGGCCGCCGTGAAGTGGATGCAGCAGACCACCGGGCAGCAGAAAGTCATTCTTTTTGGCAGTGGTTTCTCTTCCATGATGCACCTCTTTTACGCCCTGAAACACCCCGATCAGGTGAAAGGTGTGGCGGCTTTTGGTCTGGTCTCCAACAGCATCACCCTGACCGATGAAGTGGCAGGCCTGCTGCCCACCCTGAAAATTCCCCTGATCATGGTTTCACCTGAAGATGAAAAAGGCCTCTCAGAAGCCATTCTGACGGGTGTTCCAGCACAGATGGCCAGACTGGTGGTGGCCCCTCCGCTGAACGGGTACACCCTGGGCTTCAATGACCCCAGAACGCTGGAAGTCTACCAGAAGTCCTCACTCGATTTTCTGAGTCTGCTGAGCCGCTGAATCAGATTTGCTCCCTGCATGCCAGTCTGGCATGCAGGGGGCGCTCTCAAAGGAGGTGAATGGTGGAATCAGGCATATTCAGGGAGCATCTGCAACTCCTGTTGCTGAACATCCTGGAAAGTGGACCCCAGTCCGGGTTGCAGATCATCCAGCAGGTGCAGGAACGCACCGGGGGTTTCTTCGACCTCAGGATGGGGCACCTCTATCCTGTGTTGCATGAACTTGAACAGGATCAGCAGGTCCTGGGTGAGTTTCGAGCAACGTCCAGAGGAGGAGCCCTTGTGAAGTACTACGCGCTCACCCCGAGAGGGTCACATGAGGTGCAGGCCAGGAAATCCGAACTTGAGCAATTGACCCGAACCCTGCCCTTCCTGCTCAGATGATTCAGGAGGGTTGTCGTTGCTGTAGCGTGTGCTGGCCGGGTTGCAGCATGTCAAGGTGATCTGCCAGGGATCGCAGGGATTCAGCGAGTTGATGCACCATGCTGGTTCTGGGGGCCTGCTTCAGCAGATGAAGGGTATCTGCTTCCTGCTGGTAGGCCTGGTAGCGAAGGCGGGCTTCCATTTCGATGTGTGACATGGCCGGCTCCTTTCAAGGTGGGCCTGGATGGGTTTCAGAAGCCTGGGTTCTGGCTGGATGCATATTCATGACGCATAAACGCATTCCTTGGTGTCAGAATCTCAGCAGTTTTTCTGTACGTCTGTAAGATACCACTTCCGTTTGAGAAAGAACATCTATTTTTTAAGGTTTTTGCAATTGGCCGCTTCTGGTTTCCTGTAAAAATGCGTTGCAGTAGAGTGGATTTTGCGATGCGTGTTTTTTAAAATTGGACCTGGACTTAATTTTGTAAGTTGAATATACAATAGGGTGGAATTTTTTGTTTTACAGGTCAATTGACTTTAAAAAGGACATTTGTCATGTGTTGAAAGTGGGACATTTGTACCAAATGGTTGATGTCAAAAATGCCCCCTGGTTTTAAAGCTGGCAGGCACGTTCCTGCTGCGAGACCACAGAAGAAGCAGGAGGATCAAGGCGATCTGCCAGAGCCATGAGGGCTGCAGCAAACCGCCTGAGCAGTTGGGCTTTCGGAACCTGACGCAGCAATTTCAGGGCTTCGGCTTCCTCCTGCATTTCCTGGTAACGCAACTTTGCCTCAAATTCAATGTGTCTCATGTCTGGCTCCTTGCCAAATGCGGCTGGTCCTGCAGGGCAGACGCCTGAGGAGAGAAAAAGCGGAGTTGGCTGGCACGGGTCTGGAGAGAACAGCTTGAGGGTTCTCTGTCTGAAACCATGGTACTGGGTGGCCTGAAAAGATACCATCCGATTCTGGCTGGAAATTTGCAGGTGCCATCGCCACTGCCGATGGAAAAAATACAGAATGGATCAACTGATAAAGTCACTTTCAGGACAGAAAAAACCCTGCCTGAAGGCAGGGCCGGATGATGAAGGAGAGGTGTCTACTCGCCTTTCAGGCTCAAAAACGCAGAAATGAACTGCCGGGTGTCATCTGAAACGCCCCCGATTTCCAGCCGGTAGCTTTTCTCTTCTTCAGGAAGAGGCATGGTCAGGGTCACCAGAGAAACACGGCCAGACAGGTCTGCACTGGAGGTGACCTGGACTTCCTCACCATTGACCAGAACCAGGGGAACAAAACCCTCCACTGCTGCAGACAGTCTGAACGTGACCGTCACGGTTTTTCCTTTTACAGTGCTGCCCTCTCTGGGAGAAACCAGCTGAATCTCGATGTCCTGAGAGGTGACCTCTTCTGCAACGGGATTCTCCTGTTCTTTTTTGAGCACATCCAGCTGAACCTGTGCCTGTTTGAAACCCTGCTTTGCGGCTTTCTCAAACCACTGCATGGCCAGAGGCATGCTTTTTTCCACACTGCGGCCATGCAGGTACATGTTGCCCACGCTGAACTGTGCCGCTGCGTATCCCTGATCTGCAGATTTGCGGTACCAGTAAAGGGCTTCCGTGTCACTCAGGGCCACGCCATAGCCGTAGAAGTACATGTCTCCCATGTTGTACTGGGCCACCCTGGAGCCTTTCAGGGCAGCCTGCAGAAAGAGCTGCACGGCTTTTGTATCATCCTGAGGCACACCCAGCCCTCTGCGGTACAGGTTGCCCAGGTTGTTCTGTGCATCTGTATGCCCCTGATCTGCAAGCTTCTGGTACAGGGTTGCAGCTCTGGCGTGATCCCTGACCACCCCCTGCCCGTTTTCATACAGCAGGGCCAGATTGTACTGTGCTCCCGTGCTGCCCTGATCTGCAGCTTTCTGGTACCACCGGGCCGCTTCTGATGCATTTCGCTCTGTCCCTGCACCATTTGCCAGCATGTACCCCAGGTTGAATTGTGCCACGCGATCACCTGCCTCTGCAGGCCCCAGACATTCCCTGAAGGCCACCGTGTAGTTTTTGCTCTGGTAGGCGTCATAACATTCCTGCTTGCCAGCGTGGGCACATTGAAGCAGGGAAAAAGCAATCAGCAGAGAGGTCAATTGTGGTTTTTTGATCTTGATGGGATACAGAGACATCATGAGGACCATTTTACAGAATCTGCTTTTGGATTGGACTCAAGATGTTTGGCTGATCTGCACTTTCAGTGTTTCATGGCGTGTTGATTCAGCAAAACAGGGCTTCATCAGCAGAGATGAAATCCTGTCATGAAGATCACAACATCTCAATTGTTCACACAGGCATCCACTTCGCCCGACTGCTGCATGAACACCTGCCTGAAGGCATTGCAGTCATTTGCCAGAATCAGTTGATAAGGATTGTTGGCCACCCACTGGTTGCTGTCATCGAGGGAACGGACAAAACCCAGCATGATGTTTGGAGCCTGGAGCCTCTGGGATGAACCCAGATCCTGAAGCAGGCGGTTCATTTCCCCACTTCCCAGCATCAGCATTTTGGTCAGGGTGACGGTGTTGTACGCTGCAGCCACCTGGCGGTAATCAAAGCGGGTGGGGTTTGAGGGGTTGGGCATGCCGTTCTCGTCGATGTGCAGCTCCTGACGGTTGAAGGCGTCAATGGTGATGGGGTTGGGTCCAGTCGCCATCACCTGATCGAAATACAGCTCAGGGTTGGTGACGTATTTCTTGAGGTCATCCACAGTCATCCCGATGGCGGCCTGCAGCATGGTGTTCAGGAGGTCCCGTTTCAGGTCATTGATCGCGTCAATGAGGAACTGGGGCACCAGGGCATCCAGAATCTTCTCAATGACCTCCCAGGTGATGCCCACAAAGTCCGGCACACCTGACATGGAAAGCAGGTGCTCTTGCACGTAGGTCTGGGCCAGTTGCTGGGCACGGGCGGTGTCCACACCATTGGGATTGAAGACCAGGGCTTTGGCAAGTTGCTGGCTCAGTTCAGGCCAGGCACGCAGGCCCAGATCGATGTCGTCCACCCAGTATTCCTTGTAGGTCACGATGGGGCCATTGGCAACCCTGAAGGCCGCTTTCTCCAGCTGAATCGCCGCTGCCTCGCCATAAAGGAGGGTGGCACTGCAGGAGAAATCCAGAGCCCTGCAATTTTCTGCCGCACGAACTTTCTCGTCAGACCTCCGATCAAAATCTCGCAGGGCAGCGTAGTAACTGTCGATGTCCCGTTGCAGGCCTGCTCGCATGTTGGAATAGATGTAGGGCACAGAAGCCGTGGTGCCCCCGCCTCCCATGAGCTGGTTCAGCAGCACAGAACCTGGAGTGGCGTTCACCATGTTCTGGTAAATGAACTCCCTGACCCCCTGATCAATGGAAAAACTGTTCTCGGTGACCGGCTGACCATAGATGTCTGTGATGTTCGGGGTTCTCTTGCCAATGTAGCCCTCAAGCACCACATGCCTGACTGCATTTGGACCAATGGAGAAGGGGCCTCCGGTGTAATTGTTCACGAAGGTGTGCCCGAACAGGTCCCCTGCCGAGTGGGTCAGGAAACCCACCGTGAAAGCCCGCACAGGCAGACGGTTTCCGCCCTGCTCTGCATTGCTGCGGTCCCACAGGTACTGCAACCAGCTGTTGGTCCCCCCAGGAGGCTCTGGTTTGTGGGGGAGGCTCTCGTCCGGGTGAATGACCTGCTGTCCGGTCAGGATGTCAGGATAGGCATCCGGCCCGAGCACCCCTGCCCGGAACTGCTGGGGGTAAGAGCGAATGGCCTGCAGAATCTCAGGGTCCACCTGATAATTGCTGCAGTTCTGGGTGATCTCATGGGTCACGAAATTCGTTCTGCAGATGGTGACCTGACCATCTGGAATGGCGTCTTTCATGACCTCCTCTGCGAGGTAGACGTGGGTGTTGGGTTTCCATGCATAAGCACTGCTGAGACCCAGGAAGACCATCAGGGACACCACATGCATTCTTGATCTGGCTCTGGGTTTCTGGGTGGTTGGCGTTCTGAAATCGCGTTGAATCATATTTCACTCCATGACACGAACACCTCTGGAAAAGGTGATCCAGAGGAAAATCAACCGATGTGCTGAAGATGGGCCTGATCTTCATTGTATCGTGCACAATTTTTTTGGAGTCAGGAGGATTGCTGGTCAGAAAGTAGGGGAGATGCCTCTGGCGAGAGACGAGAAAAGTAAAAAGTTCAGGGTTTGAGTGAGCGATGGTTAAGGACACAAAAAACGAGGCAGAGATGTTTCTGCCTCGTGCACCTGCTGGTTCTTACACTTCCAGCGCGTGTTTGTTCACATCATTCTCCAACGGCACTCCCGCTGGATATTTTCCATTGAAGCAGGCAAGGCACAGGCCAGGGCCGCTCACAGCGCTCTTGATGCCATCCTCCGAGATGAAGGCCAGGGTGTCGGCCCCGATCATCTGGCGGATTTCTTCCACAGTGTGGGTGCTGGCCACCAGTTCCTTGCGTGCTGCGGTGTCGATGCCGTAGTAGCAGGGGTGGGTGATGGGTGGACTGGACACCCGGAAGTGCACTTCGGTGGCTCCAGCGTCGCGCAGGAGTTGCACAATCTGGCGGCTGGTGGTGCCACGCACGATGCTGTCATCAATCAGGACCACACGTTTGCCTTTGACGGCAGCGGTGGGGGAGAGCTTCATTTTGACCTTCAGTTCACGGGCTTCCTGGGTGGGCGCAATGAAGCTGCGTCCAGCGTAAGGGTTCTTGTAAAGTCCGTAGTCAAAAGGAATGCCACTCTCACGGGAGTACCCGATGGCTGCACCAATGCCAGAGTCTGGCACAGGAACCACAATGTCAGCCTCGACAGGTTGCTCTTTGGCCAGTTCCTGACCCATGCGGATGCGGGCCTCGTGGGTGCTCACACCATCCACACTGGCGTCTGCACGGGCGAAGTAAATCCACTCGAAGGCGCAGGGGGTGGGCACAGAGGGAATGACTTCCAGGGAGTGCAGACCGTTCTCATCGGCCCACACCAGTTCTCCGGGCTTCACGTCACGGATGAAGGTGGCGTTGACAGCGTACAGGGCAACGGTTTCACTGGCGAACACGTAGGCACCGTCTTCACGCTGCCCGATGCAGAGGGGACGCACCCCGTTGGGGTCACGCAGACCGATCAGCATCTTGCGGTTCATGATCACCACGGCGAACCCGCCACGCATTTCCTGCATGACGCGAGCGGTGGCATCCACCAGGTCTAAATTGGCGTACTTGGCAATCCGGTTGATCATGACCTCGGTGTCGTTGGTGGTCTGGAAGATCACCCCTTCATTGAGCATCAGTTGCCGGATTTCGCGGGCATTCACGAAGTTGCCGTTGTGGGCAATCCCCAGAATCCCCTTGTTGGAACGCACGGTGAGGGGCTGTGCGTTGAAGCGCAGATTTGAGCCAGTGGTGGAGTACCGGACGTGACCAATCGCAATGTTGGCCCCATCGAGGTTCATCTTCTGGAGGCGGGTCTCATCGAAGACCTGTGTGACCAGCCCGAGGTCCTTTTCAACCAGGAAGTCCTCTCCGTTGGAGACGCACATCCCGGCGGCCTCTTGCCCACGGTGTTGCAGGGCAAACATGCCCAGGTAAGAAAGCCACGCGACATTCAGCGGTCTGGGGGAGTAAATGCCGAAAACGCCGCATTCCTCTCTGGGTTTATCGAAATCATCGAATAGCATGGTGTCACCTGAAGTGTACCCCCGTCCCCCTGTCCGTTTTCTTATCGGGGGTTGTAAGGGGATTTTAAAGGGGGAGGGTGGGGGTGGGTGCTGCTGAGATCTGGTTTCCCAAAACCTTGTAGGGGCGAGGCGTGCCTCGCCCTCTCTTCAGGGGTTTAACCGAGAACTGCTCTGATGGGTTCTTCAAACGCCTTGGTCAGCGTCGGGATGTCCAGCGACAGGTGCTGCCCTTGTTTGGACAGACTGATTGCCAGTTTATCACCGCCCACAAAGCCAATGCGGGTGAAGGGAACATTCAGGTCCTTAAGGAGTTTCTCAGCTGCTTCCTCTTTGCCGACAGGGACAGCGGTGATGATGCGGCTCTGGGCTTCTCCGAACAGGATCGCGTCGGACCTCAGGTCGCTGTCGATCTGGATGGTGGCCCCAACCTGTCCAGCAATGACCATTTCTGCCAGAGCAATGGCCAGTCCACCTTCAGAGGTGTCGTGGGCGGTGCGGGTCAGGTCACTGCGGATCAGTTCGATGATGCCCTGCTGAACGCGTTTTTCCAGATCAAGGTTTAGCACAGGCACCTGTCCAGCTTCCAGACCGTGAATGGTTTCCAGGTACTGGCTGGCTCCAATTTCGTCGGTGAGGTTGCCGAGCAGGTAGACGCTCTGGGCCTGGCTCTGGAACTTCATGGTGGCGTTCTTGGTCACGTCTGGCAGCACACCGACCAGCCCGATGGTGGGGGTGGGGTGGATGGCGACAGTGCGGCCTTCCTCGTTGTACTGGTTGTACAGACTGACGTTGCCGCCGGTCACGGGGGTGTTCAGAGCGCGGCAGGCGTCTGCAATGCCCTTGGTGGCCTGAACCAGCTGGAAATACACCTCAGGACGGTGGGGGTTCCCGAAGTTCAGGTTGTCGGTGATCGCCAGGGGGGTTGCGCCCACGCAGGCCACGTTGCGGGCGGCTTCTGCCACGGCACTTGCAGCTCCGACATAAGGATCAAGGTACACAAAGCGGGGGTTGCAGTCGCTGGAGGCGGCCACACCCTTGGAGGTGCCTTTGATGCGCAGCACGGCAGCATCGGCAGCACCAGGGACCACCACGGTGTTGGTCATGACCTGATGGTCGTAACGCTCGAAGATGGCCCGCTTGGAAGCAATGCTGGGGTGAGACAGCAGGGTCAGGAGCACTTCCTCGAGGTTCTCAGGTACAGCAACGCCTGAGAGGTCTTTTTCGCGCTTGGCCTTGATCTCTTCGGATTCGACCCCTTCACGGGTGTATGTGGGGGCCTCGTTGAGCAGGTCCACGGGCAGGTCGCACACCACTTCACCGTGCCAGTACAGGCGGTAGGTGTCGTGTTCGGCCACTTCCCCGATTTCCACCACGTCCAGTTCCCACTTGGAAAGCAGGTCAAAGAGTTCTTGCTCTTTGCCAGGAACGGGAACGAGCACCATGCGTTCCTGGGACTCGGAAAGCACCAGTTCCATGGGAACCATGCCCTCTTCACGGGTGGGAACCTTGTCGAGGTAGATGTTCACGCCGAGTTTGGCCCGGTAGGCCATTTCACAGGTGGAGGAGACCAGACCCGCTGCACCCATGTCCTGCACGCCTGCCACCAGACCCGCATGAATGGCCTCGATGGTGGCTTCCAGGAGCAGTTTCTCCATGAAGGGATCGCCCACCTGTACGGCAGGACGGTCTTCACTGGAAGCGTCAGACAGGTCGGCGGAAGCGAAAACGGCTCCACCCAGACCATCGCGTCCGGTCTTGGACCCGACATAGATGATCTTGTTGCCCACGGCGCCCATGGTGCCCTTGGCGAGGTCCTCGTGCTTCATCAGGCCGAGGGCCATCACGTTGACCAGGGGGTTTTCCTGATAGGAGGGGTGGAAGGTCACTTCGCCCCCCACGGTGGGCACACCAATGGCATTGCCGTAGTGGGAGATCCCCTCAACAACCCCGTGCACCAGGAACTGGGTGCGCTTGCTGTTCAGGTCACCGAAACGCAGGGAGTCCAGCACCGCGAAAGGACGGGCTCCCATGGCGAAGATGTCGCGCAGAATGCCGCCCACACCGGTTGCAGCACCCTGAACGGGTTCCACAGCGGAGGGGTGGTTGTGGGATTCCATCTTGAAGGCCACAGCGTAACCCTCACCGATGTCCACAACACCAGCGTTCTCGCCGGGGCCTTGCAGCACCTGGGGACCGGTGGTGGGGAAAACTTTGAAGAGGGGACGGCTGTTTTTGTAGCCGCAGTGCTCGGACCACATGGCTCCCACGATGGCGGCTTCCAGTGCGTTCACCGGGCGCTTCGTGCGGGATTCCAGGTTGTCAAATTCTTCAACGGTCAGGCCAAAAGTGGCGGCCTGATCGCGCAGGTCTTTCACGAGGGTCATTTCACACCTCCTGCAACGTGCTCCAGCAGGCTTTCAAAGACGGCCAGACCGTCGGTGCTGCCCAGCAGTTTCTCCACGGAGCGTTCGGGGTGAGGCATCATGCCCAGCACGTTGCGCTTCTCGTTCAGGATGCCTGCAATGTTGTTAACGGCCCCGTTGGGGTTGCCTTCCAGCACTTCGTTGCCCTCAGGGGTCACGTAACGGAAAGCCACCAGACCTTCCCCTTCCAGGCGGCTCAGGGTTTCTGCATCGGCGTAGTAGCTGCCTTCGTTGTGGGCGATGGGGATCTTGATGATCTGGCCCTTCTGGTACTGGTTCGTGAAGGGGGAGTTGGTGGTCTCGACGCGCAGGTGCACGTCGTGGCAAAGGAAGTGCAGGCTGTTGTTGCGGCCCAGCGCACCGGGCAAGAGGCCTGCTTCGGTCAGGATCTGGAAGCCGTTGCAGATGCCGATCACGGGCACCCCTTTTTCGGCCAGACGCTTGACTTCCTTCATGACAGGACTGTGGGCCGCAATGGCCCCACTGCGCAGGTGGTCCCCGTAAGAGAAGCCACCGGGCACCAGAATCGCGTCAAAGCCCTCAAGGTGGGTCTCGGTGTGCCAGACGGGAACGGCCTGCTGTCCAATCACGGTTCCTGCAGCATGAACGGCGTCCATGTCGCAGTTGGAACCGGGGAATTGAATCACTGCAGTCTTCATCTTCAGTGAACCTGCTCGGCCTGCTCGACCTGCTCGAGATCCCAGTGCACGCTCTCCATCACAGGGTTGGAGAGGATGTTTTCGGCGATGTCTTTCAGTTCGGTCTCGATCTTCGAACGTTCCCCTTCAAAGGTCAGTTCGATGTATTTGCCCACGCGGGCATTCAGAACGCTGGCGTAACCCTGGTTGTGCAGGGAACGCTCCACGGTGCGACCCTGGGGGTCGAGGATGGATTTTTTCAGGGTGACGTAAACTTTCGCGAGGTACTTCATTGGGCCTCCACACGGCGCAGCATTTCGAGGTAAGCTTCTTCCACATTGCCAAGGTCGCGACGGAAACGGTCTTTGTCCATTTTCTCGTTGGTCCTGGCATCCCAGAAACGGCAGGTGTCCGGTGAGATCTCATCTGCCAGCACGATTTCGCCACTTGAGAGTTTCCCGAACTCCAGCTTGAAGTCGATCAGCTTGATGCCGCGCTTCAGGAAGAAGTCTTTCAGGAATTGATTGACCTTCAGGGCGTAATCCTTGATGGTGCTCAGGTCATCGAGCGTGGCCCAGCCCAGTGCAACAGCGGTGTCCGTGTTGATCAGGGGGTCACCCAGTGCATCCGACTTGTAGTAGTACTCCACAATCGGCTGAGAGAGCAGGGTGCCTTCATCGATGCCCAGTCTCTTGGAGAAGCTTCCGGCTGCAACGTTGCGCACCACGACCTCAACAGGCACGATGGTGACGGCTTTGACGAGTTGCTCCCGGTCGGAAAGTTTTTCCACGAAGTGGGTGGGCACCCCGTGGTCGGCAATCTGGGGAAACAGAATGGCGGTGATGGCGTTGTTGACCACACCCTTCTGCCCGATGGTGCCGCGTTTCTGTGCGTTGAAAGCGGTTGCGTCATCTTTGTACTCGACAACAAAGAGATCCTTGTCCTCGGTGGCGTAGACGCGCTTGGCTTTCCCTTCGTACCTCATGTCCAGTTTCTGCATGGCTCTCCTCACGACAAAGCGAGGCACTCACGTGTGCCTCGCAATCACTCTATTTGTGTGATGTGCCGGAAATGTAATGCCTCAGGCGCGGGGTAGTCTTCACCCCTTTGGTGTATGCCAGTCGGGGGCGCTTGAGACTCACTGACTCAGATTAACATGTCCGACCCTTCTGTTGGCAAGAGGGGTATGAACAACCTGATTCAGACGCCCACCAGAGTTGCAAGACCCCTGAAAGCAGCATAAATCAGCTTGCCCAGAGGGTTCCCGAGCACGTAATAGTTCAGCATCAGGGCGATCAGCAGCAGAAAGGTGTTGTTGTAGGAGTACATCGCCTGCCTCCACTGGAACTGCATGTTTCTGGGAAGCAGGTTCAGCAGAATGTGGCTGCCGTCCAGGGGAGGAATGGGAATGGCATTGAAGATGGCCAGACTGACATTCATGTAAGCAATCATGGTCAGCGCCTGCACCAGAGTCTGCATGAATTCCCCACCCACACCAGAGCTGAGCACAATGCGCAGCAGAATCAGGCAGATCAGGGCCAGGATCAGGTTCATGATGATCCCGGCACTCGACACAAACAGATCACCCCATTTGTGTTTGTAACGGCTGGGGTTGGTGATGACCGGTTTCGCCCAGCCAAAGCCCACCAGCAGAATCAGCAGAAATCCGAAAGGATCAATGTGTTTCGCCGGGTTGAGGGTGAGGCGACCATCAAAACGCGGGGTTTGGTCCCCTTCCAGAACGGCTGCGTAGGCATGCCCCCACTCGTGAATGATAAACGACATCATGATGGCAGCCACCACCAGGATGAAAGCCACATATTCGCCCTGGGCGAGCAAAGATAGAATTCCGCCAGTAAACATGGCTTGTATTCTACAGGGGCCAGAGATGAAGATTGGTAATTTGCATCTGTCCCTGGAACCTGACTGGATTGGGTTTCACAAAGGCAGCAGGTTGACCCATCCCCTCAGCAGACCATAGACAGGAGCAGCAAGCTGGTTGGTGGCCCCAAAATAAACAAAAAGAAAAAACATCAGGTAGGTGAAAAGCACCCCGAGACGCCACATGCGGATCAGAAACTGCCTGAACCTTCCCCGGGTCACGGACAGCAGGGCACGTCCACCATCGAGTTCTGGAAGGGGCATCAGGAAAATGATGGCATGCACCACCAGGCCCAGACTGGCCAGAGCAAGCCCGTGTCCTGCAGGGTCCAGTGCGGGGGCAAGCACCTGTTGAAGCCGGATCAACAACAGCAAAAACAGGGCCACCAGAAGCAGAACCACAGGACCGGACAGCCAGATCCAGATTTCATGGCGGTGTTTTTCGTGGTGCTCTCCAAGAGGGATGCCACGTGGGGTACACAGACCCAGAAGCAGATACAGCACCAGTGAAAACAGATTCAGATGGATGAAAGGATCAAAAGTCAGAAATGCTTTTGGGGTGTGGTTTCCCAGTTTCACGGCAAGCCTGGCCTGAACATAATTGTGGGTGACCAGTCCCAGGCAGATGCCCAGAACCAGCATCACAAATTGCAGGGCGTCTGTGGCAAGGAGGCTCAGGGGACCGAACATGCCTCTTCACTATACCGATTTGGTTTCAGAACGGCCTCCGTTGCATGAAAACAGACCACCCTCTGGAGGGAGGGCAGTCCGTTGACGTTGTGATTTACTGCTGGGTGTCTTCAAAGGTGGAAAGGGTGACATCCACATTGATGGTCTTGCCATCGCGCAGCACGCCCAATTGAACTTTGTCCCCATTTTGTTTGCTGAAGAGTTCATTGGCAATGTCCAGACTGGATTCCACTTTCTTGCCATTGACGGTGGTGATCACGTCCCCCCCGAGCACAATGGTGGGCACCTGAGGTATCCCAGTTCTGAAGGATCTGGTTCCTGCCTTGATGCCAGCTTTGTCGGCTGGAGATCCTTTGGTGACTTCCTGCACCAGCACACCCTGTTTGGGCAGCTTGTACTGGTCGATCAGGTCCTGGCGGAGCTGGTTGAGGGGGTATCCGGCCAGTGGCAGACCACTGATGCCAATGCGCGGTCCACTGACAGTTTTTCCAGCTTTCAGCTGAGGAAGGATGTTTTTTGCCACATTGATGGGAATGGCAAAACCAATCCCGGCGTTCTGGCCTCCAGATGGAGAAAGGATCTGGGTGTTGATGCCGATCACCTCACCACTGGAGTTCAGCAGCGGTCCTCCCGAGTTGCCAGGGTTGATGGCCGCATCGGTCTGGATGGCTTTCTGGGGAATTCCTCGCTGACCGGTGGGAATCACGCGCCCCACGTTGGAGATGATTCCTTCGGTCACGGTGAAGTCCAGATCAAAGGGGGCCCCCATCGCAATGGCTTTCTGGCCCACCGCGAGGTTGTCACTGTTGCCCAGTTTCATTGGAACAGCAAGGTTCTGGTCCAGGTTGTCGACCTTGAGCAGTGCCAGATCGTAATCAGGGGCCTTGCCCACCACAGTGGCGTCATACTCTTTGTCACTGCGGTGCAGTCGGACGCGAATCTTTGAAGAGTCTGCCACCACGTGGTAATTGGTCAGGATGTAACCGTCTTTGTCGAGCAGGAAACCACTGCCCACCCCACTTTGCTCGGGCTCATTGTTCTGATTGCGGGGCTGTGGGGTCTGCTGGGGGTTGCCAAAGAAGTATTCAAAGGGGTCCATGTTGCCGCCAAAGGGACTGCCAGACAGGGCGTTTTCCTCAGGCTGTGCGTACACCCCGACATAAACCACACCGTCCTGGTAGTTCTTGACGATGTCCATGGTGTTCTGTTCGTTCTGCAGTCTGGCCTGACCCTCATTCAGGCTGATCTGGGGAGCACTTTGCGCCTGGACGGTGCTGGTGGGCAGGTTGTCGCGCAGCAGGGTAGAGCCCAGAACCAGACCTGTGACCAGAGAAAGAATCGCAATGTTTCGTTTCACACGTGCCTCCTTGGTGATGCTTCTGCTCTCATGATGAGGGATAAAATTAATGCCTTCTTGAAGACAGGATGAAAATTTTGAGTGCGATTGACGCAGATCATACCTTCTGAAGGGACTCAACTCCCGGATGAGAGCATTTTCAGCTCTGGAAATAAGAAATTTGGCTTACGTCCCAACACAAATGTGGGGGTTATGATGGCCCAATGCGCACCGCCCCACCCCTCCTTGCCCCCAGTGCTGTGATCATTGCCGTGGCTGCCACCCTCGGCCACTTCTTTACGGACGCTTTCACAACCTTGCTGGGTCCGCTTGGGCCTGACCTGCAGAAGATCTTTGGCCTGACCCTCACCCAGGTGGCCTTTCTTTCCAGCGTGATGTCCCTGACCAGCAGTGTGCTGCAACCCGTGCTGGGCGTTGCCACAGAACGCTTTGACCGCAGATTGATGCTGGCTTTGGGGCCCACCCTGGCAGGGGTGGGCCTGTGCCTGATGCCTTACATGCCTTCCTTTGCCCTTCTTGTGGCTCTTGTGGCGATTTCTGGCATTGGCAGTGGGATTTTGCATCCTTCTGGTTCAGCTTACGTGTCCGATTACAGCCCCTCACATCAGCGGGGCCTCTGGGCAAGTCTTTTCAGTGCAGGAGGAACCGCAGGAATGGCCCTCGGGCCTGTGCTGGTGGTGGTGCTTGGGCTGCAGGGACTTCCTTACATGATTCCGGTGATCCTGTTGATTGGGATTGGGATTTACTTCAGTGTGCCTTCCATCCACACCCAGAAAAAGAAAGCCACCGTAAAGGAATACTTAAGTGTGTTTAAAGGCCCGGTGCAGAAACTCTGGGGAATGGCTGTGCTGCGCTCCCTCACTTCCATCGGGTACAACGGTCTGCTGCCATTCCTGCTGGCCAGCAGGGGCTTTGGCAAAAACGAGGTGGCACTGTCCCTGGGCGTGTATGCCATTGCCAGTGCCATTGGAGGCATTGTGGGTGGGCGGCTTTCTGACAAATACGGGCGTGTGAAGGTCCTGCGCAGCAGTCTGCTGGGCCTGATTCCCCTCTACATTCTGCTCTTTTACAGCACGCCTGCTGACCTGTGGTATTACCCCCTTACCTTCATTGTGGGAGGCCTGACCAATGCCACCATTCCGGTGGGTGTGGTTGCAGCACAGGAATATGCCCCGAACCATGTCGCTCTGGCAAGCAGCATCATGATGGGCTTCTCCTGGGGGGTTTCAGGACTCCTGTTCACCGGTATTGGTGGAATCGCAGATCACTTTGGCATCATGCCTGCCCTGTGGGTCAGTGTGTTCATGCTGATTCCCTCAATGTTTCTGGTGTACAACCTTCCTGAACCCATGAAACTCGCCCAGAAGGGGTAAAAGTCGAGATGATGGCGGGCTTCAAGGGCGAACCATCGGTTCGCCCCTACTTTACTGGGCACTCGCTTCTGAGATCACCCGCACCAGTTCCTCTTCAATGCCGCGTTTCTGCCAGGTGGTTGAAACGAATGCTTCGGCAGGCTGGGACACCGCAAAACCAATCACCTGACCTCCTGCAGAGGCAACACTGCCCGCAACCTCTGGAATTTTTCTCAGGTCATCGGCACGTTCACTCAATTGTTTCAGGACACGCAAAACGCTGTCGCTGGGGCAGTTTTTCAGTTTGCTCACTCGAACTCTGGCAGGCAGTGGCATTTTGACCTCCTCGCAATTTCTCGCGAATACCATACAATATTCGCGTGGTTTTCCTCGCTTACCTGTTCACTGTGATCTTTTCCCTGCTGGCCCTGGCCACGCTTCCGCTCAGCCTTGCAGCCTTTGCCAGCCTGAATCCCGGAGCACCCAATCTGGTGCTTCTGCTCGAAGTGGTGGAGGGGCAGGTGGCGAGGTATGTGGGACTGGCGGCCTTCGGGGCATTCACCCGGGGCATGATTTATGTGATGGCTGGCGTGCTCCTCACGGCACTGGCCGCATGGATCAAGCCACGCCGCTGAAAGACTGCAAAACCAGAGTGCTGTGCAGCAGTGCTGGGTCTGTGTGGTTTGAAGGCACAGCACATAGATCGGGGTGCTAAAACCCCTCATCTTTTTGCGTATGATGGTAGACAGTGCGTTTGAAAGCGGTCCACCATGACCTGACTTTCGCAAGGCCTGCTTTTTTCAGGCCAGGACGTTGTCTGGCAAGTCCAAAGGTGCTCTCAGGCATTAAAAGACATGGGACGGTCTTTCAGGCGCTGGAGCGTTTCAAGGGGGAACGAGTTGAGGTTTTCAGAAGACATCGGAATTGACCTGGGTACAGCCACCTTCCTGATTTACACCAAATCCAGGGGGCTCGTGCTGCAGGAACCCAGTGTGATCGCAATGGCCCGCGACACCAAAGAAGTGATGGCCGTCGGTGAAGAGGCTTACCGCATGCTGGGCCGCACGCCCGGCAACATTGTGGCTGTGCGTCCCATCAAAGACGGCGTGATTGCCGATGACGCCCTCACCGAAAAAATGATTTCCATGTTCTTGCGCAAGGTGAATGGTGGGCGCAAGTTTCTCAATATTTTCAGCCCGCAACTGATGGTCGGGATTCCCTCGGGAGTCACCGAGGTGGAAAAACGTGCGGTGCTGCGTGCGGCCCACAACTCCGGGGCGAGGCGTGCCTACCTGATTGAAGAACCTCTGGCTGCGGCCATTGGTGCAGGTCTGCAGATCGCAGAACCCATCGGCAACATGGTGGTGGACATCGGGGGTGGATCTTCCGATGTTGCTGTGATCTCGCTCGGGGGCATCGTGGTCTCTGAATCCCTGCGGGTGGCCGGAAACGAATTTGACGAGTCCATCATGCGTTATGTGCGCCGCAAGGAAAACCTGATGATCGGGGACCGCACTGCGGAAGCCATCAAGGTGAAAATCGGAGCGGCAATGGTGGTCAACAAGTCCGATGTGCTCACCGCAGAAGTGCGCGGACGTGACCTGATCAATGGCCTTCCCAAAACCATCAAGCTGAACACCGAAGACATCGTGGAAGCCCTGCAAGAACCCATCGTGAAAATCGTGGAGGGCGTGAAGCGTGTGCTGGAAAACACCCCTCCCGAACTGGTCTCGGACATCATTGACCGTGGCATTGTGATCACGGGTGGGGGAGGGCTCCTGCGCAACTTTGATGAACTGCTGCGTCAGGCCACCGGTATCCCTGTGGCTGTGGCCGAGAATGCCACCCAGTGTGTGGCCATCGGGACCGGACAGGCCCTGGAGATGATCCCGGTGCTCAGGCACGCTCTGGTTTCCAGCGACACCTACCTCAAGCGTTGATTCATGTGAACGTCCGGGGTGCCCTGCACCCCACTTTTTGTGCCCCAATTCCTTTTTTGCGAGGTTCTGATGAAGACCATTCAAGACATCCTGCTGGCCTTACCCCACCGTTATCCCTTTTTGCTGATTGATCGGGTGCTGGAATTCGGCAACGGTAAGGTCCATGCCCTGAAGAACGTGACCATCAACGAGCCCTTTTTCAATGGTCACTTTCCCCAGTACCCGGTGATGCCCGGAGTGCTGCTCATCGAGGCGATGGCCCAGGCCGGGGTGTTCCTGCTGGAAGAGGGACGTGAACCTGGACAGATTGCTTTTCTGGCAGGAGTGGATGAAGCCCGCTTCAAACGTCAGGTCATCCCAGGGGATCAGTTGCACATCCATGCAGAACTGGAGTTTTTCAGGCGCGGCATCGGCAAGATGAAAGCCGAAATTCGCGTGGACAATGAACTGGCTGCCAGCGCGATCATCACTTTTGCACTGGCCAGGTAAGGTGTGCTGGTTCCCTGGCAGCAGCCCCTCCGCATTCTCCCGTTGATCCTGGCCCTGGGTTTCAGTGAACTGGTGCGCTCCGGGTTCTTCATTGCTTACTATCCCCATGCTGCATCGCAGATGGGTCTGAGCACCGCTCAGCTTGGACTGGTGATCTCGGCGCACTATCTTGTCGATGCAGCTGCCAAGGTTTTTGTGCTGAAGTATTACGGCAAATTCGGTACCGGGAAAATGCTTGTCCTGGCCGGGATTCTGGGTTTTCTGAACATTCTTTTCTTGCCCACGCTGGGGATGCTGGGAGGCATCCTGCTGACGGCCGTCTGGGGGCTGCTGGTGGCTCCCATGTGGCCCCTGGTGATGACCACCAGCAGCCTGCAAGCAAAAGAGGGGCAGGAAAATCTGGCGGCCAATTGCGGCAACATGATGATTGGTATGGGAACAGCCCTGGGCATGCTCGGGGGCGGATTTCTGGTTCAGACCCATCCCTCCTGGCTTGTTCCTTCCCTTCTGGTGACCCAGGGGCTTTTTCTGCTCAGTGCCCTGCTCAACTGGAACCTGAAAACCGCTGCCCTGGACAAAGTGATTCGGGAACGCTCTTACCTGCGCAGGGTCACCACCAACACCCTGAAGTTCTGGACAAAAGCAGAACCAGCAGATGCTTTTCCTTATGGGGCACTTCGCCAGCTGATTCCAGCTGCCTTCATTCAGATGCTGATCCCAGCCCTCTTTTCCAGCGTCTGGCAGAAATTTGTCGATCTGGCAGGCATCAAAAGCTGGTCTCCTGTCTTGCTTCTGGGGCTGATTGTTGCTGCGGTGGTGATGTTTGTCGCCGGAATGTACGGCACGGCATATGCCACGCGCCACAAGGCCAGACTGATCACAGCGATGGTGGTGGGGCTCGCCCTGATGTGTGGGGCTTTCATTGCGCTGCCGCTGCTCATTCAGCATGCCTACATCTGGTTGCTGGTCGCGGTGGTTGCACTGGCTGCAGGTTACGGGACCTACCTCTCCAGCTGGAATGGTGTGGTGATCGAACTGCTCCCTGCAGATTACCGTGCAGTGGGCTGGTCTGTTTTGATGACTTTTGAAGCCCTGGGATTTGCAGTGGGTCCTGCCCTTGGAGGTCTGGCCTGGGCCATCTTGCCGGGTTCTGGCACCTTTTTCCTGGCTGCCCTTTTTCTGGGCCTGACCATGGTGTACTATCGCGTCGTGCTCAATGGACGCGCCCTGTCTCAATCCCGCTCCCGAGGTCCACATGCCGGATGAACGCCAGGACCGTCGCCTTCAGACCCTCATTGCTCTGGTGCCAGTGGTCATACCCCTGTATCTGGCTGCCTTTTCGGGACTGAAGCACCTCTCAGGTCTGGACCGCTCCCTGCGCTGGATTCTGGGGGTGTTCTGGGGCACGCAGATCATCGCAGCCCTGTTCACCCCGATTCCCTGGCTTTCCGCCATTCTGGCTGCAGTGCGTGCCCTGTGGATCACAGCCTTCTTTGTTTCGGGGTACACCCTCAAAGGCAGCCGCTATCTGAAGCCCCTGCTGATCGGTGAGGCGATCACCCTGCTGATTGCCTTCATCACCACCTGGCTCAGACATCCCCAGGACCCGCTGAACTTCCGTCTGGAACACCCCATCTATTACTCGGTGTCGCTGGGAATTGTGGCGATGCTGGCCATTCTGATTGTGCTCAGCATGCGCCGGATGCTGTGGTTGCGCCTCGGCATGCTGGTTTTTCTGGGGGCTGCCCTGATGGCCACCGGAAGCCGGGGAGCCATCATTGCCACCCTGGCAGGCATCCTGGTGATGGGACTGCGCAACCTCAAAGGCCGTGCCCTGAGGTGGACAGAAATCACCGGGATTGGGGTAGGCCTGGTGATTTTCATGTTGCCCTTCACGCGTTACAGCAATGTGCTTCAGCGGGTGGACTTTGCCAGTGGCCGTGAGGACATCTGGCGGGACGCCTGGACCACCTTCCTCGGCCACTTCATGGGCGGAGTGGGACCCTATCAGCTGGGACCTTACATCCAGAAGAGCCTGATGGAACACTGGACCAGCAAATGTGCCCTTTTCCCGCCAGTGGAGCCTTTTGGACCCTGTCCCGACTGGATGCAGCCCTTGTGGAGCGCAGGATTCATTGCCCACAATCTGGTTTTGCACGCACTGGGCGAGACGGGTTTCATCGGGACCCTGGGCATCCTCATGCTGACTGCTTATACTGCATATGCCAGCTGGAAAAGCAAAGACAGCCTGCTGGCAGGTCTGTGTGCTGCCTACCTGACCCTCAGTCTGGTGGACCTGCCCACAGGTGTTCCGGGTCCCCATTTCGGAGAAGTGTACCACTTTGCCATGGGAATTGCGGTCAGCAAGATGCAGGAGCGTTTTCGCAAAGACAGGGAGGAACCACAAGCACCAGTAACATGAGCATTCTGCTACAGTGGTTTCATTTGTCTCTGCTGTTCACAAAGAGACCCTATGTATACTAGCTAGATGGAAGGAATGAGGACCCCGTCACACCACCAATGAAGATCAGTGTCATCGTACCCGCCTACAACGAAGAGAAATTGCTGGGAAATCTACTGACGGCTCTCAAACAACAAACACAGGAGCCGGATGAAGTCATCATTGTAGACAACAACAGCACAGACCACACTGCTGCCATTGCCCGCAGTTACGGGGTGAGTGTGGTGCGTTGTGTCCGCGCTGGGGTGGGCAGTGCCAGACAGGCCGGGCTGGAAGCTGCCACCGGAGACGTGGTTCTCACCACAGATGCAGATTGCCTTCCCCAGAGCACATGGGTAAAACACATGGCAGATGCCCTGCAGGAGGCCATCGCTGTGTACGGACCGCTGAGGTTCTATGGGGTTCCTGAAGCGGACGCCTGGTTCAGTGAGTACGGCTATAAAGCATTTTTGCAGCTTTCTCGCATGGCAGGACGCCCCAATCTTGCAGGAAGCAACATGGGATTTCACCGCAAGCCCGCTCTTGAAGTGGGAGGGTATCCCCTCAGTTACACCCGTGAAGATGTGATTCTGGGGTACAAACTGATGCGGCGAGGCAGTGTCAGATATGTTCCCGAGGCCCTGATGCACACCTCAGGGCGGCGTCTCCAGGATGGGTGGTCCAGGCTGCTCTTCAAGAACTTCAGTGATCTCTTCAACAAGAACCCCAAAGCTTACAGGTAGGTACCCCAAACATGCGTCTCAGGAAATACATCTATGCAGAGATTCTGCCCCCACTCATGCTGGGGATCGTGCTGTACACCGCAGTGATCCTGTTCGGTTACTTTTTTGTGGGGTCCCAGTACCTCGATGGCGTTCCACTGATCAAAATCTTCATCTGGCTGGGCATGCAGGTTCCGGACAGTTTTGTGAAGGTGGCCCCGATGGCCGTGGTGCTGATGACCGTGCTGGCGTTTGGCCGCATGAACACCGAACGGGAAATCATTGCGATGCAAAGCGGTGGCATCTCTTTTGCATGGATTTCAAAACCGGTGGTCCTGGTGGCCACCCTCGTGTCCCTCACCAGTCTGGTGGTCAGTGAGTATGTGGCTCCCAGGGCCAACCTGGAGGCCCGCACCATGTGGTATGAGGACCTTCCTTCCACCCCACAGGGCCTGAGTCGCCTGAAAGGCACCACCCTGGCCCTGGGCAACGGACTGGAAGTGTATTTTGCAGATTACAACTCTGCCACCGACACCATGCTGGATCTGCGTCTGGTCTCCTGGGCAGGCAAGGAAGCCCGGGTGTACTTCGCAGAGAGCGGCAGGTTTGATGGGTTCAACCTCTCTTTGAAGGGTTTTGAAGGCTATGCTGTGGACTTTCCTGCCATCCAGCAACTGCAGGATGTGACGCCTGAACAGCTTGCCCAGAGGGTCGGTGATGTCTTCAGCAGCAACATTCCAGAGCAAAAAGATGCACTCCTGACCATCAAGACTGGCATTTCCCGCAATGAGACCATTGCCCGTTTCGCAGATGGATTTGCTGCCGAAACCACCTCGATCAGTGACCTGTGGAACACCGCCTATGGTGCCCATGTTCCAGGAGACAGAGGCAAGGTCATCACGGCTGCCGATCGTTATGCTGCACGCATGGAACTGCACGGAAAGCTGGCCATTCCCTTTGCCAACCTTGTGCTGGCCCTCATCAGCATGCCACTGGCCATCCGGTACGGCAGGGGCACCGGAGTGTCCCTAGGGGTTTCCGTTCTGATCGTGGTAGTGTACTACCTAACGTTACTGCTCGGGCGGGCATTTGCCAGTGCTGGTTTGATTCCCCCTGAGATTGGCCTGTGGTTTGCAAATGTCTTTTTTACCCTCGTAGGCTGGCGCCTGATCAGGAGAGTCTCGTGAAACGGAAGCAACCTGTACTGCTCACTTCATTGTTTTTTCTGGCCGCATGGATTGGCGTTCCCATGCTCCTCAAACGCACATTCAACCACCATGTGCTCAGAGAAGGAGACAGTGCAGTTCCAGAAGTGGCCCTCACTTTTGATGATGGACCTGACCCAGAAACCACCCCCCGGGTGCTGGACATCCTGCGCGAAAGGGGAATCAAGGCCACCTTTTTCATGCTGGGCAGCCAGATGGAAAAGCACCCTGAACTGGCCCGCAGGGTGCTGGAAGAAGGGCATGAAGTTGGGCTTCACGGCCACCACCATGTGAACCACCTGATGCTTTCGCCCTGGCAGGTGAAAGCAGATCTGAAGAGATCCATGCAGGTGTATGAACGTGTGCTGGGCATCAAACCCCACATTTTCAGACCTCCCCATGGCGTTTACGGCTGGGGCACCATCTGGGCCGAAAAAGAACTGGGTCTCAAACCCGTCCACTGGACCATTGCTGCCGGAGAATGGTTGCAGCAGGTCAGCAGTGAACAGGTCCGTGAACGCATCCTCACTGAACTGGATTTTGGTGCGGTGGTGCTGTTGCACGATGCCCGTTGGGGTTCCGAAAAAGTCATTGAGATGCTGCCTGCTCTTTTGCAGGACCTCAAAACCTTCGGTTACAGCTGCAAGCCGCTCTCTGGCCTGCAAGGGCTGCGCACCGGAACCATCAAGAGCACCTGGGAAAGGCTGCTGGCGTGGTATGACCGCATGTATGACCGCAATCACGGCATCGATGCCCTGACCCGTCCTGCACATGGTCTGTACCGGATCGGTCTGGCCCCTTTCCCTGGAGAGAGCATCATGCTGTCAAGTGGCGAGATCGTGGAAAACAACTCCATACAGGGTGAACTTCACCTGCACAACCGCCGCATGGTGAAAGTGGCCCGCCACAATAAATTCTCCGCCCTGAAGATGGTGCGCCGCTCCATGCAGGATCTGGCCAGAGAGATTGACGGCAACCCCAAATACCGCAACATCCAGGTGTTTTTTGGCCTGAGCCTGATGGACAAGATCGGTGAGGAACTCGGTTTCCAGTATGCCGATCTGCCCCGGAGCAAAGGCAACCCCTTTCTGTACTTCGGGTTCAACCTGATCCGCTTTGTGTACACCGGGCAGTGGAAAAACAACACCGCACGCCTGATTTACATTGACCGGGACACCCTGCTTGAACGGTACGGCAAGAAAACCAAAAAACGCGAACAGCAAACCGTTTAAGCATGGACTACACCCCACTGGCAGACCTTTACCAGCAGCAATACGCTGGTTATTACGACGACATCCACCATTACGCCAGAATGGCCGACCGCATCCATGGAAAGGTGCTGGAACTTGGGGCGGGAGGTGGCCGGGTGACCATTCCCCTGGCCCGCAGAGGCCATGCTGTCACGGCTCTGGAACTCAGTTCAGGAATGCTGGATTATGCCCGCTTTTACGCCCAGCAAGAAGGGGTGGAGGTCCAGTGGGTGCAGGGAGACATGCGGGACTTTGACCTGTCAGACACCTTTGACCTGATCATTGCTCCCTTCAATGCCCTGATGCACCTTTATACCCCAAAGGACCAGAAAAAAGCCCTGGATTCGATTGTGAAGCACCTTGCGCCGGGGGGCACCCTGGCTTTTGATGTGTATGTGCCCAATTTTGGGTTGCAGGGTGTCCTGAGGCATGAAGGAGAGACCTTCATCACCCCGGAATTCCGTCGGGACGTCTTCGTGATGCAGCGCATTGACCCTGTCAAACAACTGGCGACCACCCAGTATTTTGTGGACACCACCGATCAGGCAGGCACCCTCAGGAGAGAGCACCACAGCCTGATTCAGCGTTACTACACCCGTTATGAACTGGAATGGATGTTGCTCTCGGTGGGTCTTCAAGCCCAGTTCTCCGGGTCTTTTTCGGGAGATCCTTTTACTGCAGAGAGCCATGTGATGGTGGTGCAGGCGTCAAGGATTTGAGCCAGTCCAGTGCGTGCTGTCTGGAGCGAAGCTGTGCACCACGCTCTGGAGGGAACCAGTCCAGCACAGGCTGAATGTTCCTGAGGTCTCCTGTGAGCACCTTATGGTCCTGATCTATCAGATGAAGGAGGCCGGAGATTTCGATGGGACCAGCCCAGCCCACAGGCAGGGGTTCATCCAGCCAGATCACATCAACTTCTGCACCATCGGCAGGGTTCATGAGGGCAGGAATGCAGCCATAGTTGCAGGGGGCAGGGCGGGCATCTTCCCGATAAAAAACCACTTGCCCCCCTTCAAACCGGAAACGCTTTCGGGTCCCTTTTTCCCACTCCACCAGGGCCACAACTTCAGGGTGCATTTTCACCAGGGACTCCAGGATCGGTGGGCTGGTCTGTGCCCGGACCTGCAGGAGCATCACCGGGTTCGCTGGGCTCTGCCCCTCCGGGTCCAGCAGGATTCTCCTCCCCAGGACCAGGGTTTGTGGGTTGCTCCTCGGATGGCGGTTCCCCGGTTGCCGGTGGATCTGTCGGTGGATCTCCAGGGGGAGTGGACGGTGTGCCTGCACCTTCCTCTCCTTTGTCTTTTGGCACATCGGGACCAGATGCAGGTTTTTCAGGCTCTTCCACTTTCGGAGGCGTGTATTCGTATTGTCTGATGATTTTCTTCTGGTACAGCAGCACCACACGGTGTGGCCGGGCAGGGTCCACCGTCTGTTTGAAGGTGACCTCAGGCAGTTTCTCATCGATGTAGATGCTCTCCCGGCCAAGTTCCCTGTCCTGCTGGTACCAGATGACCCCCACAAAGCCTTCCCCTGAAGGAATGGAGACTTTCAGGCTCAGGGTCTTGTCCTGAAGGATGAGCCCTTCGCTTTTGGGAACCACCGGAAGTTCCACAGACACAGGATCAGGAATCACTGGAAAGGAAATAAACGTGCAGCTTGTGAGCAGAACACCTGTCACCATCATCAGCATCCATCGCATGTCAGACCCCTGTGCTGACCACAGCACCCAGCAGGGCCACCGGAGCCGTCTCTGCCCGGAGAATCCGTTTGCCAAGGGTGACAGGTGTGAAATTTTTCTGTTTCAAAAGCTCGACCTCGCTGGCACTGAAGCCCCCTTCAGGACCAGTCGCGAACCACACCTGACCGTCCCAGGACAGCTTTGAAAGCACCGTGTCCTGGGTGCCAGGATGGGCCACAAAACCCAGAGGCACAGAGGGCAATTGTTTCAGTGAGATGGGTGCAAGCACTTCTGGCACCACAGCCCGTCTGGACTGCTTGCTGGCCTCCTCAGCGATGCGGCGCAGGCGCACCAGTTTGTTGTCGCCCAGATCGGGCACATCGGCGTACTGGGTTTTGATCAATTGAAAACGGCTCACCCCAAGTTCTGTGCAGGCCCGGACCACATCGGCAAGCTTGTCTCCTTTCAGGAGGGCCAGGGCCAGGGTGACGGGTTGTGGCAACTCCAGATCGTTCTGGAACCTTTCCAGCACGATCATGGTGACGGTGAAGGCATCCAGATCTTCAATGCGGGCACGGGCTTCCCAGCCTGTTCCATCAAAGAGGTGAATTTCATCTCCTGCTTTCAGCCTGAGGACCCGCATGTGCTGGACTTCAGGACCGTCCATTTCGATGGTGTCCGTAAGGGCTTCCACCCTGAATCGCTTCTCAAAGACTTTCATGATGGACTTCTGGCCAGGATGAGTGCCCATTCTCCCTCGGTCTCACTGCTGACCAGGGTGAAACCTTCGCGTTCCAGTGCGTTTTCAACAAGGTGCATGCGGTCCACCAGGATGCCGGTCATGATCAGGTCACCTCCGGGCACCAGGGCTTCCAGATACTCACCCATCAGGGCATCATGCAGTTCCGCGAAAAGGTTGCAGACCAGCACATCCCACGGTCCCTGATCCAGCACATCCGAAAGGACCCCCTGGTAAAAGGGCACATTCAGGCCGTTGATCTGGGCGTTCTCCCGGGCAATCGGAACGGTGATGGGGTCGAGGTCCACGCCACTGGCATGGGCGCCGAGTTTGCCTGCCACCAGGGCCAGCAATCCTGTGCCTGCACCCACATCGAGCACCTTCTTTCCAGGGAGATCCAGACGCTGCAGGGCGTCCATGGCGAACTGGGTGGTGGTGTGGTGCCCGGTTCCAAAAGCCATGCCAGGGTCAATGATCAGGGGGATGCTGTCCACTGGAGCTTCACCCTGCAACCAGGTGGGAACCACAGTGATGCGTCCCACGGTCACTGGCTTCAGGTCGGCTTTCCATTTTTCGAGCCAGTCGGTGTCATCTGCAACCACCCATTCACCCGTGAGAGGAACTTCCACCCGGGTCTCAAAATAAGCTTGAACGGTTCCGTTCACTTCCTGCATTCCGGTGCAACCAGCGTCCCACAGGGCCGGAAGCTGGGCATCGAGGTCATCCAAAGTGCCTTGAATCTGGTAAATCAGCATGGACAACATTCTATAGGAGGTTTTGCTTAGAAAGTTTGCGGGGAGTTGAGGACACCGTTGAAATGGGACATGGGTCTGGAGGTGGACAGACAATGCTCGTCATCAGCTGTCAGCAAAAGAGGAGAATCAAGCTCAAAGCTCAAGGTGCCTGCTTGATCAGCGGGTAGAAACAACACAGACCCAGACGCCACTCTGGGTGTATTTTTTTGCTTTTTCCTTCGGATACTCTTCCAAGGTATATTTAAGCATAGATTTTGTGGAATGGCAAATTTATTTTCTTTGAACTCAATTTAGTCCCTGTATAGATCAAAAAGTCATACGTTCTGCAAAGGAAAAAAGTGTGCGATATATGTGATGTTTCGATAAAATTTGCTGTTTCAGAAAAAATTTGTTGACAAGATTACGGAAGCCTCCCTATACTGCAGGCGTAGACAGAAGTCTGCATAATATCGCACCAGGGGGTTGGTACATGCATTTTTTCGCAAAACAAAGCCGGGGATTGCTGCATAAAGTTGCTGGGTCTGCCATCATCAGTCTCAGTGTGGGTCTGCTCGCAGGAGCCCAGGCAGAAGACGTGAAAGTGGGTGTGCTCCACTCCCTCACCGGAACCATGGCGATCAGTGAGATCACCGTGAAGAACGCCACCCTGCTTGCCATTGAGGAGATCAACAAAAAGGGCGGCGTGATGGGCAAGAAGATTGCTTCCGTTATCGAAGACGGGGCCAGTGAGCCTGCCACCTTCGCACAGAAGGCCCAGAAGCTGATTGAGCAGGACAAGGTCTCCACCGTGTTCGGGGGCTGGACCAGTGCCTCCCGCAAGGCCATGCTTCCAGTGTTTGAGCGCCTCGACAACCTGCTGTGGTACCCCGTACAGTTCGAGGGCAACGAGTGCAGCCCCAACATCATGTACTCCGGTGCACAGCCCAACCAGCAGATTCTGCCTGCCTTCGACTGGGCCGTGGAAAAAGGGTACAAGAAGTACTTCCTGGTCGGCTCTGACTATGTGTTCCCCAGAACCGCCAACCTGATTGTCAAAAAGCACATCGAGAATGACAAACTCACCCTGACCGGTGAAGAATACGTGCCCCTCGGCGGAACGGACTTCTCCAGCGTGATCAACAAGATCAAGGCGGGCGGACCGGCCATCATCTTCAACACCATCAACGGGGATTCCAACGTGGCCTTCTTCAAGCAACTCGCCGCTGCAGGACTCACCGCCAAGGACTACCCTGTGATGAGTTTCTCCATCGCAGAGCAGGAAGCCAAGGCCATCGGTCCGAAGCTGCTCGAAGGCAGTTACGCTGCCTGGAATTACTTCATGAGCCTCCCCAATGCCAGCAACAAGGCCTTCATCAAGGCTTACGCTGCCAAGTACGGCAAGGACCAGCTCATCACCGATCCCATGATTCACGGTTACGTGGACGTGTACGTCTGGAAAGCTGCTGTAGAAAAAGCCAGGAGCTTTGAGCCCGACAAGGTCCGCAAAGCTGCGGTGACCCTCAAAGAAATCAACACCCCCATGGGCAAGATCAAGTTCGATGCGAACCAGAGCCTCTACCAGACCGCCTACGTGGGCCAGCTCAAAGCAGACGGTCAGTTCAAGATCCTCTGGGACAGCAAGAAGAACCTGAAACCCGAGCCTTACGACGCACTGGCCTTCCCTGGCAAGACCTGCAAACCCTGACTTTCAAGGGGCCTTGCCCCTCAGGTTTTCACCCGTCCAGGTGCCTGCAAAGCACCGGGCGGGTAAAACGCTAGAAGCCCCTGACCTTCTAAGGAGTTCTTATGGGAGACACCGCACTTTTTCTGGGACAGCTTTTCAATGGGGTGAGCGTCGGCTCGATCCTGTTGATTGCGGCCCTCGGTCTGGCGCTCAGTTTCGGGCTGATGCGCGTGATCAACATGGCACACGGCGAATTCATCATGATCGGTGGATACCTCGCTTTTCTGGCCCACCAGATCATCCCCAGTGGAGCCTCCCTCTGGCTTGCCCTGCCTCTGGCTTTTGTGGGGACTTTCCTGCTGGGAGCACTTCTGGAAAGCACCCTGATTCGCAGGCTTTACGGCAGACCCCTGGACACCTTGCTGGCCACCTGGGGGCTCAGCCTCATTCTGCAACAGGCAGCACGCCAGATCTTTGGCCCAACCGGTGTGGAAGTGACCGCCCCTGCATGGCTGAGTGGGGCGATCAACTTTTCCGGTGCCCTTTCTGGCCTGACCATCCCCCACGTGCGGATTTTTGTGATTGTGCTGGCCCTGCTGATTCTGGGTGGCCTGCTGCTCCTCATCAACAAAACCAGACTGGGCATGCTGGTGCGGGCCGTCAACCAGAACCGTGAAGTGGCCTCCACCCTGGGGGTCAACACCCGCCTGATTGACATGACCGTGTTCGCCATTGGCGCAGGCCTCGCCGGGCTGGGGGGAGCCGCACTGGCCCTGATTTCACCAGTGACCCCCACCGTTGGGCAGAGTTACATTGTGGACGCCTTCCTGGTGGTGATTCTGGGCGGTCTGGGCAGTCTGGCGGGAACCACCATCGCCTCATTCGTGGTGGGCCTGTTCTCTGCAGGGCTGCAGACCTTCACCAGTGTCTCTTTTGCCAAGGTGCTGCTGCTTGCTGGGGTGGTGGCCTTCCTGCAATGGAAACCCAAAGGCATTGTGGTGATGAAATCCCGTGCCCTGGAGGAGGCGTAACATGAAAAAGTTCACTTTGCCCTTCATGGCTGCACTGTTTCTGGTGCTGGCTGCCGCTCCAGCGATACTGGATGGCTACAATCTTTCTCTGCTTGGACGGTTTCTCGCCCTGGCCCTGGTCACCCTCGGTCTGGTGTGGTGCTGGGGAAAAGGCGGAGTGCTTTCTCTGGGCCAGGGGGTGTTCTTTGGACTGGGTGGATACGCCATCGCCATGCACCTGAAACTAATGGGCCTCCCTGCAGGTGAAATCCCCGATTTCATGATGTGGAACGGCATGAGTGACCTGCCTGCATGGTGGGCTCCTTTCAAGAGCCCTATCTTTGCAGTGGCGATGGTTTTTGTGATTCCAGGCATTGCCAGTTTCATCATGGCAAACCTGCTGTTCAGAAGGCGCATCACGGGCGTCTACGTGTCCCTGATCACCCAGGCGGTGGCCCTGGCGTTTGCCACCCTCCTGACCAGTCAGCAAGGGGTGACGGGTGGGTTCAACGGTCTGACCAACTTCACCACCCTGTTCGGGGCAAACTACGGCACCCCTGAAATGCAGAAAACCCTTTACTGGGTGACGGTTGGCTTTGTGGCCCTGACTTTTGTGGTGGGCATCCTGCTGGAACGCACCTATTTTGGCAAAACCCTGCTCGCCATTCGTGACGGTGAGAACCGCTCCCGTTACCTCGGGTATGACCCTGTGCCTTACAAAGTGTTCGCTTTCACCCTGGCCGGGATTCTGGCAGGTGTGGCAGGCGCCCTCTTCACCCTGCATGTGGGCGTGATCAGTCCAGCCATGGTGGGTGTGGTGCCCAGCATCGAGATGGTGGTCTGGGCCGCCATCGGAGGGCGGGAAAGCCTGATGGGAGCCATCCTGGGAACGGTCCTGATCAACTTCGCCAAGGACCGCATCTCCACCGCACTGCCCGATGCCTGGCTTTACATCATGGGGGTGCTCTTCATGCTGGTGGTGCTGTTCCCACCCCAGAGCTGGAAGCTGCCCAGACTTTTTAAAGCCAGCAAAAAACCCACCTTCAAGGAGGTTCACGGTGACTGAGGCACTGCTGGAAATCAAAGGGGTCACCGTCTCTTTTGACGGCTTTGTGGCCCTGAACAACGTGAATTTCTCGGTGAAACCCGGAGAAGTGCGCATCCTGATGGGTCCCAACGGTGCAGGCAAAAGCACCCTGATGGACACCGTGATCGGCAAGGTGCGGGCAGACCAGGGACAGATTTTCTTTCAGGGGAAAGACATCTCCAGAACGCCGGAGTACCGCATCACCGGACTGGGGATCTGCCGCAAATTTCAGACCCCGGGTGTGCTGGAGAACCTCACTGTGAAAGAGAACCTGGAACTCTCTGCCAGAAAGAGCAAAGGGTTCTGGGGCAGCCTGAAAACCCGCCTGTCGAAAGAAGAAACAGACCGGGTTTCAGAAGTGCTGAAAAAAGTGCGGCTGCAAGAAAAAGCAGTCATGCAGGCCCGCCACCTCGCCCACGGTGAAAAACAGTGGCTGGAGATTGGCATGGTGCTTGCAGCCAACCCACCCCTGATCATGCTGGACGAACCCACTGCAGGCATGACCGTACAGGAAACCGCCCTGACCGCTGCACTGATCCAGGAACTCGCAAAAGAGCACACCATCATCGTGATTGACCACGACATGACCTTCATTGAACTCTTGCAGGCCGATGTGAGCGTGCTGCACATGGGCAAAATGCTCTGTGAGGGAACCCTGAACACTGTTCGAAACAACGAGGAAGTGCAGTCCGTGTACCTGGGCCGCCACAAGGAGGAAGCCCATGCTTAAAGTCGAAGGCCTGAATGCCAGTTACGGCGAATCCCGCGTGCTCTGGAACGTCAACCTGGAGGTGAAACCCGGTGAGGGTGTGGCGCTTCTGGGCCGCAACGGGGTGGGAAAGACCACCATGCTCCGGGTGCTGGCCGGACTGCATGGGGTGCAGGATGGGAAACTCCTGTTTGATGGATCGGACATCACCCGCCACGCCCCACACAAACGGGCCAGAGGCGGCCTGGCTTATGTGCCCCAGGGAAGGGGCATCCTGCCCCACCTGACCGTCGAGGAAAACCTCCTGATGGGCCTCAATGCCACCCAGGAAAAGGGCATCCCTGATTTCATCTATGACCTGTTCCCGGTCTTGAAAGAGATGCTGCACCGCAAAGGAGGCAACCTCTCCGGGGGGCAGCAGCAACAACTGGCCATTGGCCGTGCCCTCACCATGCGCCCCAAAATGCTCCTGCTCGATGAACCCACCGAGGGCATTCAGCCCAACGTGGTGCAGCAGATTGGGGAAGCCCTCAAGGTCGTGCGCAACGAACTGAAGGTTTCTGTGCTTCTGGTTGAGCAGTATCTGGATTTTGCCTGGAACTTTGCCGAACGCTATTACGTGCTGCAACGTGGGGTGATCACCCACACTGGAGAAACCCACACCGACGATGTGGACACCGTCAGCAGGTTCATCACGGTTTGAGGCCTGATCCAGCGTTTCTGGACAGATGTGCAAAAAAACGGTGACACCCTGAAGATTGAAGTGAAATCTTTAGGGTGTTTATCTGATATTTATGCAACTTGTTCACAAAAATCCGAACAAACTGTAAGATCTAAAACAGAAGTGTGGAAAACGAGCCCCAAAAGGAGCAGAGTGTGCGACTGACTGAACGCGAAACCGAAAAACTCCTGATTCACCTGGCGGCAGAGCTGGCCCGCAAGCGGCAATCCAGAGGCCTGAAACTCAATTACCCCGAAGCCAGTGCCATCATCACCGCCGAAATTCTGGAATGGATTCGGGATGGTCGCACCGTGGCCGAGATCATGTCTCTGGGCACCACCGTACTGACCCGCGAGGATGTCATGGAAGGCATCCCAGAAATGTTGCATGAAATCCAGGTGGAAGGAACTTTCCCGGATGGCACAAAGCTGGTGACGGTGCATGATCCGATTCGCTGACCCCAACCGATTCGCTCCTCCCCTGCAAGGAGAGGCCGGGCCGAGAGCCAAGGGCCAAGAGCATACAGTGCAAAGGCTTTGGCAAAGTCTGTCATCCATACAGCTGCAGCAAAAGCATTTTCTGGCCCTCGGCTCTCGGCAGCACCGGAGGTGCATCAATGATTCCAGGTGAATCCTTACTGCAAGACGGTGAAATTGAATTGAACGCTGGCAAGTCCATCACCACCCTGAAGGTGTCCCACACTGGTGACCGTCCGGTGCAGGTGGGCAGCCACACACACTTTTTTGAGGTGAACCGTGCCCTGAGGTTTGATCGGGCAGAGGCTTATGGCAAACGTCTGAACCTGCCTGCGGGAACGGCAGTGCGTTTTGAGCCGGGCATCAGCACTGAGGTCGAACTCATTCCTTATGGTGGAAAACGTGTGGTGCACAGCATGAATGGGCTGGTGGCTGGACCTCTGGACGAGAAACAGACAGAAGCGCTCGTGATGCTTGAGGAGTGGCAATGAAACTGAAACGCTCAGATTACGCGCGTCTGTATGGACCCACCAGAGGGGACCGCATCCGTCTGGCAGACACCGAACTGCTTCTCCAGATTGAGGAGGATTACACCACTTACGGGGAAGAAGTGGTCTTTGGTGGAGGCAAGGTCATCCGGGATGGGCTGGGACAGGGCCAGAACACCCGCGCTTCGGGCAGCCCTGATCTGGTGATCACCAATGCCATCTTGCTGGACTGGTGGGGCATCGTGAAGGCCGATGTGGGGGTCCGGGAGGGTCGGATCGTGGCCATCGGCAAGGCTGGAAACCCCGACATTCAGGATGGCGTCACGCCCGGGCTGGAGATCGGTCCGGGCACGGAAATCATTGCCGGAGAGCGCAAGATTCTGACAGCCGGGGGCATTGACACCCACATTCACTTCATTGCCCCGCAGCAAGCCTGGGAAGCCCTGTATTCAGGCGTGACCACCATGATTGGTGGAGGAACTGGGCCTGCAGAGGGCACCAAGGCCACCACCTGCACGCCTGGTCAGTGGAACCTCCACCGCATGCTGGAAAGCCTTGAGGCTTTCCCACTGAATTTCGGTCTGCTGGGCAAGGGGAACGCGAGCCTTCCTGAAGCCCTGGAAGAACAGGTTTTGGCTGGAGCCATTGGTCTGAAACTTCATGAGGACTGGGGAACCACCCCTTCTGCCATTGACACCTGCCTGAGCGTGGCAGAGAAATACGACGTGCAGGTGGCGATCCACACCGATACCCTCAATGAGAGTGGGTATGTCGAGGACACCCTGAAGGCCTTCAAGGACCGGGTCATCCACACCTACCACTCTGAAGGGGCAGGGGGAGGTCATGCTCCAGACATCTTAAAGGTGCTTGCTTTTGACAACGTGCTTCCAAGCAGCACCAATCCCACCATGCCTTACACCATCAATACGCTTGAAGAACACCTCGACATGCTGATGGTCTGTCACCACCTCTCCCCGCAGGTCCCGGAAGATGTGGCTTTCGCAGAATCCCGCATCCGGCCTGAGACCATGGGAGCAGAGGATGTGCTGCACGACCTCGGGGCGATCAGCATGATGTCCAGTGACTCCCAGGCCATGGGTCGTGTGGGAGAGGTGATCCTGCGCACCTGGCAGACCGCCCACAAGATGAAACTGGAGCGGGGCGCGCTGGAGGGAGACGGTGATGCCGACAATGCCCGCATCAAGCGGTACGTCTCCAAATACACCATCAACCCTGCTCTGGCCCACGGGATTGCAGACCATGTGGGCAGCATTGAGGTGGGCAAACTTGCCGATCTGGTGCTCTGGAATCCTGCCTTTTTTGGCATCAAGCCCGAACTGGTCATCAAAGGGGGTTTCATTGCTGCGTCTTTGATGGGAGATCCCAATGCCAGCATCCCCACCCCTGAACCGGTGCGTTACCGTCCGATGTTCGGGGCTTTTGGAAAGGCCACCTCAAAAACCAGTGTGCATTTCGTGTCTCAGGTTTCGCTGGACCAGGGGAACCTGCCTGAACTGTCCCGCACCTGCCTCCCGGTCAAGGGTTGCCGCTCGGTGAAGAAGTCTGACCTGAAGCACAATGGTCTGCTTCCCAACATCATGGTGAACCCTGAAACCTACGAGGTGACCATTGACGGTGAACGCATTCACTCGGAAGCAGCAAAAGAACTGCCGATGGCCCAGCGGTACTTCCTCTTCTGAACCCAGAGAACGGAGCCCAAGTTGTTCAACCTGAAAACCACTCCTCAGATCAGGGAACTGCCCCCGCAGGACACCACTGGCCTGCAGATGACAGAGATCCCCATGACCTGCTGGGACCGCCAGAAAGTCCGGCGCAGGCTGAAAGCACCAGATGGTGTGGAGTTGCTGCTGGCCCTGCCCACCGGGACGGTGCTTCAACCTGGAACTGTGCTGGACATTCAGAAGGGCCGGGCGTATCAGGTGGTGGCTGCCCTGGAAGAGGTGCTGGTGTACCAGCCTGAGAACCTGACAGAGGCAATGAAATTTGCCCACTTCATCGGGAACCAGCACAGAGACATCGATTTTACGCCAGAGGGCATTCTGGTGCTCTCTGATGTGGGGCTGGAAGCCCGCTTGAAGAAACTGGGCTTTCAGGTTTTTGCAGACCACAGACCTTACAGTGCCCGTCCGATCAGTGAGTACGCCCATGGCTGATGGGAGGGAGCAGGCCCTGAAAACCCGTCTGTTGTTGCAGCAGATGTTTGATTCCCAGTTCCCACTGGGAGGATTTGCCCACTCAGGAGGGCTGGAGGCTTACACGGCAGATCCCCTGAGCCCCGAGCGACTTGTGCGCCTGCTGGGGAACCACATCCGTCTGGGAGCGCTCAGGCTGGAAACCAGTGCGATGGTTCTGGTTTATCAGGGCACGGACCCTGAAGAACTTGCTCTGGAACTGACCGCCTGGAAATCCACCCCCACCACCCTGCATGCCAGCACGGCCCTGGGGAAGCGTCTGGTCAAACTGGCCCGACGGTTGTGGAAGGTGGACCTGCCTGTACTTTCTGAGCAACATTTCGCCCTCCAGTGTGCCCTGCTTGGGCAACACCTGCAGCTTCCCCTTGAAGACCTGTGTCTGGCCTACAGTCAGGCCCAGATCACCAGCATGCTCTCGGCCTGCACGCGCTGCATGCCCCTGAGCCCTGAACAGGCCCAGGAAATCCTGCTTGATTTGCAGGACACCCTGCTCACCGAAATCCCCAGACGCATCCAGCAGCCTGAACTTTGCAGTGCCATGCCTGCGCTGGATCTGCGCTCACATCAACAGGCGTTTTTATACACGAGGCTGTTTCAGTCATGAGGAAGTGCAAAGAGAAGCTGCCTTGCAGTTGGATGAGGAACAACAACCCCTTCGTCAAGGGGTCGCTTGCAAGTGAAACGAGCAACAGGGGATCTTGCCTCTCGGCTCTTGAGGAGAACACATGACCGTCAAAATTGGAGTGGGAGGCCCCGTCGGCAGTGGCAAAACGGCCCTGCTGGAAAAACTCTGCAAGAAAATGCGCGACGAATACAGCATTGCGGTGATCACCAACGACATCTACTGCCATGAGGATGCGGAGATTCTGGCCCGTGCCCAGGCGCTTCCGCTGCACCGCATCAAGGGGGTGCAGACCGGAGGGTGTCCGCACACCGCCATCCGCGAAGACCCCAGCATCAACCAGGAGGCGGTGGATGAAATGCTGGAGGCCCTTCCGGACCTGGACATCCTGTTCATTGAGTCTGGAGGGGACAACCTCGCATCTTCCTTCAGCCCGGAACTGGTGGATGTGTTCATTTTTGTGCTGGATGTCAGTGGGGGAGAGAAGGTGCCCCGAAAAGGCGGACCTGGCATTGTGCGTTCAGACCTGCTGGTGATCAACAAGATTGATCTTGCGCCTCTGGTGGGGGCCAGTCTGGAAGTGATGGAGCGGGACACCCTGGTGCAGCGCGGGAGCCGCCCCCATGTCTTCACCAGCCTGAAAAACGAAGAGGGCCTGAACCGGGTGATCCAGTGGATCAAGCAGGATGTGCTCTTTGAAGACTCCACCTTCTCGCTGGAGGAACCCTGATGCTCACCCTGATGGTGCTCGGGATCTTGCTGGGCATGAAACATGCCCTGGAACCCGACCATCTGGTGGCGGTCAGCACCATGCTGCACAAAGAAAGGAGGTTGACCCCTGCCCTGAGGGTGGGGGCAACCTGGGGTCTGGGGCACACCACCACACTGGCCCTGGGGGTGCTGTTCCTGTTCCTGCTGAAGGTCCCACTTCAGGAAGACCGCCTGATCTATTTTGAAGCGCCGGTGGCCCTGATGTTGCTCCTGCTGGGTATAAAGGCCATTTATGACCTTTTTACGGCCGGTCGGGAGATCTATTTTCACGCCCATGATGGCCTGACCCATGCGCACACCTTCCGGCTTTTTGACCCGGAGCAAAGGCATTTTCGCAGCTATTTCATTGGACTGGTTCACGGTCTGGCTGGGAGTGGAGCCATGATGCTGCTGCTGGCAGGTGAATTCCCCTCAATCTGGGAAGCCCTGATCTACACGGTGCTGTTTGGGGTTGGGAGTGTGGTGGGCATGACCCTGGTGTCTTGTGGAATTGCACTGCCCTTCATTGCCAGCCAGCAGAAACCCCGTCTGTACCAGGGACTCACCCTCCTTTCAGCCTGTGCCAGCCTGTTTCTGGGAGGCCAGATCGTGTGGGAGATTGTGCATGCATAGTGTGCTCCGGCTGGAGTTCGCCCTGCATCGGGGCCGGACCCTTTTGAAGCAGCAGTATGCTTCCGGGGCCATGAAGGTGATTCGCCCTTTTGAGGTGGGAGAATACGCCCTGCTGCAGATTGCCAGTGTGACACCGGGCATTCACAACGGGGACCATTATGAACTTGTGGTGCAGGTGCGGGGGGGGGCGAAAGTCATCCTGCTCAACCAGTCGGCCACCAAGCTGCATGGGAAGCGTGCTGGAAAGGCTGTGCATGACATTGAACTTCATGTGGAGCCTGACGCCCATCTGGAGTATTATCCGGGCCTGACCATCCCGTTTGCAGATGCCTGTTACCAGCAGCAGACCCAGGTTCGGCTCTCAGCAGGGGCCAGATTTGGGGTGCTGGAAAGCTGGAGTGCGGGTCGGCTGGAAAGGGGGGAGAAGTGGGCTTTTCAGGGGCTGTCCAGCAAGATTCATGTTCAACTGGAGAATCGGCCCCTGTTCCGGGATGCTTTCGAGCTCTCAGAAAGCCCTCTGGAGGGCCTGACCGACCAGCACACCCTGTGGGCCAGTGGATTCTGGCATGGCCTTCCTGCCCTTCCTGCAGCATTCCAGAACGGGCCTCAGCTGTCAGGCTGGGGGAGCACAAAAGCTGGAAGCCAGTATTTCAGGTTGCTCTCTTCAGACACCCTGGAATTTCAGCGTGAGATGACGGCTTACATACAGCAACGCTGGCACACCATTTCAGGGATGCAGGTGCCCTGGAGCCGGTATGCCAGCGGGGTTTTTCTCTGAGGTGCAGTTCAGATTTTCTGCCAGGGCAGGGACTTCATGTATTTCTGCAGGCTGACGGGATCATTCTGGGCGGCGAGGGCCAGCAGGGCAGGGGTGGGGCGGGCTTCCACCATGTAGCGGCTCCCATCGGGCTCGACCTTGCCGATCCGCAGAACGCTGCCAATTCTGGGTTTGAGCTTCTCGGGGTCCATGTACTGCACTTTTGCACCAATCACAATGGCCTGCGGGGGCAGTTCACGGGTCAGTTCGCTGGTGAAGGGTTTTCCGGTGTGGCTGTGGAATTCGATGGCAAACCGGGTGTAACGCCCGGAGCTGCCTGCACCTTCAAAGAGCACCGTTTCGAGCTGGTAGCCGTTTCTGAGGTGGGCATTCAGGCCAGGAATGGGCAGGTGGTCCAGCTGAGGAGCAGGTGCAGTCTGTGCAGGACGGGCTGGAAGAACGGGCTGGTTCAGGATCTCTTTGAGGGTTTGCAGGAACGGGGTGCGGGTTCGGGTGGGCGCAGTGGGGTTCATCATGGTTCTCTCCTTCCGCGCTCTCGCACTTTCCGTAATACGTATGACGCGGTTCTAGAACGCATTATGGGGCTTTGCAAATGCATGGCGTGTGCCCATTCCCACTTGACAAAAGCAAGATATTCACTTCGGACTGGCCTACTCCCCATGCTTAGAGGTTCTGTGCATCTGGCGTATCGGCAGGACCCGGTACAATGTCAAGGACACTTGACATTCCCGCAAAAATCCCTAAGATGAGTTCAAGCCAGAACGAGGTGAGGCCACACATGGAACGGGACAAACGCATCAAGGAAACCATGCAGAAAGGCGCCCGGGCCGCCATCGTGATTGCTGTGCTGGCCATGGCAGCACTCTTTCTGGCCGAGCACCTGCAATCTTCCAGCATCCTCAAAGGCTTTGGGATCGGACTCATGGTGGTTCTCCCTGTCTCCCTGATCCTCATGACTTACCGGGGCTACCAGAGCATGGACGAGTACGGCAAAACCATGACCCTGAAAGCTGTGGCGGTGGGTTTCATGGTGGTCATGGGCCTCAGCATGATCTATTTTCCGCTGGAGGCCGCCTTCAAACTGCCCCCGTTGCCCTTGTGGGTCATCTGGGTGGTGGGCTCCACCTCTTACGGCATTGCCATGGGTGTGCAGTCCAGAACGGGGGCAGAATGAACCGTGACCAGCGCGTCAAGAAAGTCTTCCGTTCCCTGACCGTGTCAGGATTCATTCTTGCAGGACTCACCATCTTGATTTCACTCTTGCAGGAGAACTGGGCCAGCGAACCGGACACCCGCGATTTCCTGTGGGGCGTGACCGTGGGCATCCGCACGGCTTTTCCCTTCATGCTGTTTTTTCTGGTGTACCGGGGATACCTGACCATGGATGAGTATGGTCGCCTGAAAATGCTCAAGGCCGCTGCACTGGCTTTCGTGGCCGTCATGGCTTTCAGCATGGCCTACTACCCGCTGCAGGCCGCCGGGAAGATTCCTGTGCTGCCTGTCTGGATCAACTGGGTCCTCGGATTTCTGACCTTCAGCGTCAGCATGGGGGTGCAGTCCAGAACATGAAAAACCGCATCAAGGTTCTGAGGGCCGAACGCAACCTCACCCAGGCCGACCTTGCGCTGATGCTGGACACCTCCAGACAGACCATCAACGCGCTCGAAACCGGCAAATACGATCCCAGCCTGCCTCTGGCCTTCAAGATTGCCCGGGCCTTCAACCTCACCATTGAAGACATCTTCCAGTACGAAGAATGACCCCTCACCGGGGCAGTCGGGATGTCCGCACCTGCTCCAGAACCACCATCAGCACCAGGGCGAGCGTGAAGGTGCTGAGTTGAACCATCTCAGGCAGGTGGGAGGCCACCCAGCCCAGAACTGGCATCAGCAGGGCAAACCCCAGGCGGAACGTTTGCAGCCCGATGCTCAGCCAGATGCGAAAAAACACATCTGACAGCAGATACACACAAAGGCCCCAGGCAAGCAGCCACTCTGGGGGAAAGCCCTCCTGTTCAGAAGGGTGGACCATGAAGCCCTGAATGCTGGAAGCCAGCAGCACAATCCCCACAATCATCCCCAGATGGGCGTAACCGTACCCAGCGAGGGCCATCTTGCTGCGGTTCTGGGTCTGGGCATGCTCCAGGGCCCGCTCTGCCGCCTGGGATTCTCCAGCAAAATAACTCCACCACAGGGCAGAGGTCAGCACCAGACCCATCAGGGCCTTCATGATCAGGGGCATGACCAGGGGCTCTTCGGTGGTGGTGGTCCCGATGGCCACCACGGCCTCACCCAGGGCAATGATCATCACCAGACCGTGACGCTCCACAAAATGCCTGGGTTGCACCCGAAACCCTCGGGTGCGGGTGAGCAGGGGAGACAGGAACTGGATGCTGAACGCTCCACCCAGCAAAATCCAGTCCATCTGTCCGCTGGTGAATCCGGCACCCAGGGCCAGCACAGCGGCCAGCAGATGATAGGGGGCCATCCTCAGGCTGGCCATGATCGGGGCCTTGCTGTCAGCACGGGTGAAGAGCACCGTGTGCACCAGCACCACCAGCATGAACCCCACCCCGAACAGCATCCCACCCTCGGTGAACACATGGGGCACCGACACCCCGATCATCAGAAAACCTGCCATGCCCAGCAGAATCCACAGTCGGTGGGCTGGATGTGAAGTGCTGACATGATTGGTCAGCCAGGCGTAACCCCCATACATCCACCAGGTGATCCCCAGAACCAGCATGCCCTTCATGACATCCAGGGGGCCGTGCGCGTGTTCCACCATGTGGGTCACCTGCGTGACAATGAACACGAACACCAGATCAAAGTACAGCTCCAGTGTGGAAACCTTCTCGGTTTCCGGAGGTTGGGCCGGAGGGGGGGTGGGCTCAGCAGACACCTTTCAGCTTCCACTGTCTGCAAGGACGGTGAAGCAGCAATTCTGACAGAGTTCAGCCCCAGGTCCCCTCACCTGCGTCATGTGGCCCACCCGTGCCCTGATGCCTGCTGTATAAAATGGGCGACATGGTTCTCATTCCTGGCACAGTCCGGCCCGATTATGCTGGTGGAGGCATTCTCAATTTGATCAGCAGCATTCAAAGCCATTTTGGACTCAAGAGCAAACATGATCCTCTGCACGCCCCCATTCCTTTTCAGAAAAAAGCAGTGCTCTTGATTGTGGATGGTCTGGGTTTTGAGCAACTCGAACGCCACCGCCAGCAGGGAGATCTGGGTGCAGCAGACCATTTTCAAGAGGTTCGCAGGCTGACCAGCGTGTTTCCCAGCACCACCATGGCAGCCCTCACCACCCTGCACATGGGGGCTCCACCCGCAGAAACCGGATGGCTCTCCGGGTGCCTGTGGCTGCAGGAACTCGGGACCATCGTCAACCTGATCCGCAACAAGGATGAATTCACCCGGCAAGGGGTGGATCTGGGGTTCATGCGAAAGACCCGTTCCATTTACAGCAGGCTGGATGAGGCAAGGGTTCGCAGCACCATCATCTTCCCAGAAGCTTTTGAGGGGTCTTTTTTGAGCAACTGGCACCATGAAGGCTCACACCAACAGGGCTATGCCTTCACGCCGAGCACCATTCCAACCCTGGTGCAGAATGCGCTGCAGCACTCTGATTATGTGGTGATCTACTACCCCCATTACGATGACATGTGCCACAGGTACGGCCCTGAAAGCCAGGAGGCCCGGGATGAGGCAAGGCTTCTGAACACCATCCTGGGGGGTGTGATGCATCGTCTCCCTCCTCACACCACATTGATGCTCACTGCAGACCACGGCCACAAAACCATTTCCGGGAACATCTGGCTGGATGGGCATCTGGACCTCCATCCCCACCTCCTGAGGCCCGTGTCAGGAGACAAGGTGTCACGGTACGTGGATGTGAAACCTGGCCATGAAGCGGAGGTGCAGGCTTACCTCTCCAGATGGGCGGATGTGGTTTCCAGCCATCAGCTCTGGGAAGAGGGTTATTTCGGGGGAGACCCCGCAGATCTCCAGTTCCTGACCCGCACAGGCACCCTGATGGCCCATGCCAGAGACGATATGGAATTGAACTGGTCCTACCACCCCGAGGTTCTCCAGATCAAGGGCTGGAAAGGGAACCACGGTGGACTCTCCAGCACAGAAATGTGGGTGCCCCTCGGCATTTTCAACAGTTGACCTCAGACCCTGAACGCCTCCAGAATGTCCTGCACCACGACCAGATCCTTGATGTCTTCTCCGAGATACTCGGTGATGCTTGCACCCTGAATGTGAAAATCAGTTTTGATCCTGTGAATGAGGTCCAACAGATCCTGCAGGAGCAGACCCTCTGGAGCAGGCCAGCCAATGGAGGAAATCTGTGAAGGGTCCAGCACATCCAGATCCACATGCACATAAAGGTGCTCAAACCCTTTCTGGTGGGCCGCTTCCAGCAGCATGCCAGGATCTGCTCTCAGGGTCTTTGCATCGAGCAACGTGATGTCCTGCTCCCGAATGTACGCCTCTTCTGCTGTATCAAGCTCCCTGACCCCTGCCAGCACCACCTGCTCTGGCCTCAGAAAAGAGGGGGTGAGGGCCAGAAATTCAGGATCACCCTCGCCCAGCAGGGTCCTCAGCACCATCCCATGAAAAGTGTGGCTGTAAGAGGTCTCAGGGGTGTTCAGGTCGGCATGACCATCCAGCCAGACCACCAGCAGGTTTCCCCTGCACAGTTCATTGAGGTGGGAAATCAGGGCCCACTCAATGGCACAGTCCCCTCCCAGTGTGATGTACTGCTGCAGGTTTCTGCCCTTCAGTTGCCGTTGTGCTTCCAGAAAGTGCTGGATCAGGGTGCGTCTGCCCCAGATGTTCTGCTCCACCTGTGTGGCCTGTGTGGAAACGGTTAGCAGGGGTTCTGCACCAAAAGTTGAGGCCAGCAACTGTGCACCAGAGTGGAGCTCCGTTCTGCCATCTGAGCCCTGCCACTGCGGAAAGGAAAGAAGAGAGAAATCCATGCTCCAGCATAAAAAAACAGCAGGCAGGTCGCAACGGCCATGTGGCTGATCTGGATTTTTTGCTTGACAGGGGCAGGAAAATGTGGATTCCTGAAAGCAGGAGATGCCCATGATTGAACCTGCCACCCTGCTCATTTTTATCGTGTCCGCACTGGCCTTGCTCGCCATTCCTGGCCCCTCGGTGCTGTACATCGTTGCCCGCAGTGTGCAACAGGGCAGACAGGCCGGACTGGTCTCTGCACTCGGGGTCGGGGTGGGCAGTCTGGTTCACATTTTTGCTGCTGCAGCAGGGCTTTCTGCATTGCTGCTGTCCTCAGCTCTGGCTTTCACCGTGGTGAAGGTGCTTGGAGCGGCCTACCTGGTGTATCTGGGCATCCGCACCATGCTGGAAAGGGCAAACCCCCAGGACGACACCCAGGTGCCCCCTCAGGCCCTGGCAAAAGTCTTCACCCAGGGGATCATTGTGAACGCCCTGAACCCCAAAACAGCCCTGTTTTTCCTGGCGTTCCTGCCCCAGTTCGTGCATCCGCAGGCTGGGCCGGTCCTGATCCAGATCCTGCTGCTCGGAGCGGTTTTCGTGGTTCTGGGAGTCCTGAGTGACAGCATGTACGCCCTGCTCGGAGGATGGCTGGCCAGACGCCTCAGGCAAAACCAGACCTTCATGCGCCGCCAGAAGTACCTGACCGGAGGGGTGTATCTGGCCCTTGGAGCAGTCACGGTGGGCATTCGGGAAAGCCACTGATAACTCAGGCTTTTCAGATTTTGCAGATTATTGTCTTTTCTTTACACGTTTCCGAATGTTCTGGCCTAAAATAAGCATCAAACGTTCATATGTCATGTGCCCCATTTGTCATGCTCAGAGGATGGTAAAAATATGCAAACTTTGCTCGCAGCTTTGAAATTGCCCTTCCAGATCACGAAACAAGCCAAAGTGCTTTTTCAGACCCCGATACAGCAGTATGGGCTGGTGTTGATGGTCACCGTATTGATCCAGCTGGCTTTGGCCTGGCTGTCACCAGATTTCAAATGGCAGGAAGGGGTGCAGGGCTGGCTGGGTGCTGCTTTGAGCCTCTACCTCACCACCCTGACTCTGGGCTGGATCGGGCTGCGCGTCTCCTGGGTGGACCTGTTGAAGTTTTCCCTGGCCAGTGGGTTGGTGTTCAGTGTGTTGATTCAGGGGCTTTTGATCCTGTCTGATCCCACCAATCCTGAGCTGTCCTTCCTGATCTGGCTGTTCTCACTGGGAAGTCTGGGGGCAATCATCTGGGTCATGTGTGTGTATTGCAAAGGCATCAGCAGTTTTTATGGAGGCAGCCCATGGGGTGTATTCTGGATGACCGTTCTGGCAGGTCTGATGTCCTCAGGTCTGTTGTTTGTGATTTCGCTCCTGACTGGCTGGTGATTTCAGTCCTCAAACCAGAGAGCACCTGTTGTTTGACAGGTGCTGATACATCTTTTGCTGATTGCTGAAAGCTGATGGCTGACCCCTCATTACAGCCTCGGGTCGATGCCCTCACTTTCCAGTGCCAGCACGCCCAGAATGCACTCGTGGATCTTCCAGAGGGGTTGATGGGTCACGAATCGGTTGAGGGCTTCAAGGCCGAGATGGAATTCACGGGTGGCCCGTTCACGTTTGGCTCCCAGTGCACGGCCCCGCAGGCGGTCCAGATGTCGGGTGTATTCGGGTCCGTAGATGATGCGGAGGTATTCACGGCCCCGGATTTTCAGGCTGGGCTGGGTTCTGCGCTCCGGGATGAACTGCATGGTTTTGACCACCATGCCTTCTTTGCCACTTGCCGTGAGTTTCTCCCACCACGCGGTGGCCTGCTGAATGCTTGTTTCATCTTGCAGGTCCACCACCTGATAAGGGGTCGGAGCCAGCAGGGCGTCAAAAGTGCTGAGGCGTTCCAGGGTTTGCATGTGCCACAGGTGGGTTTTGTCTGTGTGCACCTGCCCTTCGGTGGCAAGCAGGTGGAAAGGGGCAAACTTCAGGTCTTCGATGGACTCCACGGTCTGACAATATGTCCGGTATGCTGCCACATAATCGTTCAGGTTTTCCAGACGTTCACGGGTCTGCTGCAGCAGTTCTGCGGCTCCAGGGTGTTTTTCCAGCGCCTGAACGGCAGTGCCCAGGGCATGGGTGGCTGCGGTCCCAGTGGCAGCATACTGTTCTTTCAGGAGGGAAGTGGCCTTGAAAGACCAGGGGAGAAGTTCCCCGTCCAGGCACACCCAGTCGGTCTGGAATTCCTCCCAGAAGCCTGCACGGTCCAGGGCACCGCGCAGGCGCTCCAGAAAGGCCTGCTCCAGGGTTTGATCGTTGAAGAAGGCCCGACCTGTGCGGGAGTACACCACCCCCAGGCGTTCTTCTGCCGTGCCAAATCGGGTGCGGGCCACTGCAGGGTTTTTGCACACCACCGCCACAGCCCTTGAGCCCATGTGTTTCTCCTCGCAGATCACCTGGGTCAGACCTTGCTTCTGGTAGTACCGGAAGGCGTCTTCAGGATGCTCCAGCAGGTCTGGACGTTCACTGGTGTGGCTTGGAGACACAGTGGGGGGCAGGAAGATCAGCCATCTGGGGTCCAGGGCAAAGCGGCTTGCAGTTTCCAGTGCAGCGATGTTGTTGGCCTCGTGAATGCGGATGGTGCCCACAGCCGTCTCAATGAACTTTTCGCGGGCAAAATCCTGCCAGCGCAGGGTGTGGTCTGCCACGTGCTGGGCATTCAGCACGGTTTTGAGTTTTTTGCCTGGTTCGTAATGCTCCATTTTCGCAGGGATGCTGGTCAGGGTGAGTTCAGGGTACCTGAGAGCGGTCAGTTTGCCACCGAACACACATCCGGTGTCCAGGTCGATGGTGTTGTTGACCCACTGCGCCTCACGCACCGGAACGTGACCGTAAATGACTTTGGCCTTGCCCCGGTAGTTCTTGGCCCAGTCCAGACGGATGGGCAAACCTTCCTCGTCGGTCTCTCCGGTGGTGTCTCCATACAGGCAGAACTCCCGCACCCTTGCGGACGCACGACCCTGGTACCGTTCGATCAGGCCTGCGTGGGCCACCACCACATTGCCCTGGTCCAGCATGTAATGGCTCACCATGTTTTCCAGAAATTTCAGCACTTCCTGCCTGAATTCGGGTGTGGTGTCCTGCAACTGTTCTGCTGTGCGCTCCAGACCGTGGGTCATCTGGACCCGTTTGCCAGAAAGATACTTTTTCAGCTTTTCATCGTGGTTTCCCGGAACACAGAGTGCAGTTCTGTCTTTGACCATGTTCATGACCAGACGCAACACCCTCACACTGTCTGGCCCACGGTCCACCAGGTCGCCCACAAAGACAGCGGTTCTGCCCTCCGGATGGTGGGCATGCAGGTCTTCCGTCAGCTGATAACCCAGTTCCACCAGGAGTTCCCGAAGCTCCTCAAAACAGCCGTGCACGTCTCCAATGAAGTCAAAGGGTCCCGTGAGGTGCTTCAGGTTGTTGTACAGGGGCTTGCGTTCAATGACCAGACCTTCGAGGTCTTCGGGTTTCAGCACATGCACCTGACGGAAGCCCTCACGGTCCAGTGAGCGGATGCTGCTCCTGAGCTGGTACGCGTGCTTGCGAATGACAGAAACTGGGAAGTGCCGGTCAGGGCGCTGATGGTGGCGTTCCATCAGGGTCACTTCTGGGATGTCCAGCACCAGGGCCACGGTCAGCACGTCTGTTTCCTTTGCCGTCCTGAGGATCTGTGCCCGGGCATCTTTCTGCAGGCTGGTGGCATCAATGACGGTCAGCTTTCCTGCCGTCAGGCGCTTTTTTGCCACATGGTGCAGCAGCTCAAAAGCTTCTCTGGTGATCTCCAGATCGTTCTCGTCGTCTGTCAGGAGGGCACGGAAATAATCGCTGGAGAGGACCTCTGTGGGTTTGAAGTGCTGTCGGGCAAAGGTGCTCTTGCCACTGCTGGACGCCCCGATCAGGGCCACCAGGCACAGTTCTGGAATCTCGATCTTCATGCCGTTCTCCTGACCATGCGGGTGAAAATGGCCATCTGGGTGGGAGAGCCATGCACTTCATGCACGTCGCCCACCGTTCTGAATTCGGTGGTGTAACCGTAAGTCTCAGCCACCCTGCCTGCCCACGCCTGGAATTCTGCACGGGTCCACTCAAAACGGTGGTCCCGGTGCCTGAGTCCGGTCATGTCCTCAAAGAGCACGTTGTACTCCACGTTGGGCGTGGTGACCACCACCGTCTGGGGTTTCATGTGCCCGAACACGCTGCGCTCCATGGCCTGAATGCGGTCCGGGTCGAGGTGCTCAATGACCTCCACCAGGGCTGCAGCATCAAATCCAGTCAGGCGGTCATCCAGATAGGTCACAGAGGAATGCAGGAATTCAACGGGTTTCCCCTCAAATTTCTCTTTTGCCAGTTCCAGAGGCCGGATGGAGGCATCCACCGCCACAATCCGCTGAAAACGGTGTTTGACCAGGTGCCTGAGCAGGTTCCCCTCACCACATCCCAGGTCCAGCACGGTTTTTGCCCCGGATGCCACCAGGGCTTCAGAAACGGCCGTCAGGCGCTGCTGGTTCAGGGAGATGCGCTTTTCTTTCTGCTCCGGGGTTTCTGCACCCCCTTCTTCCTCTTCTTCTTCGGTCTCGAAACGCTGCTCGGCCTTGCGAATCAGGTTCTGGCGGTACTTCAGGTAGCGCTTGAGGATCAGTTCCCGCTCTGGATGCTGCTCCAGCCAGCCCTCACCATTTCGCAGCAGTTTCTCGATCTCTGCCACATCAATGAAATAGTGCTTGGCATTGTCCAGAACAGGGAGCAGCACATAGAAATGCCGCAGCAGGTCCTGAAGCCTGGCCTGCACTTTGAAGGTCACATGAAAATAAGGCCCCACGCCCCACGCTGGAAAATGTTCATCCAGAGGAAGCTGCTTCACCTCCAGGCTGTACCCCAGAGGTTCAAAGACCCTGCGGATCAGTTCCTCCCCTGTGTTGCACTTCAGCACTGGGATTTCGATCTCAAAAGACAGGGGTTGTGCAGCCAGATCGGGTCTGCTCTGGCTTTTGCCGTTCATGGCAGTGCGGAAAGCATCTCCCAGAGCCACACTCAGAAAACTGTTGGCGGTGTAGGGTCGATCATTCACATAAGGTTCAAGTGGCCTGCTGGCATCCCCTGAACGCAGACGGGACAGGTACACCGGATCGATGTTGACCATCAGGCAGGCGGTGGCTGTGTGTTCAGAGACCTCAGGGTAGAACACCGTGCTGCTCCCGAAAGGCAGGGAGAAATCCTGCACTTTTTCGGGATGCTTGTGCAGCAGGTACCCCAGATCGCTGGCATTTTCATGGTTCAAACGCAATAAAAACAACATACGAAGCCTATTGTCTCACAGGCTTCGCATGAGGGTATGGGCAAAAACACCTGTCTGGAGCACACCCGCGGTCAGCAACATCTTGTATCGCGAAGATTCAATGGTCGCGAAGGTTCAATTCTTCTGGCAGGCTTCCCTTTTCCACCGTCCGTCTTGTCACGAGAGATTCTCTATGTGAGTCACCGATTTCTGGCCGGGGGTGTGTCCAGCAGGCACGTCCTCACCATACTCCTGAAGGGGAGGTGACATTCAAGCCCCTGAAAAATGTCCCGAAGCTGTTCAGCAGCTCAGGGCCTGTTCTGGACCGGAGCGGTCCGGGCTGTAGAGGGTGCAGGCATGACGCCCTTTCGATTTGCTGTCATACATGGCCTGATCGGCATGGGCCAGGAGCTCCTTGGCGGTGCTCCCGTGGTGGGGATACAGGCTGACCCCGATGCTTGCTGAGGCATGCAAAGCCGTCCCGGTCAAATCAAACCGTTCAGAGAGGCTGGAGATCAGCTTCTCGGCCAGGGTGAGGGCAGACTGATCATCAGTGATGCCTTCCGCAATCACGGCGAATTCATCTCCACTGATGCGGGCCAGCAAATCGGTGCGGCGCAGGTTCTGGGAGAGGCGGCCAGAAATCTGCTGCAAGAGCTCGTCTCCGGCCTGGTGCCCGTAGCGGTCATTCACCTGCTTGAAGTGGTCGAGGTCAATGAACATCAGGGCAAACCCGGTGTGTTTCTCACTGGCATGCTGCAGGGTCTGCTCCAGACGGTGCTGAAACATGCGTCGATTGCTCAGTCCGGTGAGCGTATCAATGAACGCATAACGGGCGGTGGACTCTGCCTGAATGCGGGCCTTAAGTTGCCGTTCCAGAAAGGTGGTGAGGCCATACAATCCCAGAATCTCCACCATGCTGGTGATGTAATGAAGTTTGAGGATCTTGAAGGCCTGAAGTTCAAAGGCAGACAGGGTGTCCAACTGAGGCAGGTAATGCCCCAGGGTCAGTACGAGGGTGGCCAGAAACACCGACAGGCACACAACAGTTCCCCTGAGCACACCCAGGAAGGAAAATGCAGCGATGTAGGCTGCTGGAACAAACAGCACGTATTCCAGCGGATCATAGGTCTTCGGGTGGTCATACAGACCCACAAACACCGTGGAGAGCATGGCAAAGTTGATCACCACCCCCACCACCACTTCAAAGAAGGGCAGGGTTCTGGGCCTCAGGGCAAGCAGCACAGTGACAGCCGTGAGCACCGCAAATGTTCCATTCACAATCCAGTGGATCAGGGGAATGGCATTCAGCACAAAAAGCGAAAACACCCACCCGATCACGTTGATGAAACCCATCACCAGCAGATAGACCGGACGCCGGGAGGCGTTCTGTCTGGCAGTGAAATCGCTGGGGGTGAGATCCGAAAACATGGCCACTTCCTTGGAGGCAGAAAGAGGGGCTGGAGATCATCCAGAAAAGGAATTCTGCTTCTGCTTCAGCATATCGCTGGAGGCATGTCGTGAATCTGACAGAGGGCAGAAGGCAGAAGGCGGAAGGCGGAAGGCGGAAGGCGGAAGGCGGAAGGCGGAAGGCGGAAGGCGGAAGGCGGAAGGGTGCGTGTGCCCGTTTGCTGATTGCTGATCGCTCTGTCCCACTCACTTGCATGCTTTTGCGCTCACCCTGACCTGCACCGCAAGCCCTGATGCAATCGGTTGTGGAAAGGATTACAATAGCAGTTTGTGAGAACCTTTCCAGTCAACATTGGTGGCGTCAGTCGGGAACTTCCCATTGTGGAACTGAAGCCAGGCCTGAGTGTCGCCCTGTTCAACATGCTCGGGGACACCGAGGTGACCGAGGCCGCAGGGATTGCCCTGGCCAGAAAGCTCCCTGCAGAAGTGGACATTCTGGTGACCCCGGAGGTGAAAGCCCTGACCCTGGCCCATGTGGTGAGCCGGGAGTGCGGTAAGCCTTACGTGGTGGTGCGCAAAACCCAGAAGCCGTACATGATCAATCCCGTGGTGCGTGAAGTGCTGTCCATCACCACAGGCAAACCCCAGACCCTGGTCCTCGATGGCCTGGATGTGGAGCACCTGAAAGGCAAGAAAATTGCCATTGTGGATGATGTGGTCTCCACTGGGGGCACCCTCAAGAGCCTCTCGAAGATCATTGAAGAGGTGGGTGGGGAAGTGATCGCTGTGCTGACCGTCTTCACAGAGGGTGATGAGCGGGACGATGTGATCGCGCTGGGTCACCTGCCCCTTTTCAAGGCAGAATAAGCAACACAAGATTCAGAATCCTCTCCCGCTTACAATTGCTCTTCCTCGGAAATGAGCCAGAACTGAAGTTTTGCAAGAGGAATTTTTCACAGGTCCTGTCAAAAGGACCTGTGCGTTTTTTGTTGTCTTCAGTGAGGTTTCAGGCCCATTTTCATGAAAACATCAAGATCACTTTAGAATTTCTGAACCTTTCGCCCAGATTCACAATGGGATCGGTTCCAGATTTGACAGCGTTGAAAGTTAAAACTATCATCAAGATAAGTTAGACAACTGACTTGGCCCCTTTCCCCTCCCTGCACAATCGATTCCCAACGAAAGCACCTGGCAGGGTGTATTCAGCCTTTTACTTCAGGAGGACCTTATGAAAAGAACCAGTACATCCACATGCAGCGCACGCTGGGTTCCAGGAACCTCCAACCGGCTTTACGTGGAGACCCCCGAAGGTCGAAGCGTGGTGAGCCTGGAGCGTTTCGAGCAGGTCTGCGGCAGGCAGGCCACCCATGACCTCTACTTGCGCGGCGCCATCACTGTCGAACTTCCAGAGAACCTGCTTCGCAACCTCGTTGCATAAAACAGGAGCTTCTGCAGACCAGCCTGACATGGTGTCAGGCTGGTTTTTGTTTGCTGCCCCTTCACTGTAAGCAAAACGATTTACCTGCAATCTGACACAGGTAGAATGAGACCGTGACCCTTTTTGAACCTGCCCCTCCACTTGCAGAACGCCTGAGACCGACCACCCTGGATGAGGTGTACGGGCAGAAGCACCTGCTCGCTCCGGGGAAACCCCTCAGGCGCATGCTGGAAGGGGGATTCCTGAGCTCCCTGATCCTGTGGGGTCCTCCCGGGGTGGGGAAAACCACGCTGGCCCGCATGATCTCCAAAACCGCAAAAGCCCACTTCATCCAGCTGTCTGCAGTGACTGCAGGCATCAAAGACGTGCGTGAAGCCGTCGAGGTGGCCCAGAGGAACCGCACCAAAGGGGAGAGGACCGTCCTCTTTCTGGATGAAATTCACCGTTTCAACAAGGCGCAGCAGGATGCCCTGTTGCCCCATGTGGAAAGTGGCCTTTTGACCCTGATCGGGGCCACCACCGAGAATCCCAGTTTTGAGGTGAATCCTGCACTGCGTTCCAGGGCACGGACCCTGGTCCTCAAATCCCTCACCGATGAGGACATCTCTGGGTTGCTGGACCGTGCCCTGACCGATTCCAAAGGGCTGCCCGGAGTGGAACTGACCCAGGAAGGCAGGGAACTGCTGGTTCAGCTTGCAGATGGAGACGCCAGACGTGCTCTGGGGGCACTGGAAGTGGCTTCCAACATTGCCAGTCCCATCACCCCGGAGGCCGTCAAGGAAGCTTTCGGAACCCATGTGCCCAGCATGGACAAACAGGGCGAGGATTTCTACAACCTGATTTCTGCCCTGCACAAGAGCGTGAGGGCCTCCCACGTGGATGGTGCCCTGTACTGGCTTGCCCGCATGGTGGCGGGTGGGGCAGACCCCATCTACATTGCACGCCGCATTGTGCGCATGGCCGCTGAAGACATCGGGCTTGCAGATCCCAATGCCCTGAAACTCGCCATGAGTGCCCAGCAGGCCATGCACCTGCTGGGGAGTCCAGAAGGAGAACTGGCCCTGGCCCAGGTGGTGGTGTATCTGGCCCTGGCCCCCAAATCCAACAGCGTGTACAGCGCCTGGGGTGAGGTCCTGCGCATGGCCGAGGAGGAAAGGCAGCATCCCATCCCTCTGCACCTGCGCAATGCCATCACGGGTCTGATGAAATCCCAGGGATATGGAAAAGGCTACGCTTACTACTTCGATGACCCGGAAGGGTCTTTTGCGCAGACTTACCTGCCGGATGAACTGCTGGGCACAGAATTCTATCAGCCGACCGGAGAAGGATGGGAGTCCAGGGTGAGGGAACGCTGGTCTGCCCTGAAACAGAAGCACCACAAAGAAAAACCCTGAGTCTGACTCAGGGTTTCTGGTTTTCTGCAGGTCAGTGGGTGTTGTTCTGTGGCTCGTTGAACTGCACTTTCTTGCCTTTTCCCTTGCGGGTGCGGATGTTGAGCAGTTCCACCAGCACAGCAAAGCCCATCGCAAAGTAGATGTAGCCCTTGGGCACATGGAACCCGAGGCCTTCTGCGACCAGGGTCATCCCGATCAACAGCAGGAAAGAGAGGGCCAGCATCTTCACGGTGGGGTGGCGGTTCACGAAGGCACTGATGGGACCGGCCGCGAACAGCATGATGATCACTGTGACCACCACCGAGGTGACCATCACCCAGATGTTGTCCACCATGCCCACTGCAGTGATCACACTGTCCAGCGAAAACACGATGTCCACCAGCAGGATCTGCCCGATCACTGCACTGAAATTGGGTGGAGCTTTGGTGACCCCCTCATGGTCTTCCCCTTCCAGCTTCTCGTGAATTTCACGGGTGGCCTTGTACAGCAGAAAGAGGCCCCCGACAATCAGGATCAGGTCCCGACCACTGATTTCCTGTCCGAACACCGAGAAAAGTGGTGCAGTCAGGCGAATGATCCAGGCCAGGGACAGCAGCAGCAGCAGGCGGGTTCCCATCGCCAGCAGCAGACCGACGGTTCTGGCCTTTGCCTGTTGTTCTGCAGGAAGCTTGCCACTGAGGATCGAGATGAAAATGATGTTGTCGATCCCCAGCACAATCTCCAGCAGGGTGAGGGTCGCAAAAGCGATCCACATCTCAGAACTGCTCATCCATTCAAACATTCCAAACCCCCTGAACAATCCTGCCTTCCAGCGATGGTGAGTGAGGCCATCTTGATGCCAGAAGACGTGGTGCAATCCGATGAAGTAACCCACCAAATGACTGTTCCATGAGTCTCATGGGACTCAGGTTCCAACTTTTCAGATGGAACGGTTTTAGAATGCAAATTGAGTCACAATTCGAGGGTCGGACCTGCAGGATCAAGGTCCCATGAACGAACGACAGGCTTCAAACCTGCAGGGCTCTGGCTTCTCTCGGGCTCACCCCGAGCAGCTCACGGTACAGCCTGCGGAAATGGCGGGCATCCTCAAACCCACAGAGCTCAGCAATGCGCTCCACCGTCAGGGTGCGGTTCTGCATCAGCTGCCTTGCCTTTTCCAGACGCAACCTCTGCTGGTATTGCAGTGGAGTAAGCCCCGTGTGCTCCTTGAAAGCACGGGTGAGGTGGCGGGGACTCAGGTGGGCCAGTTCTGCCAGTTGTGCCAGGGGGACCTGCTCATGGGCATGCTCAATCAGAAAGTCCTGCACCCGGTGAACCCCGGAGTGCAGGTGGGCCCGGTACTGCAGGTACAGGCTGTCTTGCAGGTCCATGCCCTGCCTGCGGTGGTAGACCACCATGTCCCGGGCCAGCTTCGCGGCAAAGAGCGCCCCATGCTGCTGTTCAATGAAATGCAGGGCCATGTCCATGCCAGAAGCAATGCCTGCGCTGGTGGTGATGTTCCCATCGGTGACATACAGCCGGTTGTCCTGCACTTTGGCCTTCGGAAACATCTCCTGCAGGTGGGAGGTCAGCAGGTGATGGGTGGTGCACTTTCGACCACTGAGCAACCCTGCATACCCCAGCACCCCTGCCCCTGAACACACCGAGGTGATGCTGATGCCCAGACGGTGGTGCTTCTGCAGCCACTGTAAAACCTCATCCGGAGGGCAGCGCAGAGTCCTGAGGTTGCCTCCGACCCGGCAACCTGCAACCAGAATCAGATCCCCGGGACCGAGGTCTGGCAAAGGGACCAGATCGCTGAGGGTGAGTCCCTGGGCACTTTTCACGGCAGGCTGGGTGGAGCAATGGATCATCTGGTAATCCGCTCCCATTTCGCAGGCCTCCGAAAACACCTGAACGGGACCGGCAAGATCCAGCAGATGAACGGCATCAAGAATCAGAAAGGCAACTCTGGGCATGGTGGTGGCCTCAGTTTAAATCAAAGCAGCACAGGTTGTTTTCCCGACTGCAGCTGTTCCAGCAGGCTGTCCACCGTGTGGATGGTTGCAAAACGTCCGGCCAGGTGGTACTCGGTGGCCCGGGTGATGTCTTCGGCGGAGATGAATTCCTCTTTTTCCCAGTGCTTGATGGGGAAGGTGCGTGTGGCCTCGCTCACAAAGGACACCCGGTATCCCAGATCTCCGGCGACCCTGGTGGTGGTTTCGCAGCATTGCTCGGTCTGAATGCCCGTGACCACCAGATGCTGAATGCCCAGTTGCGTCAGGTGCTGCTGCAAGCCCGTTGAGGTGAAAGAGTTGCGGGTGGTCTTCTCGAAGAGCACCTCGTCCGTTCTGCGCTCCAGGAAGTCCATCAGTTTGTAGGCAGGATGCTCGGGGTGAAAGGGATTGTCGGTGCTGTCGTGTTCCCTGTGCAGAATCCAGATCACAGGCAGGTCCTGCGCCCGGAATTCCTGAATCAGGCGGGTGAGGTTGTGTTCAAATTCAGGATTGTTGCGTTTTTCCCAGCGGGGAAGGACTTTGAAGGAATCCTGAACGTCGATGACAAGCAGTGCGGTTTTCATGGCTCCAGAATATGGTGTTCAGCAAAAGAATTTTAGAGGGAATGTGGCCATCAAGCGGACGGAAATGGACATCTGAAGTGAAACAGGCCAGGTGAAGGAATTGGGCAGATCACTGCGGTCGGGCAGGGTGCAGATTATGCTGTCAAAATGTCACAGCTGCAATGGGCCAGAGAAATCCTCAGTCTTGCACAGGCAGGGCTTGCTTATTCCAACAATGTTTTCGACACTCAGCGTTACCAGCGCTTGCAGGAACTCGCTGCAGAAATGCTTGCCCCGTTCACAGACCGTCCTGCTCAGGAACTCGCTTCTTTTTTGAAGGCAGAGGAAGGTTATCCCACCCCGAAAATTGATGTGCGGGCCATTGTCTTTCAGGACAACCAGATCCTGCTGGTCCGTGAGCGTTCCGATGGAGGATGGACCCCTCCAGGCGGATGGGCCGACATGGGAGAAAGTCCCAGCGAAATGGCGGTCCGGGAGACCCGTGAAGAAGCAGGCTATGAAGTGCGTGCTGTAAAACTGCTGGCCGTGCATGACCGCAACCGCCACAACCACCCACACTCCATCTGGGAAACCTACAAGATTTTCATCCTCTGCGAGCTCACAGGAGGTTCAGCCCAGACCAGCATCGAGACCAGCGACGTGGGATTTTTCGGGGAAGACGAACTGCCTGCCCTGTCCACCGAGCGCATCTCAGAACAACAGATCCGCAGGATGTTTGAACACCTGCGGAATCCCTCCTGGCCTGCTGATTTTGATTAAAGGTTGAAGCTGTAACGGGCCAGTTTCTCAGGGTCCAGCTGCAGGTTTTGCAGGTCACGAAGGTTCAGGTGCCCATCTCTCAACACAGGGTTGGGTCCTGAAACATCATCTCCAAGCTTCAGGAAGAAAGTCAGTTCACTGGGGCAATCCACCCCTTCCAGACTGGCAATCAGGGCACTGTGGCGCATGCTGGTGAGGTTCCCGGCCTGAGAACCGATCATCACCCGTTTCCCTGCAGCCTTTGCCATTTCCAGCATCTTCAGGCTTCCGGTGATGCCACTTCTGGGAGGTTTGATGTTCAGGATGTCGAAGGTGTCGAGGTCCAGTTCCCGTTCCAGATTGCCAATCGTGAAGCAGGAGTCATCTGCGATGATGGGCAGCACCCCAAGCTTTTTCAGTTCCATGCGGGCACGTGTCTGGTGAACAGGAAGGGGCTCTTCCACCCAGAGCAAACCTGCTTCACCCATGGCGGCGAGGATCTGGGGGGCCACATCTGGAGTGAGGGTTTCATTGCTGTCTGCATAAAGGTCCATGTCAGGGAACTCCTGCTTCAGGGCGTGAATCACCTGCAGGTCCTTCTGGTAATCGCGGCCCACCTTGACCTTCAGCACCCGCACCCCTGCTGCGTAAACCTCACGGGCTTCCTGCAGCATGCCTTTAAGGTCGGTGATGCCCAGAATGAAACTCACCCTGAGATCTGTATGGGGACCCTGCAGGGCAGAGAAGAGGTCCTGTCCTTTGCTTCGGAACCTGGCTTCCCACATGGCACTGTCGATGGCTCCCTTGATGGTGTGGTTGTTGGCAATGCTCTGGACGGTTTTCCAGAGGTCCCCTTCATCTTCGATGTCCATTCCAATAAGTCTGGGACGCAGGAGATCTGTGATGCCCTGAAAGCTGTGCAGGGTTTCGCCATAAATGGTGGGACGGGCCAGGGCCTCACCCTCTCCGGTGGTGCCATCTTCCAGGGTGATCCGCACCAGGGCTGCATCTGCAGTACTCATGGCCGAGACCGCACCCCATTTCAGGGCGCTTTTCATGGGCAGGCGGTACAAAGTGAGGTCCAGGTTCTGGATCTTCACAGCCAATCCTTTACGAGCCGGGCCACTTCTGCGGGGTTTGAACGGGTGGTGTCCACATACAGCACCCGCTTGCTGTCTCCCAGACCCGTCAGGTAGGCATTGGCTTCTTTTGGATCGTAATTCTTGCGCTCATCCACCACAATTTTCACCTTGGCAAGGATGTTTTCTGCAGGAGCATCCAGCTGGGAAAGGGCCACAATGTCCTCTTCTGAAAACACCTGATCGATGCCTTTCAGGCTTTTCAGGGACTCCAGGGTGCTCCCGGAGGTTTCCACTTGCACCTGATCAAAGGTGTCCCCACGGCCCAGCAGTCTTGAAGCACGCACCAGATCAGGGGCATCAAGCACAATGAAACGGCTTTGCGAGTTTTGTGCTGCATGCTGCACTTCATCCAGACCCCGCAGACCATCAAAGATCAGGGTGTTTTTGGGGGCTTCCTGCAGGTAAAGTTCGGTCAGCAGCTGCCCCATGCCTCCCGGATGGGTCTCACGGAACTTGGCAGTGCGTTTGAAGCGCTCGCTGCGGTCAGTGATCACCTCACCATCAAAAATGAAATCATCGGTCACTTCCCGACGGTTGGGCAGCAGGGTGAAAGGCACACCCAGGGCCTGAAGTTCATCAAGAGTGGTGCTTTTTCCGACGCCAGTCACACCAACCACAATCAGGATTGGCTGGTCTTTTAAAGGGTAGGGGGTGCTTTCACGGCTCAACATTTGGCCTGATTGTATGGCAGGCCAGGGTGCAGGGGTGAGGGCTTGTCAAATCAAGGGGAGACATGCCGAGAGCTGAGAACCAATGGCCGAGGGCAAAAGACAGCAAAGGCTGATGCATGGAGATTTGGCAGAAGACATGAAAGTTCTTGTGAGTGCTGCAGCTTTCAAGCCAATTTGCTTGACCTGACCTTCCAGATGTAAACACAATGCTCTCGGCTCTCGGCTCTCGGCTCTCGGTTTCCTGCGTCCCACGGACGACCAGAGCGTCGCCCCCACCCCTGTGTGTCCCAGGCTCAGGCATTTCTGACATTTTTCCGTACAATGGTACCGTTATGACTGAACGCAAGTATTTTGGAACCGACGGCGTCCGTGGCGTCGCCGGACAACCCCCTCTCACTGCAGCATGGGTGCTGGAGCTCGGACAGGCCGCTGCAGAAGTTTTGAAGCGCAATTTTGAACGTCCCAGCGTGGTGATTGGCAAGGACACCCGTTACTCTGGCGACATGCTGGAAGCGGCCCTTGCAGCAGGGCTCACGGCCCGTGGGGTCAATGTGATCCATGTGGGTGTGATGCCCACCCCCGGTGTGAGTTTCCTGACCCGTCACCTGAAGGCCAGTGCGGGCGTGGTGATCAGTGCAAGCCACAACCCCTACGATGACAACGGCATCAAATTCTTCGGGTCGAACGGTGAAAAGCTCTCTGACTCTCTTGAACTTGAGATCGAGTCCCTGATTGGTGAGCAGAGCGAATGGCCTTTCGTGACCGGGGCAGGGCTTGGGACGGTCACCAACTACCGGGAAGCAGAGCGCCTGTATACCGATTACCTGGCCAGTCTTGCTCCCCGCATGGACGGTCTGAGAATTGCCCTGGACTGTGCCAACGGTGCGGCCTACCGCATTGCTCCCAAAGTGTTCCAGCGTGCCGGTGCAGATGTCTTTGCGGTGTACACCACGCCCGATGGCCTCAACATCAACCGCAATTGCGGGTCCACCCACATGGAGCATCTGCGTCTGCTGGTCCGGGAAGGGGATTTCGACCTCGGGATTGCTTTTGATGGTGATGCCGACCGTGCCCTGCTGGTGGATTCCAGAGGCAACATCATCCAGGGGGACCACATCCTGTACCTGACCGCCAAGGCCCGGGGTGAGAAACGGGTGGTGACCACCATCATGGCGAACATGGGTCTGGAAGTGAAACTGCGTCAGGAAGGCATCCACCTGGAGCGCACTGCCGTGGGGGACCGCTATGTGCACGAACGCATGGTGGAAAAAGCCCTCACCCTCGGGGGAGAGCAGTCCGGTCACATCCTCTTCACGGACATCAGTCCCACCGGGGACGGCATCCTGACCGCCCTGCAGGTTCTGAAAGCCAGCCAGAAAATGGGCCTCTCACTGGACCAGTTGCATGACGATCTGGTGATGTTCCCCCAGACCCTGCTGAACGTGAAGTGTGCAGACAAGCATGGCATCAGCAAGCGCCCTGAGGTGCAGGCGGCTGTGAAAGAAGCCGAAGGCAAACTCTCGGGCAGAGGCCGCATCAACCTGCGTCCCAGTGGCACCGAGCCCATTGTGCGTGTGATGGTGGAAGGTCCAGACCAGACCGAGATCGAGCAGATCGCTGAAGATGTTGCTGACGTGATTCGCAGCCTGCAGCAGTAAGAACAGGAAAGCCCTTCGCACTGAAGGGCTTTCCTCTCTGTATCAATACAATAAAAAAGTCACAAACATTGTCCAAACCGTTTTGGATTGCACACCAACACCCCATCTCCCCATCCAACTGTGGGTTAGAATCCCTGACATGGAATACAGCACCCAGATTCGCGTCCGCTACGCTGAAACCGACCAGATGGGGGTGGCCCACCACAGCAATTATGCTGTCTGGATGGAACTGGCCCGTGTGGAATTCATGCGGGAACTCAACATGGATTACCGGGAGGTGGAAGCACAGGGCATCTACCTGATGCTCACCCGTCTGGATGTGCGCTACCGAAGGGCGGCACGCTTTGATGATGTTGTGAAGATCACGGTGAAAGTCGCCGAGGTCAAATCCCGCACCATGGCGTTTGATTACCTGCTCACGTCGGAAACAGGAGAGACCATTGCCACCGGAACCACAGAGCATGTGGCAACAGACCGGTCGTACCGGCTGGTGAGGATTCCTGAAAACCTGCTCAAAAGCATGACCTGAAGACTGCCAGCACAGGACAGTCGCAATCCGTACACCTCACCTGTGCTGTTCCCCCTAAACTGCCTGCTATGAACTGGGGAATCATTGGAGCTGCCCGCATTGCAAAATCCGCACTGGTCCCGGCCATCCGTGAAGCCGGAGGAACCGTCCACACGGTGTCTGCCCGCGATCCGAAAAAAGCGGCACAATTTGCACAGGAAAACCACATTCCGAATTCCAGCTCGTACGAAGAGCTGCTGGACCACCCTGACATCGAAGTGGTTTATGTGCCTCTTCCCAACTCTGAGCATCTGGAATGGACCGTAAAAGCCCTGGAAGCTGGAAAGCATGTCCTGTGCGAAAAGCCCCTCACCCTCTCTGCCGATCAGGCCAGGAGGATGATGGATGCCCAGCAGAAATCTGGAAAGCTGGTGTTGGAAGCATTTTCCTACCGTTTTCACCCTCAGGTTCAGCGCATGCTGGACGTTTTGAAGGAAGGCAAGATCGGCGACATTCGCCTGATGCGCTCGGTGTTCACCTTTCCTCTGGACCGCCCGGATGACATCCGCTGGGATGCCCGTCTGGGGGGAGGGGCCTTTTACGATGTGGGCTCCTACTGTGTGGACCTGATGCGTCTGGTGACCCGGGAAGTTCCACAGCAGGTGCATGTGTCTGCCCTCAAGACAGAAGGTGAGGTGGACATCACCCTGGGGGCACTGCTCGAATTTTCATCCTGTCAGGGACAACTGCTGTGTTCCTTTGAGATGCCCTTTCAACAGTCTTTTGAGGTTTTTGGAACGAAAGGCTCCCTGCAACTCGAAGCCCCTTTCGCCATCGACAATTACGAATCCCACCTGACGGTCAATGGTCAGGCAGAGACGTTTGACAAGATCAATGTGTATGCCGAAATGGTGCGGCACTTTCAACAGGCGATCAGGGGAGAAACAGAGCTGCGCTTTCCGATTCAGGACCACTCCCTGCAGCAGATGTTGATTCTGGATCGGGTCCTGAACGCAACGAACCACCCGAGGGTTTAAGTCGGGTGGTTCACTGGAATGTGCATGGGAGATTGCAGGTGTTCAGTAGGCGAAGGCCAGCCATTGCCGCACACTGTCCAGCAGTTCTGCACGCTGGAAGGGCTTCTTGATGACCTGACGGGCCCCAGCTTCGAGGGCTTTTTGCTGCATGTTTTCGCTGTTTTCAGAAGTGACAATCAGGATGGGAGGCAAATGCTGGGAAAGGCTTTTGAGCTGTTCGAGAATCTCAATGCCGTTCAGGCGGGGCATGATCAGGTCAAGCAGCACCAGATCGGGTTTGTCGTGAATGATCCGACTCAAACCGTCTTCTGGACTGCTGGTGGTCACGATGTTGTGGTACTCCCCTGAACGCAACGCTTTTTCGATCAGAATCAGGTTGACATTCTGATCATCAATCACTAGGATTTTGGGGTTGCTTGCCATAGGACCTCTTTCTCTAGTGGGAGTGTAATCGGCCCGGTATCACAAGTGTCTTACATAACGTTCATAAAGTGTAATTGAATGCAACTTCTGAGGATCAGGTCACGTACATTGATTGAAATGCTGCCCATCATCAAACAAGTGCTCGAAAACTTCAAGTTCGATGTTGAACCAAACAAGACACCCGCAGAGAATGCCGAGGATGTCATCAAGGGTGCGGCCACCCTCTCTGCGGTGATCGCTGCCGAACCGATCCCGGTTGCAGACATCTTGCTGATCACGCCTGTGCAGATCAAGATGGTGGTTCATGTCGGTAAAATCTACGGCTTTGAGCTGACCCGCAAACGGGCAAAAGAGATCATGCTGGAACTCGGGGCCTCCTTCGCTTATGGTCTGGTGGCCCGTCAGGCCATGAGACAGGTCGCCAAGGTGGTGGCCCCGGTGCTTGGAGGGGTGATCACTGCGCCCCTGGTGTATGGCTGGACTTTTGCCCTGGGCAAACTGGCAGAGGAATACTTCAAACGCAAAAAATTGGGTCTGGAACTCACTGACCAGGAGCGCAAGGAACTTGCGGCCCGAACCTTTGATGCAGAGTACCGCAAAGCAGAGGACAATCCAGATCTGGTCCGTAAAAAGAACGAAAAATAAGCAATCTCAGAAGCCTCCAGCACTGCTGGAGGTTACTTGCAGGGTGGTTGCATCCACAAGGTCTGAGAGCAGAAAATCCAGCACACTGCTCCGCCAGGTTTCAGGCTGCTCCCGCATCACCCAGTGACCGCTCCTGGGAATGATGATGTGCTTTGCGTTCTTGATTTTTTTGACGGCGAAGTGGGTGCGACTTGCAGGAGTCACCCGGTCATGCTGTGCATGGACCAGCAAGGTCGGCACCTGCAAATTCGGCAGGTCCTCATACATGTTGGTGGTGTAACGGGTCCAGCCAAGTTCGGACTGCAGCCAGCGCAGAAAAGTCTCAGGGTTGTTCATTTCACTTTGCAGTTCTGAGAGCAACTCGCGGGTCACCAGTCTGGGGTTGTGAATGACCAGCAGTTTCAGAATCAGAGCCAGAAAACCGGGGTGTTTTCTGCTCAGATCCCAGAGCCACAGGGCAAATTTTTCTGCCCGGATGCCCAGACGCGGAATCCAGGGAACGTGAATGCGTCCGAAAAGTCCGAAACTGTCCACCAGCACCAGACGTTCAAAACGCTCAGGGTGTCTGAGGGCCACCTGCAGGGCAATGGCACCACCCATCGAAAAAGCCACAACACGGCTTTTTTGCAGATTCAGGGCGTCCAGAAATTCCAGCAGAAATTCAGCAAGTTCCCGGGTCTGGTGTCTCTTCTGGGGGTCAGAGCTCAGACCATACCCTGGAAAGTCTGGAGCAAAGACATGAAAGTGCCTTGCGAAATGGTCCAGATGCCTGCCGTAACTCAACCACGCCGAATCGATGGCAGTGCCATGCAGCAACACCAGGGGTGGTCCCTGGCCTGCTTCCAGCAGGTGGATTTTGCGGTCGCTCACTTCAATGAAACGGGAATATTGCTGGTGCATTGTGGTCCTCTGAGACCACAGTACATCAGTTCAGCAACTGCCTCCGCAACAATCGAGAGGATTCCTGGCTCAGTTGCAGTGCCAGATGGGTGTGACCATTTTTGACAAGGGCCTCCTCCAGCAGCCTGTAGTGTTCAGGGTCAAGACCGGGAATTTGCAGGACAAAGCGGTACAGTTTTTCCACCCCTTCCGGCTGGTGGGCCAGTGTCTGGATGTGAAGTGCAATGACCTGAACCAGCTGCTGTTGTAGGTCCTGTCTTAAAACCTCCACCCACTCACCCGTCAGGTGCGGTGCGATTTCTGCACGTTGCAGGGTGGTCAGTTGCTCAAGGTCCTGAAAGCTCTGAACAGGATTTTGCTGCAGGTCTTTGATGGCATCGAGGTCCAGCACCACTTTGAGCTGTTCACTGATCTGGTATTGACGGTTCTGGAACGGAAGGGGATCGAAAGGCACCTTCAGGGCTTCTTGCAAGGCCGACCTCAATTTGCGCACCACCACCTTGAAATAGTCCACATTTTCCCGTCTGGCTGAGCCTTCCCACAGAGCGTCAATGATGCGGTCCCGGTGGTTTGGCCCATGCACGGCCAGATACAACAGCAATTCCTCTGCCTTGCTGAGGGGCAGATGCACCCGCTGCCCTGACACCTGGACCTCCAATTTGCCAAGGGCACTGATCTTCAATACAGGACGCTGGTCAACAGGATCGGCAACGGCAACACTGAGGTTCAGGGCACGCTGGAAACGCTCTGCATGCCAGTTCAGTTGAATGCAGGTCTGGTACAGGTCTTGCAGCAGATGGCGCTCTGCTTGCAACGGCCCGTCGTGTCCCAGGTCGTCCAGAGCCTGGATCACCTCTTCCACCTGAGTGCGGTTCAGGGTTCCCTTCTGTCGGGCCTGTTCCAGCCTGAGCAGGCCAAGCCGGTGAAGGTGATAGACTTCCAGCTGTGTTTCATCAATGTCATCCAGCAGGGTGGTTTCTGCAATGGATCTCTTTTCGTGCAGGTCAAACATCACCTGGTACAGTTTTAGGGGATCAGCAGGTTGATGGGTGGCGTGGGTCTTGTTGGTGGAATTCAGCAGCCAGAGTTTTGCCTGTTCCAGATTTCCCTGCATGAGGTGGGCTTCACTGAGCAGCAAACTGTAATTGACGGCCTGTCCCGTCCACCCTTTGTTTTCCAGCTCCGGTACAGCCAGAGACAGGTCGTGGACCACCTGATCAAGCTGCTGGTGTTGCAACACGAAAATGTTGCAGCGCAGGGCAATGAAAAGCGCCCTCCAGTTGTGGAAGTTCTCATTCTGCTCTGTGGTGGCTTTCTCGATCAGGTCGAGGGCTTTCTGGTTTTCTCCCCAGTCCACGTAGGTGTAGGCCAGGTTGTAATACAGCTCATTGAGACGTGCTGTGACCCGGTGCTTGTTGTACAGGTACAGGGCACGAAGGTACGCCTGTTCGCATTCCTGACGGTCCAGAGACGTCTGGTGGCAGCTCGCCAGGATCACGTAGGCTTTGGCTTCTGCCAGTGGATTTTGCAGGTTGACACAGAATTGGACCAGTTCCCGGGCCACGGCCTGCTCTTCCTCGTGGTGGCCCAGTGCGCCCAGGGCAATGGAACGGTAGGTCAAAAGTCCAATTTTGAAGGTGTTGCTGGGATGAGACTCCAGGCCCTCAGTGGCAAAATTGAGTTGCTGCTGAAATTCTCCTCGTCGGTAGTGGTAATAGGCCATGGTGCTGTAGTAAACGTCTTTTTTCTCGAAATCCGGATGCTGCTCGAGAAGGGCATCCACCTCAGCAATGCGTCCAAAGTCCAGCAACATCGAAATTTTCTGCAGCAACACCTCTTCCGTCAGGCCACCAGGAAGGGTGGACAGGCGCTCACACAGGTCCAGCACCCACTCCCGGTCCCCACGGGTGATGGCAGCACTGATGTGTTTGCGGGCCAGCTCCATGGCACGGGAAGCATCCTGTGATTTGATGAAGCACTCCAGTGCAGCGAGCTCCTGATGGACCTGCAGGTGATACAGTCCGGCCTGCTGAAACACCTCCCTGTAAGATCCTGTGTGAAAAAGACGGCTCTCCAGGGCTTCCCTCAGCAGGGTGTGTGGACGGTATTTCCCGTCGCCAAGAGGGGTGACAGGCAACCCGCTTTCCATCAGGGAACGAATCCAGTTGTGGGGCAACTCAACATGCAGGGCACGGATGTCCTGTTCGGACCACACATCCAGTGGAGCCAGACGGCTCAGGGCTGCAATCAGGTCTTCGGGAAGCTGCTCAAGCCGCTCGTCCACCAGTTCACGCGCACTGAGGCCCAGAGGCGCACCACTGGCCACCAGGGCCACCCCTGCGGGCCAGCCCTCCATTTTTTCCTTCAAGAGGTGCAGGTCGCGGGTTTCAGCGGTCCATCCAGTGCACTGCAGCATTTCCTCCAGCGTGAACGTCAGATCCCGGGGGCCAAGAATCAGTGCATCACCCCGGGAGGCCCATTGTGCCAGCGGAAGTGGGCTGCTCTCATACCCTGCCAGCAAGAGCTGAACCTGGTCCTTCAACTGGGCATGAAACCGCTGCAGCCACAGGCCGGTCCCTCTGGACAGCAACTCTGTCCGGTCCAGCACCACATACACTTTCTGTCCTGAACTGTTGAGTCCCTGGGCCAGATCTTTCCCCAGGTCTTCTGCAGGGGCGTCTGTGCTTTCTGCGACCAGTTTAAGGCTTGACAGAACCTGCTGCGCTTCTGCGATGAGTGCCCGGGCCAGATATTGCGGGTTGCTGTGGTCGGTGTGAAGGGTCAGCCAGATCACCTTGCGACGGGTGGAACGGGCAAACTGGGCCAGCAGTGTGGTCTTCCCATAACCAGAGGGAGCCATGAGTGCCACAATGGCCTGAGGACTGGTTTGCCGCAACCGCTGGAGCAGGTGGATGCGCTTGATTTCGTTGGGATAAGTTCGGGGAATCTGAGACACAAGATGACCTCTGGCAGGCTGGAGGTGCGGGCAGGCAGAAGAAGTTTGAAGTTTTTCTTCACTGGCCGCCCCAATTTTTGCAGGTTCAGCCAGCAACCTGGATCAGAGACCAGTTTACAGGATCAGTCTGGAGGAGGGCCTGTCTGGAGCAGACCTCCAGGGGTTGCTGCACCAGGTTCAATGTCTGGTGGCCTGGACGGGTCGTAAAGAACTGCGCTGTGGAGCAGGAAAGGCAGAGAGCATGTTCATGTGAACATGCTCTCTGCCCTTCTGGATTTGGATGAATACATTGGCTGAATTTTGAAAAACTCAAAAAGTGGAACGAACAAACAACAAGGTGGTGCACTGGGTGAAGGCCCAACGGTCAGCTCATCATGGCTGAAAAATGGAGAAGGCCATCAGAAACATAAGGCATGAACAGGTTCCAATCGATACGTTCAAGTGTACTTTCAAAGGAAAAAAGTGCAGGGAGTGTGCGAGAGGGCTCTGGTCTTTCAGTCAATCCATAACCTCAACAATGTGCGGCAAAGGTGCAGGCGGACCTCCTGGGCTGAACTGGATGGACGGCTCCATCTGGCATTCATCATGCAAAACCACTGGAGAACAACCGGAGAATACTGGAGGATCTGCAAGTCCTGGAACTGTCGAATGGACTGGGACAAAGCAGTTGCACAGGCAGCCAGGATGTCTGCTTGTTGGTGAGCAGTGTCAGCCTCTGAAGGGGTTCAGGTTCCATGGGTTAGAGGAGATCGTTTCTGGGCCTGACAGAACCTGATGTCTTCCGCAACAAAATCAGTTATCATGAAGCATGCTTTTTTCCCGTCACCTGACCCCCTGTTGCCGCTGATCCCAGCGGAAGGTGACGTCATCCTCAACCTGATCCGCGTGAGTGCTGTCTCGCGCGGTTTTTTTGTGCTTCAGGAATGAAATGCACCTTTCAGGGCTGATTTTTCAGTTTCATCCAGCACGGCCAGGTTTGAAGGAGCATCAAGGCAGCATCACACGTGGAGGAATCATGCCAGACATTTACCTGTACAACACCCTGACGAGACAGAAAGAACCATTCACACCGACCACTCCGGGCCACGTGGGCATGTACGTGTGCGGACCCACCGTGTACAGCGACGCCCACCTCGGGCATGCCAAGGCGCAGGTGTCTTTTGATGTGGTGCGGCGCTACCTCAAACATGCAGGTTACAGGGTGCGTTTTGTTTCCAACGTCACCGATGTGGGTCACCTGACCGACGACAGCGACGATGGGGACGACAAGATCCTGAGGCGGGCTGCGCTCGAAAAGCTGGAGCCCATGGAAATTGCTGACAAATACTACTGGTCGTATTTTGAGGACATGACGGCCCTCAATGTGCTGAAACCAGACATCACCCCCAGGGCCACCGGTCATGTGCCCGAGCAGATCAAACTCACCCAGGAATTGATCGAGAAAGGCCACGCTTATGAGGTGGATGGCAGTGTGTATTTCTCGGTGACCAGCTACGCTCCTTACGGCAAACTTTCGGGTCGCAAAGTGGAGGACCTGGTGTCTGGCACCCGTGAGGACATCCGCGAGGAGAAACATGACCCCAGGGACTTTGCCCTGTGGAAACGGGCAGAGAAGGGTCACATCATGCGCTGGGACTCCCCGTGGGGTGAGGGATTTCCCGGGTGGCACATCGAGTGCTCTGCCATGAGTCTCAAGTACCTGGGCGAGAACTTCGACATTCACGGGGGCGGCATGGACCTCCAGTTCCCGCACCACGAGGCTGAAATTGCCCAGGCCGAGGCTGCGGGTCATCCCTTTGCCCGCTACTGGATTCACAACAACATGGTGACTGTACAGGGCGGTGAGAAGATGAGCAAGAGCAAGGGCAATTTCACCACCCTCAAAGATCTGTTTGAGAAGTACGATCCCATGGTGGTGCGGTTCCTGCTGGTGTCGAGCCACTACCGTTCCATCACCGAGTTCTCGGAGGAGCCTTTGCGTGCTGCCCAGAGTGGTTATGCCCGCCTGAGGGACACCATGCTGGAGGTCAAACGCCGACTGGAGACTGCGCCTGAGGGCCGTCATGCCACCCTGGAAGGTCAATTGAAGCAGCATGTTGACACCTTCAATGAAGCCATGAGTGATGACTTCAACACCCCGGAGGCTGTGGCTGCACTTTTCAACCTGACCCGCGACGTGAACTCTGCCCTGACAGGCTCAGTCGGCAAAGAGACCCTGCAAGCAGTTCTGGACGCCTATCTGGCGCTCGGGGGAGATGTGCTGGGCCTCTTTGCAGACCGCAGCAGTGACACTGGAAATCCCGAGGTGATCCAGACCCTGATGGAGCTGGTGATCGATGCCCGCCAGAACTACCGGGCCACCCGTGAATTCCAGAAGAGCGACGCTCTGCGGGCCAGACTCTCGGCCATTGGTGTGGTGCTTGAGGACACCCCCCAGGGAACCCGCTGGAAAATTCAGTAAAATTTCTGGGTCAAAAAAGAGCAGAGACGCGGTAAGGTCTCTGCTCTTCTTGTTTCTGAATTGTTGATTCACTGCACAATTTTGATGTTGAAATGTGCTTTGCCAAGGCTGCCATAGATGCGGACCCACAGGGCCAGGAACATCTCGGTCCCTCTGGCGGTGGTGATGTCACCGAGGTCAATGATGTCCTGCCAGCCGAAACTTTCCAGAAAGGCACGGGCCTCATTCTTGGCATCCTGGTCGTTTCCACTCAGGAAGATGGTGTGGTCTCCGCCGTTGAGGTTTCCGGGGTTCAGCATCAGGTCTGCGGTGAGGGTGTTGAGGGTCTTGACCACTTTTGCTTCAGGGAAAGCGCGCTGGATCTGTTCTGCCAGGGAGTCCTCATCTTTGACGAAAAGGGTGGGGGGGAAGCCTTTTGAGAAGTCCAGAGGGTTGGAGATGTCAATGACCAGCTTGCCTTTCAGGTTCTCTGCGCCTGCAGATTCCAGGGCTTGCAGCGCGGCCTGTCCAGAGGTGGCATGCAAAACAATTTCTGCATGCTGTGCAGCTTCGGAAGGGCTGGAGATTTTGAGGTTTTCTCCCTGGGTGGCGGCCCATTCTGCCAGTTTGCCCGGGTCGCGGGTGCCGATGACCACATTGTGGCCCTTGTTGACGAGTGCAGTTGCCAGTGCTTTTCCAACCATTCCAGATCCCAGAATTCCGATGTTCATGATCTCTCCTTTGAGGTAGACCTGTCTGTCTACTTGTTGGTATGATAGAGACAGGTCTGTATACTTGTCAAGAGGTGACCATGCGAAACGCCCGAGAAAACATCCTACAAACCGCCAGCCAGCTGTTTTACCAGCATGGCATCCGTGCCGTGGGGATAGACACCATCATTGCGGAGTCCGGGGTCGCCAAGATGACCCTGTACCGACACTTCCCCTCCAAGGACGACCTGATGGTGGCCTTCCTGCAACGCACCCACGAAATCATGATGAACTGGATGCAAGAACAGGAGGCCCCTTTTGAGGGCCGTCCCCGTGAAAAACTGCAAGCCATCTTCGAAGGTGCACAGAAACTCACCAGCAATGTGCACTGTCTGGGATGTGCCTTTTTGAATGCAGCATCTGAGTTTCACGAGCCGGGTCACCCGGCCCACCAGCAGGCCATCCGACACAAAGAAATCCTGCTGGAGCACTTTCAGCAACTGGCCACAGAGGCGAACTTGCAAAGACCTGAGGTGCTTGCAGCCCACCTGCTGCTTTTGCTGGATGGTGCATGGGCAGCAGCCCGCATGTTTGGGCCTGAAAACCACGCTGCCCATGTGGCCGAAGCGGCACGCACCCTGATCGCTGCCCACGCTACTTCCGACTGATCACTTCATACACCAGTTTTCCTGGAATGAATTCACGGCCCAGAGCAGGGTCACGGATGATGTGCGGATCACTTCCCAGGTCAATGGGGCCCGTCGCAGCAATGGCCCCATGCAACTCATGACCAGACCAGTGAACCGCTCCTCCAGACCACACCAATCCCCGCAGGGTTGAAACGGCTTCAACCTTTGCACCCTGACCAGCCACCAGTGCCAGGGAGCCAGTGCCAGACCCACCACTCACCTGCACCTGCGCTTGACCTCCAGACAGCACCGAAACCTGCCCTGCGGGACCAGAGGCCATGTCGAGCCACACATCCCCTGCTGCCATGAGGGTGCTGTCTGTCAACTGTAGACCCCGCAGTGAAATGCCCTCTGCAAGCAAGACAGAGCCCTGAAAGTGCACCGCCGCTGTACCCAGAACCTGCCCTTTCACCTGCAAGCGCACGCCCTGCAGAGATAGGGGTTGGTGAAAGGTGACATTCCCGGCAACACAGATGGTTTTCCCTTTCTGAATCAGCGCCTCTGCCTGCAGCTGCGAATCAATCACCAGTGTGCCCAGCTGAACATCGCACGGCTTCTGGGCCTGTTGTATCTGCAGAACACTCTGTGGCACAGGCACCTGAACCTTTGTGCTTCCCACTCCACCTGCAAAGGGCAACTGCCCGGAAGAACCCACCCGTGCCCCATTGTCCAGCTGCAGTTTTCCCTGATGGGTCACCTGACCCATGGAAACCACCCCTGCAAAAAGCTCAGGATCTGCATGGTACTTCCCCTTCACCAGCAGGGTTGCCTTGACACTGGCACCTCTGGGTGCCTTGCCCGATCCTTCAATGTGCACCAGCAGACCATCCGGTGAAGTCCCAAGGAGGTGCAGCACTGCTGTCCCTCCTGCTTCTGGGTCTGGTGGAGCAGACACCTGCACTCCATCTTGCACATCTTCTTTGCGTGCCCAGGTCTTCAGGACCGCAAGTGCACTTTCTGTGGCAGCACTGGCCGCCTGCGTGGCTCGACCATGTGCAGAAACATTGCCTCCCACCATCACAGCACTCTGGGCCATCAGAGCCATGCCAGAAGCCAGGATCATCACCAGCACCACCAGTGACAGGACCATCACCAGGATGAAGCCACCTTCTCTGTGGGCTTTGCGTGTTTGATTGATTGTTTTGCTCAAAAGATCTCCTCTTCAGGGTCAGAATTGCCAGGAAGTTCAACAGGAAAGCTGTTGATGTGGGAACAGGTCAGTACCACTGTTGACCTCCCAGATGCACAACCTGCATCCCTTCCAGCCTGCGGGCATGGCACGGTGCCGGATCAGAATGAACAGGAATGCCCAGCACAGAAGCTGCTGCGGGGAGCCTCACCTCTCCAGCAGGAAAACGGCCACAAGATCTTCCCGTTTCCTCAGGGGTTTTGAAGCGCAGGTAAAAGCCAATTGCACGCATGTCATCTGCAGAAGGCAGGTTGGCCTGCCATTGCCCATCCCCGTGTAGAAAGAAAACTTCAAAGGCTTCCAGATGCTCCACTGCGGGTTGTACTGTTCCTGCTTCCGGGGTGCAAGAAACTTTTGCAGGGGTGGTTTGCACCTCACAGAGCACACTCCGGTTTGTCCAGACCAGATTTCGGGACCGGGAAAGCCCAAAAGTGATCTGCAGGAATTCCATCCGGTAAACCAGGGCCTGGGCGGTTTTCCAGATGCGGCTCAATCGGGACAGTTCTATCCGATCTCCATCTGGAAGGGCAATGCTCTTCAGCCCGAACTCCCGAATGTGCTCAGCCAACCACTCCAGCAACCCGCTCTGTTCTTCCCGGGTCCAGTCTTTGCCCTGAAAGTCTGCGGGGTCCCCTCCAAGATACCCAGCAGTGGACACCTGCTCCTGGAGCAACATCTGGGAGAGGGTCAGGTCCTGCTGAAGCAGGTCATGTGAAGCTTGCAGGGTGGCTGAATGCCGTGCAGAGACCAGCACACTGGACGTGAGGACCAGAATCAACCCTGTGATGCAAAGGGTGATCAGCAGCTCCAGCAAAGTCACACCACACGACACCTGCGGCCTCATTGGGCAATCACCGTGTGCAGATCCAGAAGATGCTTTTCATTTTTCCAGGCCGAAAACCGCACCTGCAAGGCCTGAGCTGGAAATCCAGGGCAGATCAGGTGAAGCTGCTGGACAGTGCAGGGTTCACTGGTGCACCTGATGGTCAGCGGTGCAGAACTCCAGGGTCTTGAAGCACAGGCCTCAACCACCTGATCAAACTTCAAACCTTTCAGGGAGTGCAGGTGGCTGCTCAGCAACAAAGCTGCCTTCTGAACCTCCGAGGCTTGCCGGGAAGCGCGCAAACTGCTGCTCTGCACAGGCAAGAGGCACAAAAACATGACCCCCAGCAGAGACAGGGCCATCAGGACCTCCATCAGGGTCAGACCGCAGGTTCTGGAAGAGGAACGTTCAGTTGACATCAGAAAGCAGCATAAAGAAAGCCGCCTTTTTTCACTTCAGGAGGATCAGGGACCCTCAATTAAGCGTGACCCTGTTCTCCTGCATACAGGAAATCAGGGCCCAGAGGCAGGTGTTTCCTCTTCAAGCTCCTCTTCAAGGTCGCTGGTGTCCTCCTCGGGCAGAGGGATGCTCAATTTGAATTCTGCACCACCTTCAGGACGGTTGCGCACGGTGAGCTGACCCCCGTGTTGCTCAGCCACCTTACGGGCCACGCTGAGGCCCAGACCATAACTTCCCGAACCAGAATAAAAGGGTTCAAAGAGGTGGGGCAGGTGCTCAGGGGCAATTCCAGGCCCGTTGTCACGGGTGTAAAAAACCGTCTCGTTTCCCTGCATCACCAGTTCACATTCAATGTGGCCTGTGGTTCCCACCACACGCTTCGCATTGGTGAAGAGGTTCCGGAGGGCCTGCGCGAGACGGTCAATGTCTGCCATCAGGTAAGTGGAATTCCAGATCCCGGTGTAATGGACACCCTCCACCAGACGCTCAAGTTTCACCCGCAGTTCACGGGCAGGCACAAAGTGCAAAACCAGTTCCATCTCTGTGCGCCCACGGGCATACTGGATCAGATCATGGGCGGTAAATTGCAGATCCCGCGCCACCCCAATGATCTTCTGCAGATCTGGACTGGGCCGCTGTTCCTGGAGGCGCTCGGCATAGCCCCTCAGGCTGGTCAATGGAGCACCCAGTTCGTGGGCCACCTGACCCACAAATTGCTTCTCGAAGGCCTGCTGCGACCAGGTGCGCTCCAGCAGGCCATTGATGGCACTCACCAGTTGAAACACCTCATCTTTGTGCCCCTGGTAGGGAATCAGCACCTGTTGATCGGGGGTCAGGCTGTTGGCATGTCTGGCCGCACGCTCAAGGGGAATCAGGTTGAGCCTTCCCAGGAACAAACCCACCGAAAAGGTCAGCAGGGCAGAAATCAAAGCCCCCACCGTCACGGTGAGCACGACGGTCTTGCGACCCGAAATCAGGGGTTCTTCAGGGAGGGCCACCCAGATGGAACCGATCACCTGGTCGAAACGCACCCAGTTTCGTTTGACCAGACGGAAGGGTTTCTGCTGCAGAACCAGATGCTCGTTCTGTACAGGGGAGGACAGCAGGGTCAGTGCCCCTGAAGAGGAGACCACCTTGCCTGTGGCATCCTGCACCTGAATCCCGGCTTCACTGTGCACATTGGGCTGACCGAAGGCCTTGGAGGGATCATTGAAGGCCTCACTGATCACATCGGCCTGTTCCTGAAGGCGCGTTTCAAACTGGTTTTCCATCGCCTGCAGGGCGAGGGCAGAACTGATCCCTCCGACAATGAGCACCGTCAGCATGGAGATCAGGGCGTACCACAAGGCCAGCCGTGTTCGCAGCGGAACGCCCACGTCACTCCTCCACAAAGAGGGCGTAACCGGCTTTCCTGAGGGCCCGGATGTTGAGCTGGCTGCCAATCTGGCGCAACTTCTTGCGCAGCACCGACACCCGCACCTCAATGCTGTTGGAGGCTGGAATGTACCACCCATAGACGTACTGTTCCAGCACCTCCCGGCTCACCACCCGGGAGGCATTTTGCATCAGGTACTCCATGATCCGCAGTTCATGGTCGGTCAGCAGGGTGTTCCCTTGCTCGGTCAGCAGGGTGCATTTGTTGATGTCCAGGGTGGTTCCGGCCAGAATCATCACCTGTTCCTGCGGATGCACCCGGCGAAGCAAGGCCTTGATGCGGGCATCGAACTCATCCATTGCAAAGGGCTTGATCAGGTAGTCGTCGGCCCCCTGGTTCAAGCCCTGCACGCGGTCTGGCACAGAGCCCCTGGCGGTGATGATCAGCACGGGCAGGTTTCCAAGGCTCTGAATGGTGGGAATCAGGTCCAGTCCATCCCCATCAGGCAGATTGAGGTCCAGCAGCACCAGATCCGGTGTCCACTGTTCCAGCAGGCTGTAGGCCTCAGTGAGGGTTCGGCAGGACTGCACCTGGTGCCCGGAAGCGTTGAGATGATCCACCAGCAGGTCCCGCAACCCTGGATCATCTTCAAGAAGAAAAATCTGCCATTTGCGCATGTTTATTTATTTTTACCATTCCCGCCACCTTTACCGCCACCATTGCCATTTCCGCCGCCGTTCCCACCGCCGTTCCCACCGCCATTTCCGCCGCCGTTCCCACCGCCGTTCCCACCGCCGTTCCCACCGCCATTTCCGCCGCCGTTCCCACCGCCGTTCCCACCGCCATTTCCGTTTCCGCCACCATTGTTGCCAGAATTGCCGGGGCGGTCATCTTCACCATTGCTGCCAGCATTTGAGGGGGTGGAGTTCAGCTTGGGGGTTTTGACCACACTGAGTTTCAGGTTGATGCCCAGTGCAGTCATGTACTGTTGCAGGGTGGAGGTGCCATTGGAGGTGGTGAGGGTCAGTTGACCGGAGACCATGACCCCCTGGGTGCTGGTGACCTTGTCTCGCAGGAACATGCTGACGACTGGACCGGAATAACTTTCGAGCACTTCGATGTGAATCTGGTTGCCGGATTGTTTGCCATAACCGACCACCCTCTGGAGGCTGCTGTCAAAGACAATCACTTCCAGAGGTGCAGTGGCCATGAGTGTGGTGAACAGAAAAGAGAGCATCATATGATTCTTCTTTCAGTGTACTCCCTTTTTCGGTTTCAGCCTGGGTTCAGTTTTAACTCATCATTCACAAATCACTTAAAATCGCGCACTGAGCCAGTCCCGGATCAACCCGAATGCTTCTTCGGCAACCTGATCATTGAGCAATTCGTGGTATCCGCCTTCAAATTCACGGAAGGTTTTGTCCTCACTGCGAATTTCTGCATAAAAGCGCCTGGAACCCTCAATGTCTGCCAACCCATCCTGGGTCCCATGAAAGATCAATGTTCGGTGCTGCCACTGGGCAGTCCCGTACCAGACGTTTGCACTGGCACGCAGCATTTCTGCCCCTGTACGGGCTTTGACTTTGCCGTGGTACACCAGAGGATCTGTGTCGTAAGCCGTGACCACATGGGCATGTCGGGAGATCTTTTTCGAGTCCAGAGGAAGCACCTGCAGGCCTGGGGAGATCTGGCTCAGCACGGTTGACAGGGTCTTCATGAAGGGCGGGGTGTCGGTCCCGATCAACAGGGCAGGGGAGGAGAGGATCACCCCATCAATGCCCTTGGGGTTGGCTTCCGCACTGCGCACGGCAAGCAAACCTCCCATGCTGTGCCCAAAGAGCACCACAGGAAGATGGGGGTACTGCTCCCTCAAGAAGACACGGAATTCCAGGCTGTCCTGCACATGCCGATCAAAGTCCTCCACCAGACCCGTGGGTGGCGTGGTGGTCTGTCCATGGCCCCTCTGGTCAAACCCGAAGGCATGAAAACCCAGGCTGTTGACCAGATCCACCAGATGCTGGTAGCGGTGCACATGCTCTGCATAGCCGTGGTGCAGGACAAAAACCCCTCTGGGGCTGGGCACCAGAGATGAAAAAGCTTTCACGGGAAGCGAAACATTCAGTTGATCCATGATCAATTATAGCCCTCTCCTCTGCAGTGCAAAAGATCAGGTAAAAGTGACAAGGCAGCCTTGCAGATGCTGAGCAAACAGCCATCAGCTTTCAGCCGTCAGCAACAGATTCCAGTGCCCCATCAACAGGCCAGCTATGTGCTGGTGATGCAGAAAAAATGTGTCTATTTGTTCTGGACAGGGTTCCATCCATCCGTTGTATTTTTCTGACCGCTGAGGGCTGACGGCTGACGGCTTGCTGCAATGACATTGACCTGTCAGAAGGCTGGCACTGGAGACTCAGTACCCCAGCCAGCTTTTTTCCAGCAGTTCGGCCATGACTTCCGGCGTCCACACCTCATGGGTGTACATCGGGAACTGCTTCTTGAAGAGGCCCAGGCGGTCCCACAATTCACGGGATTCGTTGGGCACCACCAGAATCACCCGCACAATGGTTTCGTTGCTGTCGTACACATAGAAGTCGAACAGGACCTCAATCTCGTTGCCGTTGTGCCCCACCACTGGGAAGGGAAAATTGCGGTAACGCCACTGTTTCTTGTTTTTCTGCAGCAGGTGGGCAGCCACCCGCTTGAGGGCAGATTCACTGAAGGTGTAGGACTTGCCATCCCGATCTTTGAACACCTGGTCCGGTTTGATCTGTGGAAGTTCGGGACGGTTGTGGGATTTCTTGACCTGACGGCCCCACTTTTTACCCTGCTGGTTTTTCTGAATGGCTTCCTGCACCTTCTTTGGCAGCTTCTTCTGCTTGGTGCTCGGGCCTTTTTTCGGCTGACTCATGTGGTAACTCCTTTGATGCTCCTGGACAAAGACGCAGAGGATCGTTTTCACGACCCTCTGACGTGTGCAACCTGTATTTTAACCAAATGGGAAGGGAAGGGCAAATGCGCAGCCGAGGGCTGCGTGCCCAGAGCCGAGAGCCCTATCAACAGGACAGTCCTTTTTGACTGGTTGCTCAGCCTTCTGCGGACACCAGGGTTCTCTGGTAGGCCAGGATGGGTTGCAGCCAGCGTTCCACCTCTTCCACCGTCATGCCTTTGCGCTGGGCGTACTCGCGCACCTGGTCTTCGCCAATCCGTCCCACAGCAAAATACTGGCTGTCCGGGTGAGCGAAGTACAGGCCGGAAACACTGCTCGGGGGCCACATGGCGCAGGATTCGGTGAGCTCCAGACCGATCTCGCTGGCTCCAAGCACACTGAAGATGGTGCGTTTCTCGGTGTGGTCAGGGCAGGCCGGATAACCTGGAGCAGGCCGGATGCCCCTGTACCGTTCACGGATCAGGTCGTCGTTGCCCAGGGTTTCATCTGCGGCGTAACCCCAGTGGGTGGTGCGCACATCCCTGTGCAGTTTTTCTGCGAAGGCTTCTGCGAGGCGGTCTGCAATGGCCTGCACCATGATGGCGGAGTAATCGTCGTGATCGGCCTTGAATTCCTGCACGATGTCTTCTGCCCCATGGATGGTGACCGCAAACATGCCCACATGGTCTTTTTCTTCGGCCACAAAGTCTGCAAGGGCAAAATTGTTGCCGATCTGCTGCCTTTGCTGCCTGAGGGTGTGAAGCACAGTCACAGGATTTCCATCCAGACTCAGGTGCAGGTCATCTCCTACCCGAGCGGCCTCATACAATCCGATGACTGCTTTTGCTTCCAGGCGACCTTGAATCTGGTCCAGCAGGCGGTTGGCGTCCTCAAAGAGGCTTCTGGCCTGCTCTCCCACCTTGGGATCATTGAGGATCTTGGGGTAGATGCCCTTGAGTTCCCAGGCAATGAAAAACGGAGTCCAGTCAATGTAATCCCTGAGTTCCTGGATGCTGTAGGTCAGCACCTGACGGCCCGGGGTATTGGGGGTCGGGCGGTCCTCGTATGAGAGCACAGGACGGTTCTGCCTGGCCTCTTCGATGGACACCATGCGGATGTTCTTCTCGGCGTGCTGCTCCCGGATGTCCCTGTAGAGGGTTTTGGTCTGCTGGGCGAAATCCTCTTTGTTCACGGAAAGCAGGCTGCTCAACACCCCGACTGCACGGCTCGCATCCAGCACATGCACCACCGGACTGGCGTACTGGGGGTCAATTTTCACTGCAGTGTGGGCCCGCGAGGTGGTGGCTCCGCCGATGAGGAGGGGCAACTTGAAGCCCTGGCGCTGCATTTCACTGGCCACATGCACCATTTCATCCAGAGAAGGGGTGATCAGACCGGACAGACCGATGGCATCTGCGTTTTTTTCTTTTGCGATCTGCAGGATTTTCTCTGCGGGAACCATCACCCCGAGGTCGATCACCTCGAAGTTGTTGCAGCCCAGCACCACCCCCACGATGTTCTTGCCGATGTCGTGCACGTCTCCCTTGACGGTGGCCATCACGATGGTGCCTGCTTTGGAGCCCTCTTTCTTCTCGGCTTCCAGATAGGGGGTGAGGTAAGCCACGGCTTTTTTCATCACGCGGGCACTTTTCACCACCTGAGGCAGGAACATTTTCCCGGCCCCGAACAGGTCCCCCACCACGTTCATGCCGTCCATCAGGGGGCCTTCGATCACCAGCAAAGGGCTTCCAAGTTGCTGGTACGCTTCCTCTGCATCCTGATCAATGTGATCGGTGAGGCCGTGGATCAGCGCGTGTTTCAGGCGTTCATACACAGGTTGGTTGCGCCAGGAGGCAGCCACAGCTCTGGTTTTCTCAGTGTCCTTGTATTTTTCTGCGAGTTGCAGCAGGGCTTCACCGGCCTCCGGGTGGCGGTTGAGGATCACATCTTCGACTTTTTCGAGCAGCTCAGGCTCAATGTCCTCATACACACCAAGCATCCCGGCATTCACGATGCCCATGTCGAGACCTGCACGGATGGCGTGGTACAGGAACACGCTGTGCATGGCTTCCCGCACGTGGTTGTTCCCCCGGAAGCTGAAAGACACGTTGGAGATGCCTCCCGACACCAGGGCTCCGGGCAGGTTCTGCTTGATCCAGCGGGTGGCCTCAATGAAATCCAGGGCGTAACTGTTGTGCTCTTCGAGGCCTGTGGCCACCGTCAGCACGTTGGGATCAAAAATGATGTCATGGGGCCTGAATCCAACTTCATCCACCAGGATGCGGTAGGCCCGTTCGCAGATCTCGATGCGTCTGGCATAACTGTCTGCCTGCCCCTGTTCATCGAAAGCCATCACCACCACCGCAGCCCCGTACTGGCGCAATTTGCGGGCATGTCTCTTGAATGCTTCCTCGCCTTCTTTCAGGGAGATGGAGTTCACGATGCACTTGCCCTGGAAGCACTTGAGGCCTGCCTCGATGACCTCCCACTTGGAAGAATCGATCATGATGGGCACGCGGGCAATTTCAGGTTCGCTGGCCACCAGGTTGATGAAGCGCTCCATGGCCGCCACCCCATCAAGCATCCCTTCATCCATGTTGATGTCGATGATCTGGGCACCGTTTCTGACCTGCTGGGCAGCAATTTTCAGACCTGCATCGTAATCTCCGGCCAGAATGGCTTTGGAGAATTTGGGGCTTCCGGTGATGTTGGTGCGCTCCCCGACGTTCACAAAGTTGGTTTCTTTTGTGATGTACAGGGCTTCCAGACCGCTGAAGTTGGGCAGGTTGGAAGGCTGGGCAGGCACCCTGGGTTTGATGCCAGCCACAGCATTCACAATGGCGGTGATGTGCTCGGGGGTGCTTCCGCAACATCCACCCACGATGTTCAGGAGGCCCTCTTCGGCAAAGCTTTTCAGCACAGCGGCCATCTGCTCCGGGGTTTCATCGTACTCACCGAAGGCATTGGGCAGACCTGCATTGGGGTAACAGCTGACAAACTCATGGGCCAGTCGGGAGAGGGTCCTCATGTGTGGACGCAGGTCCTCCGCCCCCATGGCGCAGTTGAAGCCAATGGAAAGCAGGTCTGCATGGCCCATGGAAACATAGAAGGCCTCTGCGGTCTGACCACTCAGGGTGCGACCCGAAGCATCCGTGATGGTTCCAGAGACCATCAGGGGAACACGGGCACCTCTTTGCTGGAAGACCTCTTCAATGGCGTACAGGGCAGCTTTGGCATTCAGGGTGTCAAAGGTGGTTTCCACCAGCAGCAAATCCACTTCGGCATCCAGCAGGGCCGTGACCTGTTCGATGTAATCCCGCACCAGTTCATCCCAGGAGTAACCCCGGAATCCCGGGTCCTCCACCTTGGGAGAGATGCTCAGGGTCTTGTTGGTGGGTCCGACGGCCCCGGCCACATAGCGAGGCTTGTCGGGGGTCAGGGCAGTGAACTCGTCTGCAGCCTGTTTTGCCAGACGGGCACCATCATAATTGATCTGGTACACGAAGTTTTCAGTGCCATAATCGCTCTGGGCCACCCGTGTTCCCGTAAAGGTGTTGGTCTCCAGAATGTCTGCCCCGGCCTCCAGATAACGCCTGTGGATCTCCAGGATCACATCCGGGCGGGTGATGTTCAGCAGGTCGCTGTTGCCCTTCAGGTTGCAGCCAATGCCTGCCTGAATGAGCTCTTTGTTCCAGAAGTCCGTCTCGGAGAGTTTGAACTGCTGGATCATGGTGCCCATCGCACCGTCAAGCACAAGGATGCGTTCTCTGAGCAATTCACGTATGGGGGGTTTGGACATTTGTTCCTCCATCTTTCCACCCGACATGTCATCCTTAACCGCTTCTGGGGTGGCTGGAGAGCACCATGCCCGAAATGGGGGGCGGGTTGCTGCGTGCTGCGCCTGCGAAGTTTGAAGTGCAGGATCTCGGGCCAGGTCCCTGACACGCTCTGGATGAAGGTGCGTCTGAAACGCACGCTAGGAAAGTATTCTTTCATTCTCTGGGGCCTGGGTCAAGGGGCGGGCTAGGCATAGTTGATGATGCTGATCAATTATTATTTGCGCCCAGGGCAGGGTGGGTGGAGCACTGCAGGCCAAGTGCTGACCTGCAGTGTCAAAGATCAAAGACCCTCAAGATCAGATCCTGTTCGTCACAAAACAGGACCTGTGTCAGAATACCAGGGTTGATTGCAGGACCTGACGAAAGTGGTGCACAATCAGCTCCAGCTCATCTTTTTCCACCACCAGTGGAGGTGCAATCCTGATCACATTCACATGGGTTTCCTTGCAAAGAATCCCCATCTCCCTTAAAGCTTCACAGTAAGGACGTGCAGGTTCTTTCAGGACCAGACCGATCCACAGGCCTTTGCCTCGAACGAAATCAATCACAGGGCTGTCTATTTTTTCCAGCTCGGATTTCAGGTACTCCCCGAGTTCGCGGGAACGTTCAATCAGGTTTTCTTCCTGCAGGACTTTGAGGGCTTCGCGGGCCACGGCGGCACCCAGAGGATTACCGGCAAAAGTGGAGCCGTGGTCGCCGGGCTTGAAGAGGCCAAGGACGGGCTCATCTGCCACCACTGCAGACACAGGGTAAAAACCACCGGACAGGGCTTTGCCCAGAATCACCATGTCAGGGCGCACCCCCTCATGGTCACAGGCAAAACGGGCACCACTGCGGCCCAGACCGGACTGGATTTCGTCAGCAATGAACAGGATGTTGTGCTCATCGCACAATGCACGCACGGCCTTCAGGTAACCTTCTGGAGGAATGATGACCCCACCTTCGCCCTGAATGGGTTCCAGCAGAATGGCAGCAGTGTCAGGGGTGATGGCGGCTTTCAGGGCCTCAATGTTTCCATATTCGACAGCCAGGAATCCTGGGGTGAACGGTCCAAAGTCTTTCCTGTACTGGTCTTCCGTGGAGAAAGAAACCACAGTGGTGGTCCGCCCGTGGAAGTTGCCATTTGCCACGATGATCTGGGCCCGATTTTCAGCAATTCCCTTGACCTGATAACCCCATTTGCGTGCTGCTTTGATGGCCGTTTCCACGGCTTCCGCTCCGGTGTTCATGGGGAGGGCCATCTCATACCCTGTGAATTCACAGAGTTCTTTCAGGAAAAGTCCCATCTGGTCATTGCGGAAAGCGCGGGAGGTCAGGGTCACCTTGCTGGCCTGCTCGATCATGGATTTCAAAATTCTGGGGTGGCAGTGGCCCTGGTTCACGGCGCTGTAGGCGCTCAGGCAGTCCAGGTATTTTTTTCCTTCCACATCGTAAACCCACACGCCCTCTCCCCGTTCAATCACCACATCAAGGGGGTGGTAGTTGTGGGCACCGTAACTTTCATCGAGCAAAACGTAATCTTGAGTGTTCACCTGAAGCCTCCAAAAAGTCCCCTGAAACCTTCAGGGGACCCGTTTGATGTTGTGTCTGGTATTCTATAGCTGCTTTTTTGCTCTGTACATCGCAAAATAGAGGAAATGCCCATTTCTGGCTTTGAAAACCAAAATTGAAGGAGGTCCATTCTTGGAAAACAAAAGCCTGGATTCCACCGACATGAAAATCCTGCAATTGCTGCAGGAAAACGCCCGCATCACCTATGCGGACCTCGCCAAGCAGGTGGGGCTCACTGCACCTGCTGTGACAGAGCGCATCCGCAAAATGGAACATGCCGAAATCCTCACAGGATACCGGGCCGAAGTGGACCTGCGTCTGCTTGGGTACGATGTCCAGGCGCTGGTCCTCATAGAAGTGGCCTACAAAGACGAACAGTCTTTCATCCGGTATGTGCAGGAGAAAAGAGAAGTGCTGGAGTGTCACCACCTGCTCGGGCAGAGTGCCTTTTCACTCAAAGTCTGTGTGAAACGCATGCTGGACCTTGAAGCATTGATCCGGGAACTGATGAAATTTGGCCAGACCACCACCCACATCCTGCTCTCGGAAGTGGTTCGATGCAGATCATTGGATGGCTGAACCCCCCTGATGCACGACCAGGGGGGTTCAGGAGGAACATCAATCGATCTGGAAAACCTGCAGCCCATCTTTGTAGAAGAGTACCGTGATCAGCAGTCGACCTGAATCATCCTGTACTGATGAGACATGCCGAATCATGCTTGAACCTACGGCCAGGGTTTTCATGATGGTTCCATGGGTTGAATCCATCAGGTGCAGACGAGATTCCATGGGTGTACCTGTGTTGTGAACAGCAACCAGAATGTATTGGGAACGGGGGAGGGTGTACACATTGTCTACAACCCAGAGGCTTCCCAGGGGGTTCATGGTCTCCTGGTTCAGCAAAGTGGTTCTCTCTCCGGTCTGTCTGTCCATGCGGTAGATGTTGTAATCAGAGTTGATAAAAATGCCCTGATCATTGATGGCCTTGATGTGGTTGCCCCAGCCAGAAATGGGATAGGTCCGGTTGACCTGTGATTTCACAAAATCATGGTCCTGATACAGGTAATTGCCATTGGAGTCCTGGCCATTTCGAAGCAGGATGCTGTCTGGTCCCATCCAGCGCGATTGCATGACAACTTCATCGAAGGATTTGTTGAGCAGGATGTTGGAGGTGGCAAGATCATGTACCCGGATGGTCGAGTTGGACCAGCTGAACACCCTTTTCTGATCTGCTGAAGGCAAAATCTGTTGCATGCCCACGGGGTGCAAGCGCATCGAGCGAATCAGGCTGTTTTTGGACAGATCATACAGGTAAAGGTAGCCCGCTCCATCAGAGAAGTAACCAGTGTTTTCCCGGATCGCATGGGTACTGGAAAGGTCTGTGGGATTCAACAGGAAATTCATGTCGTAAAGCACAGAAGTTTTCCCGTTCAGAAGCTTGCGGGCGGTGCGTCCATTTGAAACGTAAACAACTCCAGAGGAACCGATGGTGGCTGTGGTGTCCTGGTCGCAGCCAGCAACGCCGTAAGTGTCTTGCAGTTCCAGACTGCTGTTGAAGCGGTTGAAATCCTGCAGGCTGCAACTGAAGTCCCAGGAAGGTCCTGTTGGAACAAACACAGAGATGTTTTTGACCTGTTGATCGGTGGACATCTGGGTGTAACGTTGATCGAAGCTCACGGGCAGACGGACTTTTTTGGTGTCCTGGCGGGGTGAAAGGGTGTGACTGATCAGCTGATTGACGTTGTCGAGATGGATGATCCTGTCTGCAGCTGGCACAGCAAAGTTCACAGTTCCCATGTTGGTGAAAGGGTAAGCGCTGAGTTTCTTTTCGTTGACGTCATAAGTCAAGAGCTTGGCAGTGTTGCCATAATATTCCATCACGTTGGCAAACACCGTGGTTCCTGCGGGGTCCCATTGTACCTGGACATTGAAACCAGAGCGGAACTCACTCACCTCGGCAGAGAGATCGATGTCTTGAAGCACTTTGAAATCGCTGGTGTTGTAGATCACCAGATTGTTCAGAAGGTTTCCATTGTTGGTGAACTCCGTACGGAAACCTGCCATCTGCTGCCCATCTGGACTGAACGTCAGGTGATTGACGTGGCTGAGGGTGATCAACTTCTTTCCATCCAGGCCGTAAATGATGGAGGCAAGGCCACTACCATTGACCAGCTGCCCAGAAATGGCAATCTGGTCTTTGGACAGGTTGGCTTTCATGGAGAAGACATTTTCCGCTGCAAAATCATGACTCCATGCATGGAGTGATTTGTTGGTTGTGGTGTCCCAGACCTGCACGGCATCTCTGGCATTGATCACCAGACGGGTGTCGCTGAGCCAGGAGAACTTGCCAGGGATGCTGGCGAGGTTGCTGGTTTTTCCAATCTTTTGCAGGCTGTTGTTCAGCAGCAAAGCACCATCGGTGTAGTTGTTGTCTGCAACCGCCAGAAGGGTCCCAGAGGGGTTCCATGCAGCAGCAGCCACCGACAGGTTGTTGGGTTTGCTCCACAGTTCTTTCACCGAGACGGGCTTGAAGCACTTCACATACACATCAAAATCAATGGTGTTGCGACTGGCGTCGTTGGTTTTCAGTCGAACTTTCCCTGCAAGGGTGCCTTCAGTGTTGCCGCAGGTGAGGGTGATGGGCAAGTTTTGATTGGCATAAGAACTGATGGAAGTTACACCTGCAGGAACAGAGATGAATTCCTTGCCGCTCAGGACTTCCATGCTGTACTGCAAACCCTGCCAGCCAGAGCGAATCCAGCCATTGACCGTTGTTGAGGTGTTGAGGGCAGCACCTGCTGTGAGTGGAGTGTCGAGATAACTGAAACCATCGAGTGTTCCGGGCTGGATGCAACTGACGGAGAGTGGAATCTTGATGTTGCTTTTTGAAGGGTCGTTGGTGAGCAGGGTCAACTCTCCTTCAAAAAGGCCAGTGGAACTTCCGCAAGTGGCACCAACAGAAATGGAAGTGCTGGCAGAAGGCCCCAGACTGCCATTGTTGCCGATCACGGTGAAATGGTCACTGCCTGCAGTGATGGTGGATGTGAAGTCAAGGCCTGCTGCTCCAGCATTCAGCTGTACGGACTGGTGGGGGATTGAGGCATTGATGCTGCCAGAAAAGTCCAGGTAAGTCGGGCTGTAAGAGGCCAGGGAACCAGCGGGTTTGTTGAGGGTCACTTTGGTGATCTGGGCCGAGACATTGGGGCTTCCCAATGGAACTGCTTTGGTGGTGTTGGGCAGGGTGATGTCATAGCCATAGGCCAGCAGCAGAATGCTGTAAGTCTGGCCTACAGCAAGCTCAGAAGTGAAATTGGTTTTCAGAGAAGTGGTTGTTGCGGGGAAGCGCCAGTTCTGCAGCGTCTGATTGTTGGAATTGACCACCTGCAGAAGGTAGCTTTTTGCTCCAGGAACGGCAGTCCAGACAGTTTCAATGCCCTTGCTGCTGAGGTTGGCTTTCTGGATCACAGGGATGGGCAAGAAATTCTTCTTGTTGAGGGTGCGGCGCACTTTGTTCTGCTTTCCTCCGTAGAAAACAGTCAATTCCAGTTCTTTGGAGTTGTCCGCCACCTCCAAGAATGGATCAAACCAGTACATTCCTGCATTGAGCCAGGTCTGTTTAAATCCATTCAGGTTGTTCTGCACTTCAACAGGTCCTTCAACCTTTTTTCCATTCACTGTGAGCTGGAAAAGGCTGGTGATGATTGTGTTGCTGACCACCTGAGGGGTAATCCTCATCTCCTGTTGTTTCAGGGAGCTGTCCAGGCTTTTCAACAGTTGTTGTTGGAGCTGAAGATTGATTGTCTGTTTGTTGTTTTCTTGAGGGACATTAAAAGTGCCCAGTTCGAATTCAATGTCCCAGTTGTTGGTGATGGGTGGGGTGGTGGGTCCTGTTGAAGTGTTACAGCCGACCAGCAGAGCGAGGGAAACACTGACGCCAAGACCATACATTGATTTTTTTGAGGCTATTCTCATAAGACGTTCAGATTCTAGCACAATTGTTGGATGCTCAGCGGTGTCATCTGTTCAAGATGAATACAAAATAGAAAAGCCAGTCAAACGATCAAATGACAGGATGTTTTGAAAAACGGGTTTAATATGCAAACATCGAAAGTAGATCGAGTTGCATTTCTTTCGGTATTTGAGAGTCTGGATTCTGAAAAATCAAACCAGCTCAGGATTTTTAGAGATCTGCGAGCATTGAGTCGATACCGGTGAGGCTTGTATTTTAAAACATAAAAAAATCCCGGAGTGCCCCGGGATTCTAAAGGATCAACCGTCAATTGAACAGGTGAATCACCTTAAAGCACAGCCACCCCAGCACAACGCAGGTGGGCAGGGTGATGATCCAGGCCGACACAATGCGCCCGGCCACACCCCAGTTGACCTTCTTGGCACCTTTGCTCATGCCGACCCCCATGATGCTGGTGGAGATCACGTGGGTGGTGGACACCGGAATGCCCAGACGGCTTGCGGTTTCGATGATGGTGGCAGCGCTGAGTTCGGCAATGAAACCGTCCACAGGTTTCAGGTCCACGACCTTGTGCCCCATGGTTTTGATGATGCGCCATCCGCCCATGGCGGTTCCCAGGCCCATGGCGGCAGCAGCAGAAAGCACCACCCAGAGGGGCACATTCCATTCACTGCCAGTCCAGCCCAGGTAGGCCGCGAGGGCCATGGTGATGATCCCCATGGTTTTCTGGGCGTCGTTGCTGCCGTGGCTGAAAGCCATGAAAGCAGCAGAAAGGATTTGCAGACGGGCAAACACCCTGCTGACGGTTTTGGGACGCCAGCGGGCAATCACCCACAACAGGACGGCCATCAGGACCAGGGGGATGAGGAAGCCCAGTGCGGGGGAGGTCACCAGACCGGTGAGGGTCTTTTTCACACCAGCAAAGGTGATGGAACCCCATCCTCCAGAAGCCACACCTGCACCCACAATGGAGAACACCAGGGCGTGGCTGGAACTGCTGGGAATGCCCTTCCACCAGGTGAGCAGGTTCCAGATGATGGCAGAGAGCAGGGCTGCTCCCACCAGTTCCAGGGTCACCAGTTCAGGGCGCACGATGTCCTTGCCCACGGTTTTGGCCACTGCAGTGCCTGTGAGTGCGCCCACCACGTTCAGGACCCCGGCCATCAAGACCGCCTGTCCGGGGGAGAGCACACGGGTGGCCACACTGGTGGCAATGGCATTGGCCGTGTCATGGAAGCCGTTGATGAAATCAAAAGCCAGAGCGAGCACCACAATGGCAATCAGACCGAGCAGGGCAGTCTCAGGCATTTTTCAGCAGGATTCCTTCGATGGTGTAGGCCACATCCTGGGCACGGTCGGTGGCGTCTTCCAGATACTGGTACAGTTCCCCCCAGCGGATGGAACTGATCACCCCTTTGATGTCATTGACCCCATCGTAGAGTTTGGAGAGGACCTCATCCAGGATTTTGTCTCCATCGTCTTCCAGGGAGGTCACGGTGCGCACCACCTGGCGCAACTGGTCGCTGTGACGGGCATCGATCAGCATGTGCATGGTGTCGGCCATGGCTGCGGTCTGACCCTGGATGATGTGGGCGAGCTTTTTGGCTTCCGGGGTGGGGGCAGGCATGCGGTACAGCCACATGCGGCGGGCCGCTTCCTCAATGGAATCCACCAGGTCATCGAGGCGACTGGCCAGCAGCATGATGTCGTCCCGGTCGAAGGGGGTCACGAAGGTGGTGGTGAGCGCGTTGGTCAGATCGTGGGTGATCTTGTCCCCGGCGTGCTCAAGGTCGCGGATCTTGCGGACCTTGGTCTCCACATCGGTGTAATTGTCCATCAGGTCTGCCAGTGCCTTTGCCGTTTCATGGGCATTTTTGGCGGATTGTGCAAACATCTGAATGAACTCAGGGTTCTTGGGCAGAAAACGTGAAAAAACCATGACATTACTATATACACTATTTGGCCTACCACATGTCCCAAATGAAACAAATCCACCCCCGCAAGCCGTGCGGGGGTGTGTCAGCTGTGTGTCAGCTGAGGAATTTACTCGAACAGGGAAGAGACGGACTCTCCGGTGTGAATGCGCTGGATCGCCTCAGCGAACAGCGGTGCCACGGTCAGGACTTTGAGCTTCTTGCCCTGCTCCAGTTTCCATTCGGGCACTTCCACGGTGTTGGTGCTGCAGACCTCCACGGCATCCAGAGCAGCAATGCGTTCAACGGCAGGCCCCACGTAAACCCCGTGGGTCACGGCCACATACACATCGGTGGCTCCAGCGGCTTTGGCCACATGCACAGCTTCCACCAGAGAGCCTGCAGTGGAGATCTCATCATCAACCACGAAGACCTTGCGGTCTTTCACATCACCGATCAGGCCACGGGCCTGCACGTTGGTGTCGGACAGCCTGCGCTTGTCGATGAAAGCCAGGTTGGCATTCAGGCGGCGGGCCAGGGCAGAGGCCCGCTTGATGTCACCTGCGTCGGTGGCGAGCACCACGCCATCTTGCACGTTGTCGATGTGGGTGATCAGGTGGTTGGCAATGACCACTTCGGAAGACAGGTGATCCACGGGGACCTTGAAGAAACCGTGCACCTGTGGGCTGTGCAGGGTCATGGTCAGCACGCGGTCTGCGCCTGCCGTCTGAATCAGGTCGGCCACCAGACGGGCAGAAATGGAGATGCGGGGCTCGTCCTTCTTGTCGCTTCTGGCGTAAGAGTAGTAAGGAATCACGGCGGTGACCCGGTGCGCAGAAGCACTCTTGGCGGCATCAATCATCAAGAGCAGTTCCATCAGGTTGTCGCTGGTGGGGGTGCTGAGGGCCTGCACAATGAAGACATCCGCTTCACGCAGGGACTCCTGGTACCGCACGATGATGTTGTCGTTGTTGAATTTCTGGGTTTCGCTGTTGCCAAGCGTGATGCCCAGATTGTCACAGATTTCCTGGGCGAGTGCTCTATTGCTTTGACCTGAAAACACTTTCAGGGGACGTTGATTCAGAAACACCTTGAAAACCTCCGGGGTTGTGGGCTTCAGTTCACAAAAGACCGTCAAGTAGCATAAAGCATTTGGATGAAGGGTGCTAGTGCAGGTCTGCACGTTGTCTTTCAACTTTTTCATTCTGGTGGGGATCAGGCAAACCCGGCAGAACTGCCTTGCTGTCCTTCAAGAGGGAAACCTGGGCCCTGGATCAGAAGAAGCGAGCGATGCACCAGAACACAACGTTTCAAGGACTCTTGCTGTGCTGAAAAGGGCATGTGGTCACAATCCAGGCTTTATCATGGAACAGAGGAGGAAAACCATGAATTTACCTCGGATCACCCTGCTGCTGGGGTTCATGCTGGTGGCCCAGGCCAGTGCCCAGACCCGTGTGCAGCTCATTCTGGACGCCTCAGGCAGCATGTACAACAAGATGCCGGATGGCCAGACCCGCATTCAGGTGGCAAAAGACGTGCTCACTGGCTTTGTAGCCAGCCTGCCAGACGATCCCCAGCTCAACGTGGGATTGCGCCTTTATGGCGCAAAGACCATGGCTGTGGCACAGGGGGCCTGCCAGGACAGTGAACTGGTGCTGCCCATGCAGGGGCTGAACAGGGCAGCTTTGCAGGACACTGTTCGCAAAACGACGCCCAAAGGGGCCACCCCGATTGCGTATTCCCTGCTGAAAGCTGCAGAGGACTTTCCCAACGATGCCAGCAAGAAACTTGTCGTGCTGGTCACCGATGGGCAGGAATCTTGCAGGGGAGACCTCAAAGCTGCAATGGAACTGTTCAACAAGAGGGGCATCGAACTGAAGATCATCGGCATTGATCTGGATGACCGTGCCCAGCGCAGTTTCAATGGCATTGGCAGTTTCCAGAACACCACCAGTGCCAATCAGCTGGCCTCTGCACTGGGCACGGCTGTTCAGCAGGTTGCACCTCCTGTGCAGAAAACGGTTCCGGTGAATGTCCAGCTCACCATCGACGGAAAACCCTCCACAGGTGGAAACACCGTCACACTGCTGAATGTTCTGGATGGAAAACCACTGCCCATGACTGTCCAGAACAGTGAAGGTCAATTCCGGCTGGATGTTCCGGTGGGCACGTACACTGCTCAGGTGAACACTTCGACCGGAGTGAGGACATTCACCGGCCTGACAGTCAATGCCACCTCTGAAAACCGCTTTGCTTTTGAAGTGGGAGAGCTCAGAGCCCAGGTGGACCTCACCTTCAGCCCACAAACCCCCAGCATGGGCAGCACCGTGAAGTTGCAATTCAAAAACGTTCCTGAGGTCACCGGAGACACCCACATCTTTCTGGCAGAAAAAGACGATGCGGACAACAGTTATGTCAACTACACAGCTGTACAGGGCAAGGAAGGGGAGGCAGAAATGCGCATCCCTGAAATTGCCCGCCCCATGGAATTCCGTTTTGTGCTGACCCGCCCAGATGGTTCTGTGCAGGTGCTGGGACGCAGCGCTGCGTTCACGCCACAGGAAGTGGCCGCCACCGTGCAGGTGCCTGCAGAAATCACCGCAGGAGACCTGCTCAGGGTGCTCTGGACAGGTCCTGCCAACTCTGATGATTACATCACTGTGGTTCCAGAAGGCACCACAGATGGGGGTTATGGCGTTTACGGTTATGTTTCTGGAACCACCTCACCTCTGGAAATCCGAACCCATCCCGTGGCTGGAAACTTTGAAGTGCGTTACATGAGTGGAGAGGGACGGGTGCTTGCCCGTCAGGCCTTCAGAATGATCAAGGCCCAGTACAGCATCAGTGCTCCCCAGAAAGCCAATGTCGGGCAGGAGATCAAGGTGTCCTGGAAAGGCCCAGGGCAACCTGGAGATTACATCACGATTGTCGAGAAAGACGCACCTGAAGGGACTTACACCCATTACTTCTATGCAGACACACCAGAGGGCACAGGCACCCTGAATGCCCCTCAGAAAGCCGGAGCGTACCAGGTTCGTTATGCCACCGACAATGGTGGAACAGTCATGACCGCTGTGGACATCACCATTGAAGGACTTGACTACAGCCTGACTGCACCAGCAAGTGTGGTGGCAGGCAACACCGTGTCCATCCAGTGGAAAGGAGCGGATGCGCAGGGAGACTACCTGACCCTTGTCCCAAAAGACGCTGAAGATGGAGTGTATGCCGAATACGTGTACACCAGGGCAGGCAACCCTGTGGAGCTCAGGGCTCCCCAGACCCCTGGAGACTACGAAATCCGTTACCAGAGTGAAGGACTCGGCAATGCTGTGCTGGCCCGCACCCCCATCAAGGTGACAGGTGCCCAGTACAACTTCAGGTTTCCCAGGTCGGTCATGGCAGGCACGGCCCTCAATGTGGATTACGATGCTCCTGGAAATGCAGGAGAATTCCTGGTGGTGGTTCCAAAAGGCACACCGGATGGAGACTACCAGAGCTTCTACTACACCTCAGACGGGACCCGTGTGGTGATCAACACCCCATCCCTCCCGGGTGAGTATGAGGTGCGCTACATGTTCAACAGCCAGGTGCTGCACCGACAGCCTCTGACCCTGACCCAGCCAAAAGCCACCATTCAGGCACCTGCCTCGGGACCTTCAGGGGGCATCATGCAGATCAGTTGGACTGGCCCGGCCAACCCTGAAGACCGCATTGTGATTGCCCGCAAAGGCATGCCGATCACAGAATGGATCGATGAGCATGGACTCGGAGAAGACCGCACGTTTGACATCAACCTTCCAGAGGAACCTGGAGATTACGAACTGCGCTACCTGACCCAGGCAGGCACGGTACTGGTGACGGTGCCGTTTAAAGTTCAGTAAAGCATGGGCGAACAGAAACCGGAGGGGATTTCCCCTCCGGTTTCTGTTGATGCTGTTCTGGTGGTTTACTCGCCCCTGAAAGCTTTCCCGAGTTTCTCGAAAAACCCTTCCTTGTGGTCATCAGGGTGTTCTCCGACCACCTTGGCGTAGGCTTCCAGGTGGGTGCGGGCTTCCTTGCTGAGTTTTGCAGCACTTGGGATGTTGATTTTGAAGTGCACGCAGAGGTCGCCGTTGCCGCCCCCTTGCAGTCTGGGCATGCCCATCGAGCGCAGGCGGGTGTACTCCCCGTGCTGGGTGCCGGGTTTGACTTCGACTTCTTTGTCCCCGTCCAGGGTGGGCACCCTGATCTTGCCACCAAAAATGGCCTCGGTGATGCCAAGCTCTGCCACGTAATGCAGGTGCTCTTCTTCCCGCTTGAGGTGGGGGTGGGGCTTCATGGTCAGGTGGACGTACAGGTCCCCTGCGCCACCCGGTCCGTCGTTGCCCTGCCCCGTGACCCGCAGGCGGTAACCGCCATCGATGCCCTTGGGCAGTTTGACCTTGATTTTTTCGGTGTTGATGATGCGACCGCGACCTTTGCACTTCTTGCAGGGATCGGTGATCAGGACCCCCTCGCCACGGCAGGTCTGGCAGGGCTGCTCGGTGACGAAAGAACCCAGAATGGTGCGCTGCTGGTGCCGCACGTAGCCCGAGCCACTGCAGGTGGTGCAGGTCTTGGGGGTGCTGCCGGGTTCGCTGCGGGACCCTTCGCAGACATCGCAGGTGGTGAGGCGGTCCACATCCACTTCGATTTCTGCCCCGTCCCGGGCTTCTTCCAGGGTGATTTCTGCATCGACCTGCAGGTCCTCGCCTCTGGGTTTGACGTTCCCCCGGCGGCCTCCCTGGCCTCCGAAGAAGGCGTCTCCAAAGAACTGGGAGAACAGGTCTTCAACACTGAACCCCCCAGCGCCACCTCCAGGCATGCCTCCGGTCTGGGGTTCGCTGCCGAAGCGGTCATAATGGGCACGCTTTTCGGGGTCAGAGAGGGTGGCGTAGGCGTTGTTGATCTGGGCGAATTTTTCCTGTGCGCCTTCCTCCTTGTTCCGGTCCGGGTGGTACTTGAGGGCCAGAGCACGGTAGGCGCGCTTGATTTCTTCTTGTGAGGCGTCTTTCTCTACACCAAGGATTTGGTAGTAATCCATACCTGTACTTTACAATAACACACTCAAGCTTTATGAGGCGAAGCATGTGCACTTTTGGAGCAGGGTGGGTGCAAGATCACTGGGAGTGGGTGTCGCTGATGAAAGCTGTCAGCCATCAGCGGTCAGCACCAGAACACAGGGGTGCTTTCACTTCTGCCAGAGAAAACAGACGCTTGCACCTCCAGCACAGGCCAAACTTTTCTTTGGCCTGTGGCAGAAGCATCCAGTCATCCTTTGCTGACCGCTGATGGCTGACGGCTGACGGCAACAGCTTGCATTTGAGCATAAACTTCATTTTCCGGGTCCTGCACACCTTATAGTGAGGCCATGAATTTTCGCAGGGGCCTTGCCCTTCTTGTTTTTCTGGGGATTGCCATGTCCCACGCCACCCCTTATCAGGATGCCCAGACCGCCTACCGCAAACAGGAGTACCAGAAGGCGGTCAATTTGCTGACCCAGCAATTGAAACAGAACCCCTCAAACCAGGATGTGCGAATTCTGCTGGCGTTCTCCTATTACCAGCTTTCAAAATATGACCTGGCCCTCGATGCCCTCAAAGGGGTGGACCTGAAGGACCCGGATGCCGCTTATGCAAAAGCGCTGATTCTCGGCCGCACCGGGAAACCCGATGAGGCCAGGGTCCTGCTGCAAAATGCCCTGAAGGCCTACCCTGGCAGGCAGGATCTGGCGCAGGAATTGAAGAAGTATCCTGCCGTGATCTCGGAGAAGGACCTCCCCCCTTACAAAAGACCTGCACAGCTGAGGCTTCCCTACACCCTGAATGCAAAAGGCTTCCAGACTGCCTCTGGAAAGAGCATTGAGGTCAAAGGGGTGAATTTTGGGGTGGCCCTCCCGGGCAAGTTCCCATCAGAGTTTCCAGAGAAATCCTATTACCAGCAGTGGATCAAACTGGTTGGAGACATGAATGGCAACGTCATCCGCGCATACACCATTCTGCCCCCCAGTTTTTACGAGGCCCTGCTGGAATACAACACGGCCCACAAGGACCGTCCCATCTACCTGATTCACGGGGTCTGGACCGAGCTTCCCGAGAATGACGATTATCAGGGTGCATTTGAGGAGCAGTTCTACCGGGAAGCCACCCACGTGATCAATGTGCTGCATGGCCGGGCAGCGATTCAGCCTGTGCCGGGGCACGCTTCGGGCCTGTACACCAGTGATGTCAGCCCTTATTTGCTTGGGATCATCATTGGTCGGGAGTGGGAGCCTTTTTCGGTGATGGGTTTCAATGAACGGGCACCGAATTTCACCTCCTATCAGGGCACCTACCTGAAGGCTGAAAACGTGCTGCCCATGGAGGCCTGGCTGGCCCGCATCATGGACCGCATCATCAAGTACCAGGTGGACACATACAACCAGCAGACCCCCATTGCTTTCACCAACTGGCCCACCCTGGACCCCATGACCCACATCACCGAGACCACCCGGGATGAGGAAAATGCCATCCGCAGGAAACTTGGAGAGCAGTTTGAAAAACCTCTTGTCAATGAGTTCAACAATGATGAAGTGGGGCTCGATGCCCTGAAAATCGAGGCCACAACCGCGTTCAAGGCTGGACAGTTTGCCTCCTACCATGCCTACCCTTACTATCCTGACTTCATGAACCTTGATGCCGGATACAGTGCCCATCCGGTCTCCAACTACCAGGGGTACCTGGAAGAGCTAAAAAGACACTATGGGAACATGCCCATCCTGATTTCGGAGATTGGGGTCCCAAGCAGCCGCAGTGTGGCCCACTTCCAGAATCAGGGGTACACCCACGGAGGGCACAGCGAGGCAGAACAGGCCCGCATCGATGTGGAACTGTTCAAACAGATCAAGGACACCGGACTGGCCGGAGGCATCCTCTTTGCCCTGCTCGACGAGTGGTTCAAACGCAACTGGCTGTACATGGATTTCGAGCTGCCTGCAGACCACAACCCCCGCTGGCTGAACATCATGGACGCCGAACAGAACTATGGGGTGATCGCCGCTGAAGATGCCCGTGAAGTCCCCCTGTGCGCTGCACCTCCAAAAAACGCTGTGACGCTGGACAATCAGCTTGGCCTCAAAGCCCTGGCGACCTCCACCTACCTGCACTTCTGGCTTCCCACCACCACAGCCACCACCTTTCAGCTGGACACCCACCCGGATGGGGGCTACGAATATCAGGTGAACATCAACCCCACAGGCATCACCGAGGTGAAAGTCAATGCGGCCTATGCCCCTTTCATTGAAGTCCAGGATGGCAGCTACCGCACCCTGATCTTCAACCGCACAGCCCGTCCAAAACAGGGTGCAGAGTATGTCCCCATCGTTTCACAGCCGAACCGCCTGCGTTTTTCCAGGGATGAGAAACTGTACCCCAGAAAACTGGACTTCCCGGGCATCCTGAAACCCGGAGACGAAAGCAAAGGGCGCGATGCCACCAGGGATTACTGTGCCTCGGAGAAGTACACCCATGTGCGGCTGCCCTGGACCCTGATCAACGTCACCGATCCCAGCAGCCGTTTTGTGCTGGACCTCACCCGCGATGAAGGTTACCTGCAGGTCCCGGGCATCAGGATGAACTGGAAAGGCAAAGTCTACAACCTGACCTGGGACACCTGGGAGAACCCCCCCTTCAAACTCAGGGTGAAGCCAGTGTTTGATGCCCTGAAGAACTTCTGGGCAAAACCCTGAGGGTTGCGGAGTCTGGATTGTCCTTGATGATCTTATGGTAACACCCTGAAGTTCGCACATCAGGCCGCTGTATATTCAATAAAAGCCTGCAAAAAAGACGTGTTATATTGGTCCTCCACATCTGGAGGACCCTATGAATTTGCAGCGTTTCAAAGAAAGAAGCCGTCTGTTCTATCGTTCGTATCGTTTGATTTTTCAATCCATGCCCGCAGCTGCAGCGTTGCTGCTGCTCTTGATGGTGTTGCAGGGAAGCCTGCCTGCGGTGGTCACCTACCTGTCCAAAATCACCCTGGATGTGCTGCTGCACCTGTCCGACCAGAGCAGTGCCCAGATCATGCAGGTGATGGTCTTCTGGGGCGCGAGTGTGCTGCTGGGCCAGATTCTGGAGCCCTGGTCCAGCTACCTGATCGCCCACATGAATGAGCACACCACGGCGTTCATCAACCGCAAACTGGTGCAGAAAGCGAATGGTTTTCAGGGCCTTGAGCCTTTCGAAAATGCCCTGTTCTATCAGGACCTGGAAGTGCTGAACAAACTGTCAAGTCACAAGCCCCTCAACTTGCTGGTGGCCACCATCCACTGGGTGCGCCTGCTGACCACCATCCTTGGATTGCTCCTGCTGGTGGGAGCTCTGGTGTGGTGGATGCCCCTGCTGCTGGTTGCCTGCAGCCTGCCCGGAGTGTTCAAAAACAACGCCCTGAGGGCTTCGGGCTGGAAAGGCCTGCTGTCGGTCCGCAAAGAAGCCCTGGAGATCAACTATTTTCGCAGCCTGCTCACCCAGGAGAATTCCGCCAGAGAGATCCGCATCTATGGTCTGGGGCAGCATTTTGAGAACCGCCTGATGGGGGCTTTTGCCACCTTGCAGCAGGTGATGGGCAAAGAACGCCTGAAGCTGGCCCGTGATCCCATTTTCACCCTGCTCCTCAGTGCGGCGGCGGCCATTTTCAGCTTCGGGTACGTGCTGCAGATGGCGGTGCAGAAAAAAGTGTCCGCAGGCAGTCTGGTGATTGTGGTGCAGGCGCTCAGCCAGCTTCAGAACCTGCTGGATGACTTCACCCTTTATTGCAGCCTGCTCACCGAGCACATCCTGTACTTTGAGAAACTCTTTCACTTCATGGACCATGAGGAACCCCTCAGAGTGCCTGTGCAGCCTCAGCCTGTTCCAGAAGTGATGAAAGAAGGCATCCATTTTGACCGGGTGGGTTTCAGTTACCCCGATGGCAGGACTGTGCTGAAGGACGTGACCTTCTCCATCCGTCCCGGTGAAACCATCGCCCTGGTGGGGGAGAACGGGGCAGGAAAGAGCACCCTGATCAAGCTGCTCTGCCGTTTTCATGATCCGACTTCAGGAAGCATCACTGTGGATGGGACGGACCTGAAACAGCTGGACCTCCAGGCATGGCGTGGACGGATGGGGGCAGTCTTCCAGGATTTCGTGAAGTACCACCTTACCGTGCAGGAGAACATCATGCTCGGGGATCTGGGGTGCACCGATGAGGAGATGGCCCGCAAAGCGGCTGAGAACAGTGGCCTGAAAACAGAAATCCTTCCCAGTGGCATGCACACCCTGCTTGGCAAGTCCTTCGGAGGAACCGAACTTTCCGGAGGGCAGTGGCAGAAACTGGCCATTGCCAGGGCATTTTTCCGCAATCCTGACCTGCTCATTCTGGATGAACCCACAGCGGCCATTGACCCCAGAGCTGAACACGACCTCTATGAACAGTTTGCCCGTCTGGCCGACGGAAAAACGGTTGTTCTGGTCACCCACCGTCTGGCCTCCGTGCAGATGGCGGACCGCATTCTGGTGCTCAAGGAAGGCCAGCTGATCGAACAGGGCACCCACGAGGAACTGCTTGCCCTTGGAGGAGAGTATGCCACCATGTTCCGCCTGCAGGCCAGGGCTTACCAGTTCGCCTCGGAGATGGAGGAGGCCATCGGGGCCTGATCCCTCCTGTGCAGGCTAGAGCATGCCCTGCTCCTGCATCCAGGTTTTTGCAGCCTGCATCTCCTCCTCGAAACTGCTGACTTTTTCCTCTTCGCGCAGGTTTTTCAGGTGCTCCAGCAATTGACCGAGCTGGGAACCGGGTTTCATGCCGAGTTCCAGCAGCTCCCTGCCGGTCACCTGCCGGGGAGGGGTGAGGCGCAGCACCTCATACTCCCTGGCCTGTTCTGGATTCAGCAGGCACCAGTACAGGAATTCCCAGTCGTTCATGCGGCCAAAATTCCCAGGTTGAATCAGATCTGCAACCTCACGGGTGCGTTTGGGAATCTGCCATTTCCGGGCCACCTGCTTGCGTTCGGACTCAGGAAAGGAATGCAGCCACAGGGCCATCAGGGTTTCTGTGGGCACATGCTCCCCACGTCTGCGCTCCTCGTCGGCGCGCTTCAGGGCTGTGAGGTCTCCAAACCCGTACAGCTCCTCTGCTCCCCACCCTTTGAGGGTTTCAAACACCGCTCCCGGGGTGCGTTCCTGAAAGACCAGCATCAATTCACTTTTGAGCCTCTTGATGGCAGATGCAGCATGGGGGAGGGCGTCTGGAATGGTGCTGAGGGTGCGTTCCTCCAGCCGGAACCCCAGACGCACGGCAAGTCTGGCCCCCCGGACTATGCGGCTGGGGTCCTCCATGAAACTCAGGGGATGCAGCACCCGCAGGAGGCCTGCACCGAGGTCCGAAAGCCCATCGTGCAGGTCCAGCAGACGCACCTCTGGTGTGAGTTGCAGGGCAAGGGCATTGATGGTGAAATCCCTCCTGGCCAGGTCCTGTTCCAGCGTTCCCTTCATGACGGTGGGAGACGCGCCTGGAAAGGTGTAGTACTCGTCCCTCGCCTGAATCAGGTCCAGATGGTTGCCGTTGGGAAGGGACAGCGTGGCGTTCCCGTATTGTGGGTAGCACTTGAAGTTGAGGCCACTGTGCTCTGCCACCTCGATGACATCTGCACCACTGACCACCACATCCAGATCGGTGGGGTGCTTGCCCAGCAGGGCGTCCCTCACGGCCCCTCCCACCAGCATGATCTTGGCCGCTCCAGGGGCATTTTCCCGCACCGTCTCGATGATCTCCCAGTCCTGCATCTGCAACTGGCTCAGCACCTTCTCGGTCAGGTCAGGTTTGGGAGGGGCTTCACCCAGCAGGTCGGAGCGGGTGAGGATGCCCAGCAGGTGCCCAGCTTTCACCACAGGCAGACGGCCCACCGAGTGCTTGCGGATCAGTTCTGTGGCATGGCCCAGAGGTGCGTCGGGTTCGATGGAAATCACCCGTTTGGACATCACACTGCGCACCGGAGCATTCTGCAATCCATGCCGCATGGCCCGGTCCAGGTCCCGTCTGGACACCATCCCCACCAGTTTCCCTTCATGCAGCACCGGAGCTCCGTTGTGCCCGATGCGCACGAGTTCCACAATGGCATCGCTGACCTTCAGGTGGTCGGAGAGGGTTCGCACATCGCGGGTCATGCGGTCACACACCAGCACAGGTTTTTCCTGCCATGCGGTGCAGGCCAGCACCTTCTGCAGGGCCTCTTCTGGAGACATCTCCACGCGGGCACTTGCAGCCTGCTTGTGCCCCCCGCCCCCAATCTCCTGCAGAATCCGGGACACGTTGGGGCCGCGCTGTCTGGCCCTGGCCACCACATCCGTGCGGTCTCCATCCTGCAGGAACAGAAACACTGCATCTGCTCCGGTCAGGCTGATCAGGCGCATGGCAAGGCCTGCCCCGGGAATGCGTTCCTGGGGACGCAAAACTTTCAGAATCACCCTGAAAGCCCCGATGTCCTGCCAGCCGGGATCTTTGAGGAGTTCGGCCAGGATGCCCAGGGCCCCGGGGTCAAAGAACTGCCGGGTGATTTCCCGCACCACCCGCAGGTCTGCAAACTGCGAGAGGTACGCCGCCGCCTGGAAGTCCTCTCTGGTGGTGTTCCCATTCTGAAAGAAATCTGTGTCGGCCTCCAGGCCAGCCAGGGCAAGGGTGGCCTCCGGATTGGTCAGTTCGATGCCTTCCTGCTGGATTCTGCGGGTGAGCAGCGTGGCACAGGACCCCACCAGCTGGTAATGCCCTGGAGGCACATCCCCTTCAGTGGGATGGTGGTCATAGACCAGCACAGGCACCTTGCGGGCCACCTCTGCAAACTCCCCGAGGCGGCCCAGGTGGTGGGTGTCCACCACGATCAGCGATTCGATCTCCTCATCTGGCAGGTCCTCGGGGGTCAGGATGCCCAGGCTGTCCTTGAAGAGGATGAAAGCGGTTCTTTCACTGCCGTCCAGGCCCCCATGCAGCACCGGGATGGCATCCGGGTGAAGTTTGCGGGCCAGGGCAAGGCTGGCAATGGCATCCAGATCGGCGTTGTCGTGGGCAAGAATCAGACGCATTGCCCTGAGCATATCCGGTCTCAGGGCAATCTGTCAGGGGGATGGCTTCCAGTGGGATCAGGGGGTGCTGAGCTGGATGGCGATGGCTTTCAGAACCACGCCGGTTTTCGATTTGAAGGTGGTCATGCCTGACGTGAGGTTCACGGTGTACAGGCTGTCTCCATTGACCAGCAGCGCGGTGTCTGTACCCAGCTGCCCTCCGGTGGTGGTGATGTCGAAGCCCACATTGCTCCCCAGGGTGATGCCCAGAGGCCCAACAGGTCGCAGGGTCGAGAAGTTCCCTGCAGGTGTGCTGCCAGGAGCAGATTCATGGCGAACAAGCTGGTTGTTGCTGCGATCCACACTGAAAAGACGGGTGGCAGGTTCGCCCCCTTCAATGGCAACCGGAGGGGTGCCTCCATTCTGGTAGCTGTTGTCATAGGCCGCTCCCGCGAGGTCAGGGTTGGCATCTGGCATTTCTGCATACTTCAGGAGGCCGTCAGCGGTGGGGGTGAAGGTGGTGGTGGTCTGATTGACACGGAAATTCTGGTCGTTCATGGCAAACACCCGGGTGCGGTCCACAGCTGGATTGAAATCCATGCTGGTGGGCATCAGGGTCACGCCATCTGCAGGGGCACTCACCAGGGTGGCTGCGCCAGAGGTGGCATCAATGCGGTATAGGCTGCCTGCTGAGGTGATGCCATAGAGTTTGCCGTCCATTGGACGCACATCCAGGTCCACCAGGGAGGCGCCGCCTGGCAGCCCACTGATGGCCCGGGTGGTCACGCTGGCACTGGCATTGTCGCTTCCAAAAGTGGCCAGTCTTCCATCGGTCGTCAGCCCGTAAACCACCATTCCCTGTGGGGCAACGGGCATCTGGGGGGTCATGGTGCAGGCACCCAGCAAGAGCGTGAAAGGGATGAGCATTGCAGATCTGTTCATGTGTCCTCCTGATCGAATGTGACTCGGAAGCTGATCTGCACTGGAGGCTCACCTGGATGCACAACAAAAAGCACAGATGATTGAAAGAGGGTTTTTCAATCATCTGTGCCTGCAGATTCCTCAATCCGAAGGAATCCAGTAGGTGACCCCATCAATCACCACCTGGTCCTTCTTGTTGCTGGGAAAGAAAAACAGTTTGCGCACGGTTTTGCCACTGCGGGTCTTGAGCACCAGCGTGTACCCATCGAGGGTGTAGGTTCCGGCAAGATCTGGGTTTCCAGTCTGGTTTTCCGAACCTCCTCCTGCAAAGCCATTGGGTGTGCCTGCAGCAAAAGAGCTTGAACTGCCTGAACTGTCGGTGTAGGTGGTGCTTGATCCGCTGTAACCGGGCATTCCGGAGGCGTACAGGCTGGATGTGGAGCTGATCGCATAGCCCCCTTTGCGGTCAAAGTGAAAGTACTCCTTGTAGACCGATCCACCCGTGACCATGTTGCTGTTGTTGGCCAGAAACAGGAAACTGCCCTGGATTTTTTCTCCCGGTTTGGCGGGGATCACCTTTGTGCCCTCAAGTTTGCGCCATTCACCATCATCCAGGTACACAATGTCCTCGCCCTGGCGTTTCCATTTGAACCAGTTTTTCGGTTCATTCTTGCGGCTGGCTTTCACATCAAGATCAGCAGGGGTGACGACCAGATTGCCGTACATCCAGCCGTCTTTGAGCAGCAAGTTGTACTCCTCAACGTAGTCATAAAGCATGCTGTAGGAATTGTATTGAGAGCGGTAATGCAGATAGATGCCTTCGATGTCTTTGAACTGCAGCCCTTTGCCGGGGGCGGTATACCACTTGAAGCGTCTGGCTTCGGCTTCCTGGGCTTCTTTCTCGGCTTTTTTCTTTGCTTCCTCTTCGGGAGATGGCTGCTGGGTTTTTCCGGCATACGCGCAGGTGATGGGGGTCAGGGACACATTCGAATAAATGGAGGGTTTGTTGTTTATGTCCCGGTAGTACACTGTCACCTTGTCCGGGTCGTAATTGGAGTTGTACAGGTTCAGGAGCACACTGATGTCAATCTGGCCTGTTCTGGGATTGTACCCCACCTTGCCGTTTTTGTCCCCGATGCGCCATTCGCCGTTGTCATACAGGCTCAGGGAGAACTTTCCAGGCTCAATTGTGGTGAAGTGTTGGGTGCAAGTGTAAAGTCCACCCTGAATTTTGCCTCCCACCTTCGCCCCTGCTGGCAGATCTGCACTGGCAAGGGCGCTGGACTGGACCTGATAGAGGGCCACCACACTTCCCAGGATGTCTCCAGCCACCGGAGCATACTTGCTGGTCAATTCCTGATCCTGGCTGGTCATCACCAGGGCCACCTGCCCCCGGCCCGCTCCAGCTTCAAAGGCACTGTAAAACAGCACCAGGGTGTTGCCCTGGGACTGAACCGCCACAGAGGCTGTCAAAAATTGCCCCTGGGCTTCGATCCCACCCTGTTGCAGCACTTTCCCATGTTCTGGGCCATTCTGCGCCAGGAACTGTTTGAAGTACGTTTGCAGGTCTTTTTCCTGCAGATCCACATCCCGGAACACCACAAGCTTGAAGACCTGACCGGATTTCAGGCCTGATGGGCGCAAAACCCACTGGTTGCCTTCCTGGGTGGCCTGCCATCCATCTGGGACTTTGATGCTTCCTGCGGCGAGGGCTGCAGACCACAGCACAACACCGAAGCAGAGGATTCTTGAGACGAGCGTGGGGGGGTGAATATTGAACATGTCACTCCTGATCCTTGCTGGGAGGAAAATAGGTCGCGTTTTCGATGAAGATCTCATCTTTCTTGCTGCTGGTGAAGAAAAACAATTTGCGCTGGACCTCGCCGTTTTTCAGGCGCAGCTCCAGGGTGTACCCCTTCAGGGTGTAGGTGCCGTACCGCTCCGGATCACGCCCAGCGTGATCTGTGCTGTAAGAAATCCCTGCGCTGGTGCTGACCGCCCCACTTGCTCCGTCACGCGTTTGCTGGGAATGCCCCATCACCTGTGCACCAGAATTCATCGAAGCAAATTCAGAAGCCGAAGAGACCTCAAATGCTCCATTGGGGCTGAACAGGTAATGTTCCTCGTAAATGCTGCCCCCGTAATACACATTGGAGTTGTTCTCCAAGTACTCAAAATCCCCACCCAGTTTCTCTCCTGTCTTTGCCGGAAGCACCTTGCGAAACTTCAGCTCCTCCCACTTCTGGTTTTTGCCATTCAGCATCAGGAGTTTCTGTCCACTGGACTTCCACTTTGTCCACTGCTCTGGCTCGTTCTTGCGCGAAGCTTTGACATCAAGGTCTTCAGGGGGAACCCGCAACCCAAGGTAGGCGGTTCCGTCTTTGAGCAACAAGGCCAGTTGCTCTTTGTACTCATAAAACAGGGTCAGGGCGTTGAATTTCGGCACGTAAGCCAGATAAACCCCCTGAATGTCACCTGCCTGAACCCCTTTTCCTGGTTTTGTGATCCACTTGAAAGGGGCATCCTGTGCTTCTTCAGACGTGGAGGGGGTGCTCTGGGAGGGTGCGGATGGAGCAGGCTGATCTGCCAGATCCTCAATCAGACCAGAGAGGAGGTCGGCGGTGTCACTGTTGTAATGTCCTCCCACAGCCTGATCTTTCGCAGTCTGCACCAGCATGGCCTGGCCCAGACCGTTGTTGGCCTGGAAGGCAAAATACAGCAGATAAAGTTGCTTTTTCTGGCTCTGGACTTCAAGGGTGCCGATCTGAATGCCGTTCTGCTCGCGGATGCCCTCATTCTGGGTGATCTTGCCCCGTTTTGCGGCGTCTTTTGCAATCACTGCTTTCAGCCAGGCATCCAGGGCCTGTCCTTTCAGGGGTGTGACTGGAAACACCGTCACCTGATAGGTGGCTCCTGCTTTGAGGTTTCTGGGCTGCAAGACCCAGGTGTTCCCTTGAGCCTGCCGTGTCCAGCCATCAGGGGTGCTGGGGGGTGCGGCCTGTGCCACGAGGCCGATGAGGAACAGGCCCACCGTCCAGGTTTTCAGTGTTTGGTGAAAGACCATCAGACCTTTGCCTCCAGCCTCAGTCGTAGCGGTTCGAGGGGTAGAAAGATGAATCCTCGATCCAGAAGTCTTCTTTTTTCTTGTCGAAGAAGAAGAACAGTTTGCGGACCACTTTGCCATCCCCCTGTTTGAGTTGCAGGGTGTACCCACTGAGCGTGTACGTCCCTGCCTTCTCAGGGTTGGGGTTTTTGTCGGATTTCTGCACGCTGGTCACCACAGCAGGACCATTGCCATTGGTGTTCCCTCCGGCATACCCTGTGCTGCCCGAATTTCCCTCTTTGTCGCTGTAAGAAGCTGAACTGAGGGATTCCCCATTGTTGGCTTGCAGGTTTCCGGTGGAATACAGGCTGGAACTGCTGCGTTCAAAATTTCCTTTTGCATCGAAGGTGTAGTACTCGGTGAAGGTGCTTCCCCCCAGAACAAAATTGTAGGAACTGTCGATGTGCTTGAATTCCCCTTTGATCTTCTCTCCTTTGCTGGCAGGCAACACGGGATCTGCCGGGAAAGCTTTCCAGCTGTTTTTCTCCAGCAGCATCAGAGATTTGCCCTTGCCTTTCCATTTGGTCCACAGGTTGGGTTCGTATTTTCTGGAGGCTTTGATGTCCAGGTCTTCGGGAGGGACCCTCAGGCCCAGATAGGCTGTGCCGTCTTTCAAAAGCAAGGCCAGGTAAGGGGTGGGAAGGGTCAGCATGGTTGCCGCGTCATACTCTTTCTTGTAGTGCACCACCAGGGCCTCGATCTGGTTCATCTGCACGCCCTTGCCCGGGGCTGTCACGTACTTGAAGCGGTCTTTTTCTTCCTGCTGCTGCTTTTTCTGTGCTGCCTCGGCTTTGGGGGAAGGCAAGGTGTTCTTTCCGGCATACAGGCAGGTGGTCTTCCAGACCCCCAGACCATAGTCGTTTTCGGCGTAGATCACGGGCTTGTTGTTTTTGTCCCGGTAGAACACCGAGAAATCCTCTTCCTCATACTTTGAGTTGTAGAGGTCATAGGAGACGTCAATGTTGATGCGCCCGGATTTTCCATCAAAAGTAAAATCTCCAGTGTCATCCTTGCCCACCCGATACTCTCCACTTTCATAGAGGTTGAGGGTGTATTTGCGCTTTTCACCATCGGACAGGAGTTTGCTGCACTGGTAGGCACCATAAGTCAGTTTTCCACCCAGTTTTGCGCCAGAAGGAAGACCAGAGACTTCTCCCCCTGCAGTGTTTTCAGGAGAATTCTGAGGCGCATTCTGAGCTGTACTTGATGATCCCTGCTGCTTCATGGCATGGGCAATCAGGTCTGACATGGCGCTCCCATATGTTTCCGTCAGTGCTGCATCTGGACTGGAGGCCATCAGGAGGATCTGCCCCTGGTTTTTTCCAGCAGGGACAGCCCCAAAAACCAGCACCACGGGCTGGTTCTGGATCATCACGCCCAGTGAGCCCACCAGAAACCCTTCCTGCTGCTGGTATTTCACGGGCTCAATGATCTTGCCCATGGCGGCACTGGCCTGCTGGATGAAACTCTTTGCCCACACCTCCAGCGATTTGCCCTGCAGGGAAGTGGCTGGAGGCACCTGCATGAAGAACACCTGGCCCTGTTTGAGACCGGGAGGGACCAGGGTCCACACTTCATTTTTCTGGGAGGCAGACCAGCCCTGTGGAACCTGGGGTTTTGGGGCGGCGAGTGCGGAGCCCACCAGCAGGGTGCAGGTGAGCAGGGTGTGCAGCAGAGGTCTGTGCATGGGCTTCACTCCTTTCGGGTTGAATGAAAGAGGCTGTCTTCGATCCACACTTCTTCTTTTTTGCTGTCAAAAAAGAAGAAGAGTTTGCGGATCACCTTGCCATTGCTGGTCTTCATTTGCAGGGTGTAACCACTGAGGGTGTAGGTCCCTGCTTTCTCGGGGTTTCCCTGATTGCTGTTGTTCTGGGAGGTCACCACCACTGCAGGTCCATTGCCGAAACTGTCTCCTCCGCCTGCTGTGCCAACAGTGGATCGGGTGCCTTCTTTGTCGGAAGTGGTGCTGGCCGAACTGCTGAAACCATTGCTGGCGGCCATTCCTCCTGTGCTGGACAGGGAATGGTCACTGACTTCAAAGCGGTTCTTGCTGTCAAAGCTGTAATAGGTGGTGAAAGTGGTGCCTCCAAGCCCGAAAGAGTAGGAACTCGCCATGTGTTTGAAGTTGCCAGAGATCTTCTCACCTTTTGTGGCAGGCACGACTTTCAGGCTCCCAATGTCATTCCATTTCTGTCCTTCCTGCATCAGGTAGGTCTTGCCGTTCTTTTTCCATTTCGTCCATTTGTCGGGTTCAAATTTTCTGGAGGCCTTGATGTCGAGGTCCTCAGGCGGAACCCTCAGGCCCGTGTAAGCCGTACCATCTTTCAGCAGAAGAGCGAGTTCGGGCATCTGCATGACCATGCCGTTCAGGCCATTGACCTGCAGTTCGTAATGCAGCACCAGACCTTCCATCTGGTTCATCTGCACCCCTTTGCCTGGAGCGGTCACGTATTTGAAGCGCCGCTCTTCTTCGCGCTTTTTCTGATCGGCGGCTTCCTGGGCACTCGGGGAGAGGTCCTTGACCTTGCCTGCAAAGAGGCACAGTGTCGGATCACCATCATCTTCGGCATAAATCAGGGGTTTGTTGTTTTTGTCCCGGTAGAACAGTGAAAATGTGTCGTTGTTGTAACTGGAGTTGTAAAGGTCGGCGGTCACGCTGATGTCGATTTCACCGGTTTTGGGGTTGTACTGCCACTTTCCGGTGCTGTCGTTGGTCAGGCGGTATTCGCCATTGTCGTACAGGCTCACATCGAACTGGATGACCTGGTTCTGGTATCCGGGGGTCTGGCAGGTGTATTTGCCTGTTTCCAGCTTGCCCCCCTTTTTTGCCCCTGCAGGCAAAGCAAACTTGCCAGTGCCTGAACTTTGTGAGGCACTGGGGTGGTACTCCTGGTAGGCCCGCGCCACCATGCTGGAAAACCTGGGACCGTAAGTTTCACTGAGCGTTTTGTTCAGGCTGGATTCCAGAAGAAACATCTGCCCGTGGCCTTCCTGTGCATCAATGGCGGCATAGAGCAGCACCCTTTGTTCCCCTGCGGTTTCGATGCCCAGGGCTCCGACGAGCATGTTGCCCTCTTCCTGCAAGTTGTTCAGTGGGGAGATGATTTTTCCGCGCTTGGTGCTGTCCTTCTGAATGAAGGCCTTCATCCAGCTTTCCAGCGTCTGGTTTTTCAGGGCGGTGACAGGGAAAGCGGTCATCCTGAAGGTGAGGCCCTGTGGAAGCTGTTTCGGGGTGAGCGTCCAGGTGTCTCCCTGCCTGCTCACATTCCAGTCAGAAGTGTCCTCCTGCTGGGCCAGAGCAGGGGTAAGGAGCAGCAGAGCAACGGTAAATGCAGTCTTGAAAGGCTGAAAAGAAACAGTCAAAACAACCTCCTGTGGGAGCAATTGTTCTGACCGTATCACGGGGTTTTGCAGATTGTGGTATCAGATTTGTAAGGAAAATGAAAAGATTTTCAGTGGCAGGCTCATTTTGCTGATTCAATGCTTCTTAAGATCCCTAAAGCCTGTTGTTGACAGGGAAGAAATCCGGGCAGGGCCTTCAGGTTTCTCATCGCTCAGGGATTGCCCTGGGTTCCCATTCGGAATGTCACAGGTGCACGCCAAAAGCGATCAAAGCCACCCGAAGGTCTTCAAAAAAAGCATTCAGACCGTCTCTGACCTCGACTTCGCTGAAATGGCCCTCCAGAACCCGGTAATCCTGATCGTGCTGATGGGCCATCAGCCGCCACCCTCGCTCCTGCGGTGCGTAAAGCAGACCCACCACAAAAGGCAGGCGGTGATGCTCATCGGTCATCAGGAAGTGCTTTTGATAGAAAAAATCACTGATCAGCCAGTTGCGCAGGTCGTACACGCATTCCAGATTCAGGCGCTCCACCGACACCAGCAGCCGGTCCCCCTGGTGAAAGTGCAGGCTCAGGGTCACTGGATACCTGGAGGTTCCTGGAATGTAAAAGGGCCTCTGGGTGATGTTGAACTCAATCCTGAGCATGCAAACCTCTTTTGTGCAGGTCGTGAGAGGAGAAGTTCTGCCAACGGACAGAGGCCCGGTCTTCTGTTGAATTGGGTTGGAAAGGGTTCAGGGAATGCATTTGATTCGCCTCAGATCGCGGTCCAGAGCGTCAAGGAATTTTTCGAAAGCATGGGCAACTGCCCTGTCATCAAGTGATAGAGCCAACATGTGGTAGTGTTCGTTTTCGTCAGGAACCAGGAGCTTCCATATGGAACCTTGCAAATGAACCATAACGAGGAGCAGAGGAGGATGATGGTCGTCTGCCACCATCGCACAGGGTTTCTGGAAAGCAAAATCATTGATGTACCACTGCCTCAGTTGCAGGGCAGTGTGCAAGTACAGTCGGTCCCATGAGATGATCACCTGGTCGTTTTCCAGAATTTTGAGGTCAATGTCCATAAAAGAGGCTTCTTCATGGTCCTCGTAAAGCATGTATTCAATCCTGAGCATGTTCGCGCCAGATGTTGATCAGGCCCTTGATGGTCACATCGTCGTCGTACACGTCAATGTTGCGGCACAGGCCCATCAAGGTGCGTGCGAAACCTCCAGTGGCGATCACCACGGGTTTTTCGGGCATCTCCTCGGAGAGCCTGCGGATCATGCCGTCCACCATCTCGACATAGCCATAGACCAGACCGGATTGAATGGCCTCCGGGGTCGTGCGTCCAATGGCAGAGGGCGGTGCGATCAGGGGCACCCGGGGGAGTTTCGCCGTCTTGTTGAAAAGGGCATCTGCGGCTGTGGATGGGCCAGGGGCAATCACCCCACCCATGAAGCGCCTGGGGGCCTGGATGACATCGAACGTGCTGGCCGTCCCAAAATCCACGATGATGGCGTACTTGCCCTCCTTGACATGCTCCCAGACCCCAAACATGTTCACCAGACGGTCTGCACCCACGGTGGTGGGGTCTTTCAGGTCGATCTGCACATTCAGGTTGTGGTGCCCCACCTCGTACACCGGAATGCCCCAGTACGCCTGCAGGGCCAGCATGATGTTCTGTCCCACAGGGGGGGCAACGCTCGAAATGATGGCACTGTGGGGCTCGGGGGTTTTCGCCAGATCCAGCAGGCTGCGGATCATCAGGGCATAATTGTCAGGCAGGGCATCCCGGTCGGTGCGGATTCTGAAACTGCGGATGGGGGTTCCATCGGATTGCAGCAGACCCAGCACGGTGCTGGTGTTCCCCACATCAATGGCGAGCAAGGGAATGTTCACGGGGGTCATTTTACAGCAGGGGGAGGGCACAGGTGATCCAGGGTTGATGTTGCTGAAAGCCGTCAGCCGTCAGCTTTCAGCGGTCAGCCTTGAGCGCTTTGCCTTTCTGAAATGAAGTCTCAGATGCGAGGTTCACTTCATTCAACCCTTTTGCTGGTCTAGAGCAAGAGCACCCTGTGAGTCTTTGCAAATGGCTGAGAGCTGAACGCTGAATGCTTTTTTCCACCCGTAAAGCCTGAATTTGCTCTTCAATTCAGATTTCGGTACCTGCTGGCCTGCATGCCCCATTGCATCAATTTGCCCAGACCTTCGGACAGCAGAGACAGTTCCTCTGGTGTGATGGGATGCTTCCCGAGCAGCAGGGCATCCAGAAAGATCATCTTCAGGGTTTCTTCCACAACGGCAATGTCCTGAAGTTGCAACAGCTGCTGCACCACCGGACTGTCGAAATTCAGGTAGAGCCGGGCCATCGGGGTCTGGTCCTGTTCAATCAATTGCTCGATGACATCGGTCCACAGGGCGCTCTGGTGGGTCTGGGTTTTCTGAAAATGTCTGTGGTGTTTGTAGACTTCACTTGCCACCAGCAGGGCAGGAACGGTTTCTGGTCTGAAGCGGCGGAAATCCACCTGCACCTGAAAATGTTCAAGCACCTGCTGGGCCATTTCCTGGAAAGGTTCCAGACTGGGGTGTTCGATTTTTTCCAGGTGACTGGCGTAACCCACGGCGTCCATCAGTTCCACACTGGAATCCGGGTATAGCCTGGCGTAGGCCGTCAGGAGTTCCGCATCCCGGGAATACGAGGCCTGAATGATGAATTGTCCCTGTGATGCAGCAATGCGGTGGATCTGGGCGTACTGGTCTGCATGGGGAATGAAGCGCACATACCCGGTGTGCCGCAGGTATTCTTCCAGCGTCAGGTTCCCCTGGGTGGTCTCGAAAACAAAATGATGCACCAGAAGCCGGAACAGGTCTTCGTTCTCCAGGGCAAGGGTTTTCAGTCCGGTGTCATGAAGTTGCAGCAACTCCTGAAAACGCTCAGGTTCCTGCTGGCTCAGGTGATGCAGGTAAGTCCAGATCTGCTTTTCGATGCTCTGGGGCTCGATGGCGTCACACAGCACGATGTGGGTGAAGAAACTGTACTCGGGCAGCAGGGCAGGGGCGTGCAACACCCGTGACCCGGGATACATGCTGTAAGGCAGCAGGTACACCACGCCCGTGGCTTCATTCATGGCGTTTTTCAATTCGAAGTGGTCAAAGGGCAACATCCCAAGCAGATGTTCCCCGTAGAGCATCAGGGCATCTTTGCGGTGCTGGGTGCTGAGGTATTCACGAAAAAGCAAGGTTGACAGTTCATGCTGCCCTTGAGAAGGGTCCATGCCCACAGCGTACAGGAATTCCAGGCAGGATGGAGACAAAAAAGAAGCACCTCACTTGCGAGGTGCGTTCCTGGCAGTTGCGCGGGTCAGGCAACGCTTCTGGGGGTCTGGCGAGGACCACTGGTGCAGGTGAGCATGAACCAGCCACTCTGCTGGTGCTCGCTGACCATGGCGGTGATGTATCCGTGCTCGCACTGGACTTCGACAAAGGGATCATGGCTGGAACCGAAGAAAGCATCTTTGAGCGTGACCACATCGCTGGTGGGCAGTTCGCTTTCCCGGATGAAAATCACCTGACGTGGGGGTGTGAGGGCACCAACATTTACGGCTTTTTTCAGGACCTTCATCGCATCCTCCTTCAGATCAGAAGTGGAGTTGGGTTGTGGGGGAAGTAGCAGCCTTCTAAAACTGTAGTTTCATTGTAGCCCAAAAAATCAAAAAAAGATGAATAAATTTTCATGTACCCGGTACAGCCCGATTCTGGATTTTGTGCACCTGCAGGGCATTTGTCCTGCCAAAAAACAATCTTTTGTTTGCTCAAGATTCAGGAGGGTTTCAGCTAAAAATACAAAAGCCTTACTTTCTGGACTGGACACGAGACCAGTTTCCTCGGGTTGATGGTTTCATTTTACGGGATCAAAGATTGACGTAAGCGCTTACGAAAACAGCAACAGAAAAAGCCCGGAGAAGAGAGATCCCCGGGCGAGGCCAGAACATGCTGTGCTTTCACAGCTTTTGCTCGCAGACCATCAGGCCTTTCATTTTTCAGCCCAGAATGGCAAAAAACTGGCGTTGGGTTGCTGCCCGGTCCATCCACTGTTCGATCAGTTGCCGGAAGCGGTCTGTGCCATTTCGTGTGTCGTACTGCTGTGCCAATTCCTGTGCCTCTTTCAGCAGCAAGGCAGAGAGGGCAGTGGGGTCATATTCTCCTGACAGGGAATACCCCTGAAAGAAACCTGGAAAGATGAGGTGCAGAGAGGACCGTTTTTCAGCAAGCACCTGAAACAGCGCGGCTCCGGCCAGCACAAAATCAAAACGGTCCAGGGGGTCACGGGTGGTGTAACCCAGCTGAAAATGGTCCATCCACAACCTGAGGGCGGCATCCAGGTTTTCCGTCAGCACCAGAAACTGCACATGTTCTGCAATGGTGGGAATGAAGTTGCGGTCTCCTCGGGCTTTGGTGACCCCCTCCAGGTGGTACTGTCTGGCCTCATCCAGACGGCCCAGTTTGAAGAGGGGATAGAGCAGGCTGCCATAGGTCACGGTCGGCACGTTGTGGCATTTGCGGTCACTCCTGAGGATCTCCTCACCCAGACGAACGCTGCTCAGGTAATCCTCGCGGGCCTCGTAGTATCCCATCACCTTGTTCTTTTCACAGACCTCACAGTCACTCAGGTCATCGCGGGGAATTCTGCGCCACGCCAGAAACGCCTGCTCTGCGGCCTTCAGGTCCCCAATGTGCAGGGCAAGCCTGAGGGACTGGTACGCATGGTAATGGGAGCCTGAACCCAGCTGGCGGGTGCGCCTTTCGAAATCCTCCTGCAACTGATAGGCCCGTTGCAAAGAGAAATTCGGGTAGGAAAAGATGGAATGCAAAATCCACTTGTACGCCCACATCAGGTACATTTCACGGTGCTTGAAGAGTTCCCGGTTCTTGTCAAAAGTGCCAATCAACCACGCGAAATGCACCAGAGCTTTGTTGGGATGCCCTGAAAAGGTCGCTGCGTGCACCAGTTCGGTGCGGGTGCGAAACCCTGCCTCGATGTCCCGCTGGGTGTCTGCCAGCCGCACCGCACGCTCCCAGAAAGGCAGGCTTTCTTCTTCGCTGCCCTGGGCTTCTGCAAGTTGAATCAATTCTTCCATGGTTTCCATGTTCACTCCATTTGTTCAGGGCCATCAATTCAGCATCCGGTCTGCACGCAGACCCCAGTACATCATCTCCTGCAGACCCTCGGTGAGCAGGGCCAGTTCTTCTTGCCGCATGGGATGGTGCCCGAGCAGGTGGGCCTGCACGTACAGCATCTGCACCAGTCTGCGCACCACTTTCGGGTTCTCGGCGTGCATCATGCTCTGCACCAGACTGTTGTTGAAGTTCAGGTGCAAATGGGCCACCCGCATGCTGCGCAACTCCGAGGCGTAATCCTCCAGCACATCCGACCACAGGTCATCGCTGACCTCCTGGGCCTGCTCGATGTCACTGAGCTCCTGGTGCACCTCGCTCACAATGAACAGTGCGGGCAGGGTGTCAGGGATGAATTTCTTCACCGTGACCTGACACTCCAGGCTGGAAAGGGCATCCTGGGCCAGCAGCAGAAAATCCTTCAGGCCCTCTGACTGCACATCTTCCAGGGTGTGGGCATAAGTGGTGGCATCAATTTCCTCTGTTGGGACACCAAACATCGAAGTGTACTTGCGCAGGATCGGAATGTCGTAGGTGTACACCGCATTGATCACGCTGTGTCCGTAGGCAGATGCCACCTGTGAGATCTGCCTGAACTGGTCCAGGTTGGTGACATAACGGATCACCGAATTGGACTTCAGGTAATCTCCAAGCGTCATGTGCCCCGTGCTGGTTTCGAAGGAAAAGCTATGGACCAGCAGTTGGTAGAATTCATCGTTGTCCACCGCCAGAGCACGCATGGGCAGGTAATGCAGTTGCAGCAGTCGCCTCAGGCCCTCCTGGTCGTGCTGGGTGAGGTGCCTGATCCACGCCTGCATCTGCTGGTTGAGTTCCGTGCGGGCCTGGGTCAGGAGTTCATCTTCGTAGAAAGACTCCCTGGAAGCAGTGGGATGCAATCCCTGCACATTCAGGAAGCAACGCACGAAAAACGCCCATTCAGGCAGCAGGTTGTCGATCTGTGAGCTGAGCAGCATGTTCTTCAGGTACACCCGATGCCACTGTCTGGAATTCGACTGGGTGCTGTATGGCAGCACAAAAGCCACACCGCTCACCCCTCCAGCCTGGGTCTTCAGAGGGAAGCAGTCCAGGGCTTCCAGCCCCAGACGCTCCCTGGCGTAGGCCAGCACCTGCTCTTTCTGGGCAGGATCGCCGGTTTCGGCATAAGTCACCCAGGGCACAGCCACTGCATTCACATGGGCGTATTCATCACCGCTGGACAGGTGGATGGGGTAGGGCAGAATCTCACCATACCCGAACAGGTCCTCCTGCAGGTTTTCGAAATCAAACAGGTAGTCGAAGTCCTCTCTGGCCTCCAGAATCACCCGGGTGCCCACCTCTGGAGCCTCATTGGTCTGGGAGATTTCGTAAGTTCCGTCTGGTTGGGCAATCCAGCAGGCGGCAGTTCCCCCTTTGCTGGACTGGGTGTACACACGGATTTCCTTTGAAACCATGAAGCAGGACAGCAGGCCAATCCCGAACTGCCCGAGGTACGATTCACGGGCTTCGGAGATGCGTTTGCTGGAGCGGCCAATGGTGGCCAGAAATTCGTGAATTTCATCTTCAGTGAGGCCAATGCCGTTGTCCTCGAAAACCAGGCGCTTTGTTTCGCCTTCGGACTCCACGGTGACCTGGATGTTCGGATCAAAACGGTCCCCGGCATTTTTGCGGGCGGTGATGGCGTCTACAGCGTTTTGCAGGAGTTCGCGGACAAACACGCTGGGATCGGAATACAGGTGATTGGAGAGCAGGTCAATGATGCCCTTCAGGTCAATCTTAAAACTATGAACCATAACGTCCATTTTAGCTGTAAACAGAAGAAAACCCCATAGTGCAGTTTGCGGGGAGGAAACCCCTGGACCGAGGCAAATTGGCCTAGGGAAAGTCCACAGTTTCCAGTTCACTGTTGACAGCGAGAACTTGATTCCCGGGCTGCAATGGGAGATCAAACATCTTTTGTGAGAAACCAGGACAGCCCTCTTCTGTGAACGGTTTCCAGAACCTCCAGTCAGGACTGTAGACCCGGATTTACACTCCCTCAGGGCATGTTCAGCCTGCGTGAGAGTCTGGAAAGGGTTCAGGACATAGAATCAAAAGACTGTGCACAATTTGCTCACGGAAAGGACACCCATGCCCAGATTTCAACGGTCCATCATCCTGCTCAGCCTTGCCCTGCTGGGAAGTGCCTCGGCGCAGGTCACCTCCCAGGTCACCGGAATCACCGTCGGAGGGCCTGGTGCGGCCATTCCAGTTCAGAAACTCACCGATGCCGCCCTCATCCAACAGACCGCCGATGGCCTCAACAACCTCAAAGCGGGCACCTGCACGCCCCAGAACACGGAACTGCTGTACTGGAGTGGAGGAAACTTCAACCCCAATTCCAGCGAAGGCATCATGGGTGGGATTGTGGACAAACTGCAGGCCCAGAAATTCACCCTCACCCAGCTTGGCACCGACGAGGACGAAGAGCACAGTTACCTCTTTTTCTCTGGTGAGAATGGCAGCAGCTCCATTCTGGGATACTTCGTGGCAGGCCTGGACGGTTTTCTGGTGGGCTGGTGCGGAAACAAGGTGACCGCCACCAAACCCCCCAAATTGCAGCTCCCTGGCACCCAGACGCAGCAACCCACTCAGCCTCAACAGACAACACAACCCCAGCAACCCACCCAGCAAACGACCACCCCCACCCAGCCTGCGTCCGTCCAGAGCAAACCGGGTTACATCAGTGGTCGGGTGCTTGACACACAGGGCAGACCCCTCAAAGGGGCCAAGGTCTACATCTCCGGGACCACCTTCGCCCAGGGCCAGAAAACCAACTTTGAGACCACCACCGGAGCAGACGGGACGTACAGCCTGCGGGTTCCCGATGGCCGCTACAGCGGAAAAGCCACCCACACCAGCGTCTTCAACGGGGTGACTTTCGGGTACATCCTCTTCCCACTGTCAGGCGACCCTGGCACTGAGGTGGATTCCACCGAAGGAGGCACACTGAACTTCCAGTGGAAACTCACCGGGCGCACCGCCTATTCCGCTGCGGGAGCAGACAGTCCTTCGAGCTTTTATGGGGTCAGCATCGACCTGAGTTACTGTGGTCTCCCTGCCCGCGCCTACTGCGACTACAAATACACCGAACTGGTCAAAGCTGTGGGAGAGGGCACCGTGGAATTCACCCTCACACCTACAGGTCCTCTCGCAGATGGCACTCCGGGGAAACCCATCAAAGTGACGTATCCTCTGTCCCCCCTCAGAACCGACTACCCCAATGGCGCAGGAGGCGGAAGGCTGGTGCTCGGCCAGAGCTGGGAGTACCACGGCATCGACTGGAACGACATCCCTCTGGGCAGTTACACCCTCACGGCCACCATTCTCACACCAGATGGCAAAACGGTTCCCCTCAAACTGGGCCTCAAGGATTCCGATGTGGAGCACACTTCTGTGCCGATCACCTGGAAGCCCTGGGACAACTTCAACCCCGGTTCCTACATTGGGGGAGGGGTCAACCAGCTCAAAGTCTTCATTCGGGACTGAGGTCACACAAAACAGGCGAGGCTGCAAAATGGCCTCGCCAGTCTTCTGTAAAGGTCAGTCGATCAGCTTCAGCAGATTGACCGTTTCAATGGCGGCCAGAATCGCCTCGGCCCCCTTGTTGCCTGCCTTGGTTCCGGCCCGTTCAATGGCCTGCTCGATGCTCTCGGTGGTCAGCACCCCGAAAGCCACCGGAACTCCAGATTCCAGCGCTGCAGCAGCAATCCCTGAAGTTGCAGATCCTGCCACATGGTCATAGTGGTCCGTGGAGCCCTTGATCACCGCACCCAGGCACACCACAGCATCATATTTGCCACTCTGGGCCAGTTTTTTCGCTACCAGAGGCACCTCAAAAGAGCCAGGAGCAGTGAACAGGGTCAGGTCCTCTTCGTTCCCTCCATGCTGTTTGAAGGCCGTCACAGCCCCCTCCACCAGACGATCCACAATAAAATGGTTCCAGCGGGTGTTCACGATGGCAATCTTCAGACCGTTTGCAAGGAGATTCGCTTCAACTTTACGCATGTCACACAACCTTTCGAAAGGGGAGATCCCCATGAATGAAAAAATCGACTTTTCAGACCTGGCCGCACAGGCAAAAGACCTCTACACCAACGTGCTCACCACACAAACCAACAACCACAGTGTTCGCATGTCCGTCTTCTCTGGACAGTACCCCTGGCACCACCACCCCGACAGCGACGAAACCTTCATCTGCCTTCAGGGCGTCCTGACCCTCGAATTCAGGGATCAAGGACCTGTGGTCCTGACCCCAGGACAGGCTTACACCGTTCCGAAAGGCACCTCTCACAGGTCCCACGGCTCGGGTCGCACGGTGAACCTCTCCATCGGGGTGGAGGGGAGAGCAACGGTGATGGAGGAGTGATGCCCCTAGAAGATCGCATCGAGTCATTTTATGAATCCAATGATCGACTGTATTGCAGCAAATGCCATCAGGAGCTTCAGATCGATGATGAAGGTTCCTCCATCCTGTACCTTTGCCCCAGCCACGGTTTGTTGCTTCTTGGCATGAGTGGAGGTAAAGCGGATCGCGGACGCATCAGGAAGAATCCTGAATTCATTGCTGATACCCAAAACTACATCCTGACCCTTCTTGAAATGCCAGAAGGAAAACTCAGAACTATTGCCACCATTGCAGGTCTGACCCGCAAACCGAGCTGGCTTCTGCGGGAGCAGTACCTTGATGGACAGTGGTCTTTCCCTGAAACTTTTACTGCGCAGGGCATTCTGGACATCATTCCTGCACTGAAACAAAGAGGTCTTCCTTTCAGAATTGAGCCTGGGTTTCCCTGGCTGGATGAGGTTCCTGATCCAGAAACTCCACCACCCGCTTGATCACCCGGGGGTCTTTCATCATTGCGCCGTGCCGCCAGACTTTGACTTCATAATTCTCGGCGTGGGGCAGAATGCAGTGCTGGGCCGGGAAGATCGTGACATCGTAGGGCGTCCAGACGGTCAGGCAGGGCTTGTTTCCGAGCAGGTCCACATCGGTGTTCAGTTCCTTCAGGAGGTTGCTTCCTACAGCCATGTCCCGGACACCCGGCAGGGGATAAACATGCCCCCAGATGGTGCCCTGGTGCGGACTGGAGATCAGGATGATGCGTTTCACCCTTTCCAGCCCTCCCAGGCGTTGCAGGTAGTACCGGCTGATGATGCCTCCCATTGAGAAGGCGATCAGGTCGAACTCTCCTTCTGGAATCTTCAGGTTGATGTAGTCCCTTAAGGACTCTGCCATTTTCTTGATGCCGTGCCTGCCGTCGTTGGGCTTCAGGTCAGGTGCATACACCTGATGCCCGTGGTGCTCCAGAACCTGCCGCATGGTGCGCAGTCCTGCGCTGGAGTCGTTGATGCCGTGGACCATCACAACGGGTTCCCGTTTCATGTGACTGATTCTGCTCCCAGAAATGGGGCACTTCTGTCATTTCTCACAGCAAATGGTCGAGTTTCTCCTTTTTGGTGTTCAGGTAATGTTCATTGAACTTGTTGCGGCCCACCTGCAAGGGCACACGTTCCACGATTTCCAGTCCGAATCCAGAGAGGGAATGCAGTTTTCGGGGATTGTTGGTCAGAAGCCGGATGCGTTTCACACCAAGACCGTGCAGAATCTGTGCCCCAATGCCAAAGTCCCGCAGGTCTGCTGCGAAGCCCAGTTTCTGGTTGGCTTCCACGGTGTCTGCCCCCTCATCTTGGAGGGCGTAGGCTTTGATCTTGTTGAGGAGACCAATCCCGCGTCCTTCCTGACGCAGGTACACCAGCACACCCCTGCCAGCCTCAGAAATGGCTTTGAGTGCAGCGTCTCTCTGTGCGCCACAATCGCAGCGCAGGGAGTGCAGGCCATCTCCGGTGAGGCATTCGCTGTGCATGCGAACCAGCACAGGCTCATCGGTGATGTCTCCCATGACCAGGGCCACATGTTCCTTGCCAGAGAGGGTGTCCTCAAAGCCCACGATCTCGAATTCGCCGTAATCTGTGGGCAATTTGGCCCTCGCCCGTTCCAGCACGAAAGGCTCACGCCTCAGGCGGTACTCGATCAGGTCTGCAATGGTCCCGACCTTCAGGCCGTTCTCTTCTGCAAATTTGATCAGGTCTGGGAGGCGACTCATCTCGCCATCCTCGTTCATGATCTCGCAGATGACCCCTGCAGGTTTCAGGCCTGCCAGACGGGCCAGGTCCACTGCAGCCTCGGTGTGTCCTGCCCGTCTCAGGACTCCTCCGGGCTTGGAGATCAAGGGGAAGATGTGCCCCGGACGGCGGAAATCTTCAGGTTTTGATGCATCATCGAGCAATGCCAGAATCGTGTTGGACCTGTCTCTGGCACTGATTCCGGTGCTGTTTGAGGTGTGGTCGATGCTCACGGTGAAAGCCGTACCATTGGGATCGCTGTTCTTGCTGACCATCGGCAGCAGGTCCAGCCTGGAAGCCATTTCCGGGGTGATGGACACGCAGATCAGACCGCAGGCCTTGTGGGCCATGAAATTGATCATTTCGGGGGTGGCGAACTCTGCTGCGACCACCACATCCCCTTCGTTTTCGCGGTTTTCATCGTCGACCAGAACCACCGGGCGGCCTTCTCTGATGTCCTGAATGAGTTCGTGAATGGGGGAGATCACTTTGCACCTCCGACCAGCGTCAGGCGCTCGAGGTATTTGGCCAGCACGTCGTATTCCAGATTCACCAGATCTCCTGCTTTGATGCCTTTCAGGCTGGTCACCTCCAGGGTGTGGGGAATGATCCACAGGGTGAATTCGTTGGTGTTCAGATCATCAGAGCTTCCTGCGGGTCCTCCCACATCCACCACGGTCAGGCTCACCCCATTGACAGTGATGCTGCCCTTGGGAATCAGATAGCGGGCAAAGCTGTCTGGGACACGCACCTTGATGATGTAGGCTCCCGGCTGAACCTGCACGTCCAGCACTTCACCCACTCCATCCACATGCCCCGTCACCACATGCCCACCGAAGCGGCCACTGGCTGGCATGGCCCGTTCCAGATTCACAGTGTCTCCTGGGTTCCAGAGCGGAGCCGTTTTGTTGACACTCTCCTGCGAGAGTTCCACTTCAAAGCTTCTGTCATCCCAGCGAATGACGGTCAGGCAGGCCCCATTGCAACTGATGCTTTCCCCGAGGCCCAGGTCGCTCCACATCTGCTGTGGCTGAATCGTGATTTTCAGGTGTCCATCAAACCAATCTGCTCCGGTCACGGTGCCAGTCTGTTCCACAATTCCAGTAAACATGTCAATCAGCCTCCACTTGAGGGATGGGGTGGATGCGTGCACTCAGCAACACGTCCTTGCCCACCTGTTCGGTCTTCAGTTCCTGCACGTCCAGCAAGCCTTCCAGTTCGGTCCATAGGGAAGGTCTTCCAGTGCCCATGATTCTGGGGGCAATGAACACGAGCAGGTCGTCGATCAGGTCTGCTTTCAGAAAAGCACTGGCAAGGTCAGGCCCACCTTCCAGCAGCAGCGTGTTGATGCCCTGTTTGCCCAGTTCCTGCAGCACATCAGGCAGATGGGTCGTGCGAATGACCTTCAGGAAATCAGGGTATTCCTGCTGGCTTTCAGTCACCACAATGGCTCCGGGCCGCATGGCTTTTGCAGACAGGGGAACCCTGCCTGAGCGGTCGAAAATCACCGGAATGGGATCACGGGTTCCCGTGACGCCCTCCAGTCGGGTGGTCAGCAAGGGGTTATCGGACAGCACGGTGTTGCTGCCCACTGCGATGGCATCCATCTGGTTCCTGAGTTCATGCACCCGACGTTTTGCGTCCTGACCTGTGAGCCAGAGCTGCCTGCCGTTCTGGGAAGCCATCTTTCCATCCAGCGACTGGGCGTACTTGTACGTGACCCTGGGCCTTCCGTGCGTGATGCGGGTGCGAAATCCAGCCTGCTGCACGATTGCCTGATCCTGCAGCACACCCACATCCACCTGAATGCCAGCATCAAGCAGCTTCTGCACGCCTTTTCCAGCCACAAGTGGATTTGGGTCCAGCGCAGCAATCACCACCCGCTGGACTTTCGCGGCAATCAGGGCATCAGCACAGGGAGGTGTGCGTCCGTGGTGAGAGCAGGGTTCCAGCGTGACATACGCGGTGGCCCCTTCTGCCCGAAAACCGGCGTCTCGAAGGGCAAAGACCTCTGCGTGAGGTTCGCCTGCTTTTGGATGAAACCCTCTGCCGATCACATGATCGTCCTTGACGATCACACAACCCACTGGAGGATTGGGACTGGTTCGACCCAGGGCCTGGGCCGCCAGTGACAGAGCCTCCTGCATCAGGAGGGTGTCCTGTGAAAAAATCTTCTGGTACAGCATGGTCTTCCCAGCATGCGGGGGCATGTGGGATCTCCTTCTCTCATCCGGACTGTGACCGTCGGCGCTGGAGTCTCACCAGGCTCGGGCCTCGCGATGTGGATTGCAAGGCTTCGCAGGCTGCAGGTCCCCATCTCAGGGACCTTTCACTGCCGGTGGGGAATTTCACCCCGCCCCGAAGGATGAGAGCAGTTTACCTGAGTTGTCCGCTTTCAGTGAAGGGAACCAGCTCACTTTTCCAGCATTTGTCCAGAAATGGGGATTTCCCTGAATGGGGTGCAATTCATGCCCATTGTTTTTCTGGACAGCATGCAGGCCTGAAAAAGGGTCAGGCCGTGGCTTCACACAGAAGTGTACTTGTCTGAGGAACACGGTCATGATGAACTGGACTGACATGAGCACCCAGCCCACCCTGTATCTGATGTGTGGCCTTCCCGGAGCAGGGAAGACCACCCGAGCCAGAGAAATTGAGCAAACTGCCCCTGCCTTGCGCCTGACCCCTGATGAGTGGATGGTGCCTCTGTTTGGAGAGCAGCACAGCACCCCTGAACTGCTCAGAGCCAGAGACACCATCGAAGGCCTGTTGTTCGAACTGGCAGAACGTGCATTGAAACTGGGCATCAACGTGGTGGTCGATTATGGGGTCTGGTCCAGAACAGAGCGTGAAACCTTCAGGGCGAGGGCAAGGGCAGCAGGAGCAAAAACAGAATTGATCTATCTGGATGTGCCCATCGAAGAACTCAAAGCCAGGGTGGAGGCCAGAAACCGGAATCTGGATGGCAAGGTGTATCCGATCACAAAAGAGGAAATGGACCTGTGGGCCACCTGGTTTGAGAGGCCTGCCCCTGAGGAACTCATTCCAGACTGAGCCGCCCTGGATTTCCAGAGAGGGGTCGGATTTCGGGGTTTGACAGGACTTCTTTTGTTCTGAACCAGTGTTCCAGCACCTCCCTGAAAAGTTGGGGTTTCTGGGCAAACCACACGTGATGCCCCCCTGAGATTTCACCTCCCAGAGCCTGGGGCAGGTGTTGCTGGATGGCTTTTGCACTTTTGCGGTTGACTTCCACTTCTTTGCTGCCTGCCACGGCCAAAACTGGCACAGTGCAGGTTTTCAGTCCCTCTGAGAGCCTGAAGTTTGAAGCCTCTTTCATGATCTGCCTGAAGGCCTTTTTCGTCATGCTTTTCTGGTCCTTGAAAAAAGCTGCCCGGTGATGGGGAGGCACCTGCATGGCCCTGGCTGCAAGTGCCAGCATCATAGGGGTCTGGTTCAGGGGCAAGGACCATTCCATCACTGGAAAGAGCAAGGCCATGCTGCCCATTGGCAGGACGGTGCTTCCACTGACCACCACAGACAGAAAACGCTCAGGAGCCAGTTCCAGCATTTTCAGGGTCACAGCACCTCCCAGCGAATGCCCAACCAGATGAACTCTCCTTCCCTGAAACCGCTGCTGGAGCTGCCTGAGCAGGTCATGCGCGGTATGTTCAATGGTGAAATCAGGCTGGAACGTCCCGTAATCCGGGGTGAAAGCCTCCATCCAGGGGAGACCAGAGATCAGGTCCTGCCACATCCAGGAGGTGATGCCTGCTCCATGCAGAAACACCACAGGAATGGAGGCTGGGAAAGGATTTCTTTCAAGAGAAGAACCGTTCATGAATTCAAGTATTGAAGTAAGCTACATGAAATGACAGGTGAAAATTTGGATAGAACGCTGACCCTGCACCGTCAGGAGGCCGCAGATGCCCTGCTCAAACCTGAAACCCAGCGTCTGCTGGCCCCTTTTGTTCAGCAGCCCATGACTGCCCATGAAGCAGCAGAAATGCTGGGCATGGAAACCAACGCTCTGCTTTATCCCATAAAGAGGCTCACAGCTCTGGGCCTTCTGGAAGTGACAGAGCACAGACGGCGTGCAGGACGGCCCATGAAAGTGTACCGGGCCACAGCTCAGGTCTACTTTGTTCCTTTCGCTTCCACCAGTGAAGTCACCCTGGCCTCTTATCTGGGCGCTGCAGAAGAGCAGGTCAGCGCATTCATGCGGCACCAGATGGAACATCTGCTTTTGCAGCACCATCAGGACTGGGGGCTCCGGTTCGTTCCTGGCCCCACCGGACAGTTGCATGCCCGACTTGCCCTGAATGCCGAGACAGATCTGGACCTCCAGCCCGAAACGGCTGTGATGCTCAATTTCGTCCATCCCTACCTGCAACTGGACCACCAGGACGCGCTCAACCTGCAACAGGAAGTTCTGGAGGTCTTTCAGCGGTACACTCAGATCAGGGGAGCCCAGCGTTACGTCTGGCGGCTGGGATTGTTGCCTGTGGTTAACCCGGATGTTCAGATTTGATGACCGTTTGAACCCGGCACAGGCTTTGTCAGGGTAAGCAAGTGGTCAGGGCTTTTTCGGTACACTGTCCTCCAGCAGAAGTTTGGAGAGGGGAGAGGTTGATGCTGTCAAATCCGGTGGTGCTCCGTGCAGATGGAGAGGTGATGCAGGCACCCGCAGGCTGGACCCTTCCAGCGGATCTTGAAGCGTGGGTCAATGCCTTCCGGGAAGGCACCCAGTTGCAGGCCACACATGGCCTGTGGAAACTCTACCGCCTGATTGATCAGTCTGTGCTGCTGGTGCAGGACCAGGAGATGATGGAACGCTGGAACCGATTTCTGCAGGAGATCTTCCAGTACACCAGTGAATCCGAGATTCTGGACTGCACGGCCCGCTTCCTGCAGGAGGGCCTGCGTTTTACCCTGATGGACAGCCAGATCATTTCTCCGCTGTACACTGAGACCCTTGACCCTTCCAGAACTTTCTCTGTTGCTCTTGATGAACAGCGCACCCAGGTGTGGGAAATGCAGGGGGAACACTGGAGCCTGCTGCCCGAACTCTCGGAGCACATCAGCAAGGCCCTGTACCGCCAGCATGTCTTCCAGCGCTACCTGAACGCCCTGTATTACTTCCAGGAGTTGCAGGTCAGCATCACCGACCATCTGGAATGGCACGAAACCCTCAAACTGGTGCTGTACTACACCCGTGAAGCCCTGCAGGCAGATGCCGCCGTATTTTTCCTCTACGACAAGGGCACTGAGACCCTGGAACTCATCGACACCATTGGGCACCGCACCCCCACAGACTACGGGTACCGCATCCACCGCACTTACGGTCTTGCCGGAATTGTGCTCAAAGAAATGAAAACCCAGGTCATCAACCACCTGGACCCGGACAGTTTCGATCTTCCTTCAAAGGAGTTTCTTTTGAGAGAAGGATTCACCGGCTATGTGGGCACACCTTTGACGGTCAAAGGGGAACTGCTGGGCATTCTGGAGGTCTTTCACAGGGGCACCCTCAGACCCAACGCATGGTGGCTGTCCTTCTTTGAACTGCTCGCCTCCCATCTGGCGATTTCGGTGTACCAGCAGGCCCTGATGCGGGAACTCAGGCACACCAACCAGCAACTGATTCGCACCTATGACGCCACACTTGAAGGCTGGGTGCGGGCACTGGACCTCAGGGACAAGGAAACCGAGGGCCACTCCAAAAGGGTGATGGAAAGCAGCATGCGCCTCGCAAAGCACATGGGGATTGAAGGTCAGGACCTTGAGCACATCCGCAGAGGTGCTTTGCTCCACGACATCGGCAAACTGGGCATCCCCGATGAGATCCTGCACAAACCAGGGAAACTCACCAGCCATGAATTCGAGATCATCAAGCAGCATCCGGTCTGGGCGCATGCCATGCTGCGAGACATTGAGTACCTGCAAAAAGACCTCGACATTCCGTATTACCACCACGAAAAATGGGACGGCACAGGTTATCCCTTTGGCCTCGAAGGCGAGCAGATCCCACTGGCAGCCCGGATTTTCTCTGTGGTGGATGTGTGGGACGCCATGACCAGTGACCGCCCCTACCGCAAAGGCATGCCAGAAGAGGACGTGATGAAACACATCCAGAACCAGTCGGGGCGGCATTTTGATCCTCAGGTGGTGCAGGCTTTCGTGGAGATGATGGGAAAGAAACCTTAAGGGATGGATTTCTGAGTGATCTGGATCATGTGATTTTGGAATCCATCCAGAACGCCTGACTTGCCTTTGAATGCCAGATCTGCAAGTAGGGTTCTGCATCTCTGAGGGTTCCCACTTTCAGCTCCACAGGTGGAATGCTGTACATTTCATCGTCTGGCCACATGACATGCCAGGGGTTCAGAACCGCCACGATCCCTTCTTCCTGCCACCAGAACCAGGGTTCAAAGCCCACCAGATCGTTGTACATGTCTTCCAGGTCTGCAGGGAGTTTCCAGTGGTCCATTCGGCTGAGCCCCATGCTTTGGAGCCACCTTTCCACATCACTGGAACCATGAAGGCAGATGGCCTGAATGGGTGGCAGGCTGGTTCGAGGAACCATGTATAAGGGTTCAGGCTCCAGCAGAGGATAAGAATCGGTGCAGACCTGATACAGCGCTTCATCATCAGGACCTTCATGCTGGAATGCGGTGAGGCCCCGTTGTGCAGATGGAACAGCCTGTGAAAGCAATGTCAGAATGTGTTGGGTGTTTTGTTGATCTGAGAATGAGGAAGGATATTTAAATTGGCCGCCCCAGTATCCAACAATGCCTGAAGGGGTTTCTGTGGTGGTCAGCAGATGGGCTTCTCGCCTGAGGTGTTTTGCTTCTTTGTTAAACAGGTTTTCAAGATCCATGTTCTTACAGTTTATCCAACACTGCACCTCCATGACCGGTTAAACCACAGAACTCCTGTCCCCATCCCAGTACCTGAACCTTTTTCTCCATCGTGCTTGCAGGACATTTTGCGTCTCGCAGAAGGTCTAGAATCTACAGTAAATCACTCGACTTTGAGGGGTTGGACCCGTACAATGGACTCTGGTATTAGGAATGACTCGCAATAAGCGAGATCCTGACAGACCCGGGACACCCACAGACAAAGCCCAGTGGGACAGCAAATCAATGGAGGCACCACCACATGACCCATCAACTCGAAATCCGTGACTTACACGTCTCTGTCGGCGACAAGAAAATCCTCAACGGCGTGAACCTCATTGTTCCCAAAGGCGAACTGCACGCCATCATGGGGCCCAACGGCAACGGCAAAAGCACCCTTGCCAAAGTCCTGATCGGGGACCCCGAGTACACCGTCGAGTCCGGCGAGATCCTGCTGGACGGCGAGAACATCCTGGAAATGGAACCCGACGAGCGTGCCCGCAAAGGCCTGTTCCTGGCGTTCCAGTACCCCGTGGAAATCCCCGGTGTGACCATCGCCAACTTCCTGCGTCTGGCCATGCAGGCCCGCAAGGCGGAAGGGGAAGAAGTGGGCTTCATGGAGTTCTACCAGAAATTGACCCACGCCCTCGAAGTGCTTGAATGGCCCGAGAGCGTCGTGGAGCGTTACCTCAACGAAGGCTTCTCCGGCGGTGAGAAGAAGCGCAACGAGATTCTGCAGATGCTGATGCTCGAACCCGAGTACATCATCATGGATGAAACCGACTCCGGTCTCGACGTGGACGCCCTCAAAATCGTGGCCAAAGGTGTGAACAGCATGCGCGGCGAAAACCTCGGTGGCCTGATCATCACCCACTACCAGCGTCTGCTGGATTACATCGTCCCTGACAAGGTTCACGTGATTGTGAATGGCCGCGTTGTGGAATCCGGTGGCCCTGAGCTTGCCAAGAAGCTCGACACCGAAGGCTACGACTGGGTCAAAGAGCTGGCAGGCGCGTAAACCCATGAGTCTTGCACTGTTCATCGTTCCGGAAAGCGAATTGAAGGTGGATGCGTTCATTGATGGCAAGGCCCTTGCCCATGCCATCGAAGATCTGCAGGACCTGAGTGAGCGTCTGGGTGTCACTCCACTGGAGGAATTCATGGACCACACAGAGGCCCTCGATTTGCTGGAGGACCCCGATGAAGACGACCTGAACGAGGATGACTTTGCAGCAGAGGAACAGATGGCTTCTGAAGACCGGGAATGGTTCGATGCTGCAGAAGCCCTCAGAACAGTCAGTGCATTGCTTGAGGCCCTGAAGTCCAGTCCTGAGCAGTCTTTTGGTGGGTTTACTGCAGAAGACGTTCAGGAAGATCTTCAGGATCTGCAAAAAGTGTTGCAAGCCTGCCAGAGCGAAGGTGTGCGTTTTCACCTGGCGCTGGATTTCTGAACAGGGGCATGTGATGGCAAGAGTGATCCTCATCTCCACCAGTCTTGATCCAGAGAGCAAAGGAAGAATGCTTGCTCGCTGGATGCAGGAACATGCTTCTGGCACCCTGGATTTTGAATGGCTGGATTACGGGGACCACCCGCTTCCCGATTTCGACAACGACCAGATTTTCAACCACCCGAACACCCATTTCTGGCGCGAGAAGATTCTGGGCGCAGAGGGGATCATCCTGATGTTTCCGGTGTACAACTGGAGCATCTGTGCGAACCTCAAGAAACTGATCGAAACGGTGGGCACCCATTATCCAGAACTGGGACGCACTGCGGTGTGGTTTGACAAGATCATCACCTTTGTGAGCGTCGGAGGACTGCACCACAGTTACATGTCCTATTCTTCTGCCGCGATGTCCCTCATGCTGGATTTCAAGTGCATCATCAATCCGTACATGGTGTATGCCAGAAGTGCGGACATCGAGCACGGAGACATTCTGGAGACCGCTGGAGGCCATGAGCTGAAAGCCCGCATCCGTAAGACCCTGACCGTGAAAAAAGAACTGCTGGACAGGCTGGCAAATCGACAGTATCAGTCTACGTGGGAAGTCTAGCGTCAAAGGCTCTGCCCACACAGGAGGACAGCAATGTCTGAAGAAATTGCAAGCATCAACAACACTTACGAGTTCGGCTGGTCCAACCCCGAGCGGTACGCCGTCAAGGCACCCAAGGGCCTGAGCCGCGAAGTCGTGGAAATGATCTCCAAAGCCAAAGACGAGCCCGAGTGGATGCTCGAATTCCGTCTGAAAGCCCTGGACATCTACTACTCCAAGCCCATGCCCACCTGGGGTGCAGACCTCTCCGGCCTGGACATGGACGAAATCTACTACTACATCAAGCCCGAAGGCATCAACGCCCGCAGCTGGGACGATGTGCCCGAAGACGTGAAACAGACTTTCGAGCGTCTGGGTATCCCCGAAGCCGAGCGTGCCGCTCTGGCCGGTGTGGGCGCACAGTACGAATCCGAGATGGTCTACCACAACCTGAAAGAGGAGTGGGAAAAACTCGGGGTGGTTTTCGTGTCCATCGAAGACGGCCTGAAGGATTACCCGGACCTCTTCCGCGAGTACTTCGCCACCGTGATTCCCCCCGAAGACAACAAGTTTGCTGCCCTGAACAGCGCTGTGTGGTCCGGTGGTTCCTTCGTGTACATCCCCAAAGGTGTGAAGGTGGACATTCCCCTGCAGACCTACTTCCGCATCAATGCAGAGAGCGCCGGTCAGTTCGAGCGCACCCTGATCATCTGCGACGAAGGGGCACAGGCCCACTACATCGAGGGCTGCACTGCACCCAGTTACAGCCGCGACAGCTTCCACTCTGGTGTGATTGAAATCGTGGTGCGTGAAGGCGGACGTTTCCGCTACTCCACCATCCAGAACTGGAGCCACAACGTCTACAACCTGGTGACCCAGCGTGCCTCCGTCTACAAAGACGGCATGATGGAATGGGTGGACGGCAACCTCGGGTCCAAAGTCACCATGAAGTACCCTGCCTGCTACCTGCTCGAAGAGGGTGCCCGTGGTGAAGTGCTCTCCATCGCCATGGCCGGTCGCGGTCAGCACCAGGACGCCGGAGCCAAGATCGTGCACTTCGCCCCCAACACCTCCGGGACCATCATCTCCAAGTCCATCTCCAAGGACTCTGGCCGTTCCAGTTACCGGGGTCTGGTGAAGATCTACGAAGGTGCCCACGGCTCCAAATCCAATGTGGAGTGTGACGCTCTGCTGCTTGATGAAGAAGCCCGTACCGACACCTACCCCTACATCGAAATTCAGGAGAAGGAAGCTTCTGTCGGTCACGAAGCCACCGTTTCCAAGATCAACGACGAGCAGATCCTGTACCTGCAGTCCCGTGGCCTCTCGGAAGATGAAGCTGCAGGCCTGATTGTGCGTGGTTTCATTGAGCCTGTGGCCAAGGAACTGCCCCTGGAGTACGCCGTCGAGCTGAACCGTCTGATTGAGCTGGAAATGGAAGGCTCGGTCGGTTAAACCATGAAACGTCTCTATGCTGGTGTGTTGCTCTGCTTTGCCCTGACCGGGTGTTTCCCTGCCAATGTGATGGATTCCACCCCCATTGCGGTGGGAGAAAACCTGAGCAAGCCCTTGCCTGTAGAGGCTTTCGTGATGGGTGAGTTCACGGGATCGCTGGGAGGTCGTTTCAAGGACCTCCTGGCCACCCGTCTGGAGTCCCACAAGTTCAAATTGCTCTGGGACACCGGTAAACCAGCAGGGGATTATCTGCTGGTGGCCAATGTGGAGTCCTCTCCTGTTGAGCCTGGACGCACCCCCTACATCACCGCCGTGACCCTGCGGGTGGTTCAGCGCAGCACTGGAGAGACCCTCTGGCGCTACAACTACCAGAGACGCACTGGGGTTTTCTTTGGGCAGAACATTGACGAGGAGACCACCCGTGACATCGTGGCTGCCCTGGAGAAGAATTTTTATTCTCCGGCCCGTCGTGCAGAAGAACCGCCCGTGACCTTTGACAACAGCACCGCCCCCTGAATTTCGAGGAGCAGAGATGACCCAGATTTTAAACCGCACTGGTGAGCCCGAGTGGCTCTCACAAAAAAGAGTGGAGGCTTTTGGCCTCTACGAAAGCCTCCCTGTCCCAAACCGCAAGGTGGAGGCCTGGAAGTACACCGATGTGTCTTACATCGACCTGCAAAGCCTGAAGCCTGCACAGGTGGTGCAGCCTGTCAGCAGTGCTGAAGAGCTGCCTGAACTGGTCAAAGCCCGTCTGAGCAGCACCGACGTGGCCGGATACCTGGTGTTCAATGGTCCCGATGTGGTCTACAAGCACGTTCCTGAAGAACTGGCTTCAAAAGGCGTGGTCTTCACCGACCTGAAGAGCGCCCTGGAGACCCACCCGGATCTGGTGCGCAAGTACCTGTACAGCATCGTGCCTGCCGAGGTGCCCGACGACACCACCATTGCCGCTCCTGGCACCACCCCCAGCAAGTCCCCCGATCCTTCCGAAGGCAAATTCAGTGCCCTGAACGCTGCCGTCTGGACGAACGGTGCTTTCGTGTATGTGCCCCGTGGTGTGGAAGTGGACCTGCCCCTGGGTTCCTTCCGTGTGATGGAGGAGAGCGGAGCCTACACCGCCACCCGCACCCTGGTGGTGGCAGAAGCCAACTCCAAGGTGACCTTCATCGACGAACAGGACAGCCATGAGCTTTCTGACGCCTACGCTTTCGGGGCTGTGGAACTGATCGTGCGTGATGGAGCCAACCTGCGTTACGTGAGTGTGCAGAACTGGGGTAGAGGGGTCACCCACATCCAGCGCCAGCGTGGCGATGTGGACCGTGACGCCACCCTCAACAGCCTGGTGGTCACCATGGGTGCAGACCTGTCCCGCACCGAAATGCAGTCCTACCTGCGTGGTCAGGGCTCGAGCAGTGAAATGCTGGGCCTGTACTTCGCCAGCGAAGACCAGCACTTTGACCACTACACCCTGCAGCACCACGCGGCTCCTCATGCCCACTCTGACCTGCTCTACAAAGCTGTGAACAGCCACGAGTCCAGAGGGGTGTTTTCTGGAATGATCAAGGTGGATCTGGGGGCACAGAAGACCGACGCCTACCAGAAGCACCGCACCCTGATGCTGTCCAGCGAAGCCCGCAACGACAGCATCCCCCAGCTGGAAATCAACGCCAACGATGTGCGTTGCTCCCACGGTTCCACCACCGGACCTGTGGACCACGAGCAGCTCTTCTACCTGCTTTCCCGTGGGATTCCCCGTGCCAGTGCAGAGAAGATGCTGGTGACCGCTTTCCTGGAGGATGTGCTGTCCAGGCTCCCTCTGGAGAATGTGGTCAAATACATCGAAGGCATCATTGCTGAAAAAGTCGGCGCAGTCTAAACCACTTTGCCTTTAAAGGGTCAGCTTCGGCTGGCCTTTTTCTTTTTTGGAGCACCAGAGCGCATTTCCGGGCTGTCACAAAAAACACAATTCTGGTGAGTTGTGCTCGTTTTCAATTTTTGAACCTGTTTCATTTTGATCGATTTGAGCATTTGATGGGACCACTTGCTGCGCTGGTGCTGAAGTGGTCCGGGTGGATAGGACCACATCTGGAATTGGTATCTAAGTGGTAGCATGATACCACCATTGGGGAAATCCTGTATCAGTGCGGAAACCGCTTTTCAAATCGATATTTACAGGTAAAGTTGTGAGACATGTCACCTATATACCGGTAAAATTCGTCTAGACAAAAATGAAATTGGTAGTAAAGTGGTTATGTATAGTTTTGTTACACAACCTTTCAACTTGCTGCTGTTCATGTGTGCGGGAAACCGCACGCAAGGAGGTTTTTTACTGTGAAGAAGTCACTGCTCATTACCGGTCTTCTGGTCATGGGAGCTGTCACCTTTGTTGGCTGCTCCAGCGATACCGCCCCTGTTCAACAGAACCTTCAGGTCAGCCAGCAGGCTGCAGTCCTGTCCGCGACCTTCACGACCAGCAGCGCCTGGGACAGTGGCTTTAACGGAGTGATCACCCTGAAGAACACCGGGGACACTGCGGTGAGCACCTGGAGCCTCAACTTCAAGTTCAACGGCAACGCTGGCATTAGTGGTGCACCCTGGGGTGCGGGTGGGAATGCCGTCAAGAACGCCGATGGCTCTTACACCATCACCCCCAACAGCTGGGGGGGCGGAAACATCCCCGCTGGGGGCAGCGTGACAGTGTCCTACTCTGGGACGGGCGTGTTCAGTGGTGTGACCGCCTGCACCATCAGTGGGCAGTCCTGCTCCGGAACCCCCAGTGATACGGTGGCTCCCACAGTGTCTGCGACGGTGGCCCCTTCCACGCTGACGGCAGCCGGAACAGCGAAAGTGACAGCGACAGCGAGTGACAATGTGGGGGTGACGAAAGTGGAGTTTTTCCGCAACGGGACGCTGGTTGCCACGGACACCACTGCACCCTACGAGTACAGCCAGAGCTTTTCTTCGAGCAGCCAGAACGGCACTTATGCGTTTACTGCGAAAGCATTTGATGCTGCTGGGAACAACAAGACCTCCACTGCCACCAACCTCACGGTGAACATTCCGGGTACTGGAGACACCATTGCTCCCACAGTCAGTCTGGCCGCCAGTCCCACCAGCCTGACTGCTGCCGGAAACGTGAACCTGACCGCCACGGCAAGCGACAACGTGGGCGTGACCAAGGTGGAATTTTACCGGGGCACCACCCTGATTGCCACGGACACCACTGCACCTTACACTTACGCCGATTCCTTCAGCAGCAGTGCCCAGAACGGCACCTACAGTTACACGGCGAAAGCCTTTGATGCTGCTGGCAACAACAAGACCAGCACTGCAGTCACCGCCACTGTCAACATTCCTGTGCAGCCTGGTGGAAACTACCGCCGTGTGGCCTACTTCTCCCAGTGGGGCATCTATGGCCGTGGTTACCTGGTCAAGAACATTGAGACCAGTGGCACTGCACCCACCCTCACGCACATCAACTACGCTTTCGGAAACGTCTACGCACAGCCCGATGGAACCTACAAGTGCGGCATCGTGACCCGTGCAGAGAGTGGAAACCAGGACGGTGGCGACGGATTTGCCGATTATCAGAAGGGCTTCAGTGCTGCAGAGTCCGTGGACGGCGTTGCAGACGTCTGGGACCAGAAGCTCAAAGGCAACTTCAACCAGCTGAAAAAACTCAAGACCAAGTACCCCAACCTGAAAGTGCTGATCTCCCTGGGTGGATGGACCTGGAGCAAGTGGTTCTCCAACGCTGCATCCACCGACGCACTGCGCAAAACCCTGGTTTCCAGCTGCATTGATGTCTACATCAAGGGCAACCTGCCCGTTGACGCTGGTTCTGCCACGGGCGGAGCAGGTGTGGGTGCAGGGGTCTTTGACGGGATCGACATCGACTGGGAATACCCCGGTGGTGGCGGTCTCCCCACCAACACGGTCAGCGCAGCCGACAAGCAGAACTTCACACTGCTGCTCAAAGAATTCCGCACCCAGCTTGATGCTCTGGGCGCCACAAACGGCAAGAAGTACCAGCTCACCATCGCCGCCCCCGGTGGAGCAGACAAAGTGGCCAACCAGGAGCCTGCCCTCTACAAGGACTACCTGGATTTCATCAACATCATGACCTACGACTTCCGTGGAGCCTGGGACGCCACCGGACCCACCAACTTCCACAGCAACCTCTACACCGATCCCAGCGGTCCTGGCACCGCCCCCGCCAAGAACTACAGTGTGGACAGCATTGTCAACACCTTCCTGAGCGCAGGCGTTCCTGCCAACAAACTGGTCGTGGGCATCCCCTTCTATGGACGTGGCTGGACCGGCGTCCCCAACGTCAACAACGGCCTCTACCAGAGCGCCACTGGAGCAGCACGCGGCACCTACGAAGCAGGCATCGAGGACTACAAGGTGCTCAAGAACTTCGCTGGCACCAAGTTCCGTCACCCGGTCACCAAACAGATGTGGGTGTACGACGGCAGCACCTTCTGGAGCTACGACGATGAGCAGGTCATCCAGGAGAAAGCCAACTACATCAAGTCCAAAGGTCTGGGCGGCAGCATGGTCTGGTCCCTTGATGGCGATGACTCCACCGGAACCCTGGCCAAGGCCATCTACAACAACCTGAAGTAATTCCCTCTGGCTAAACATTGGCCCTCCACCGTCAGGGTGAGCACCCTCACCTCATCCTGACGGTTCTTCATTCTGACCCCCTTTCAGACCGCCAAAGAAAGGAGTGACCATGAAAAAACAACTGAAACACATGGGCATTTTGCTGCTCACCCTGTCTATGGCCGCTTGCAGTCAGACAGACCTGACCGGCCTGACCCAGCCTGTCACCATCAGCCAGCAGGCTGCAGTCCTGTCCGCGACCTTCACAACCAGCAGCGTGTGGGACAGTGGGTTTAACGGAGTGATCACCCTGAAGAACACCGGGGACACTGCGGTGAGCACCTGGAGCCTGAACTTCAAATTCAACGGCAATGCAGGCCTCTCGGGAACCCCCTGGGGTGCCGGTGGGAATGCCGTCAAGAACGCTGATGGTTCCTACACCATCACCCCCAACAGCTGGGGGGGCGGAAACATCCCCGCAGGGGGAAGTGTGACAGTGTCCTACTCTGGGACGGGCGTGTTCAGCGGCGTGACCGCCTGCACCATCAACGGAGCAAGCTGTTCTGGGGCTGTGCCAGACGTGAATCCTCCATCTGCCACCTTGAGTCTGACCCCGAGCAACCTGACTGCTCCCGGCAGCATCAACCTGAGCGCAACCGCTACAGACAATGTGGGCGTCACAAAGGTGGAGTTTTATCAGGGAACCACCCTGATTGCCACGGACACCACCGCTCCTTACACCCATGCTGATCCTTTTACCAGCAGCAGCCAGAATGGCACCTACAGCTACACTGCAAAGGCTTTTGACGCTGCAGGGAACAACAAGACCAGCACGGCTGTCACCGCCACCGTTAACATTCCAGGCTCTGGCGACACCACCGCTCCCACCGTGAGCACCGTGGTCAGTCCAAGCACCCTGACGGCCCCTGGCACGGTCAAAGTCACTGCCAATGCCACCGACAACGTGGGCGTCAGCAAAGTGGAGTTCTACCGCAACGGGGTGCTCTTCAACACCGACACCACCGCCCCCTATGAAGCCACCCAGTCCTATTCCAGCAGCAGCGAAAATGGCACCTACACCTACACTGCAAAAGCGTTCGATGCTGCAGGAAACAACAAGCTGAGTTCAGGTGCAGTGCTCACAGTGAACATTCCGGTGCAGCCCTCTACCGGCACCGAGTACGCGCCCTACTTCTACACCTGGGGATGGGGCAACACCACCGATTACCTGTTCAGTTCCCTGCAGGACATGAAAGCAAAAACGGGCCTGAATGGGGCAACCCTGGCCTTTGTGATTGCCGCTCCCGGTTCCTGCAGCATCACCACCGATGGGGCTGTGAACCGCATCGAAGGGGACATGAAAAACGACATTGCTGCCTTCAGGGCAGGAGGAGGCTTGCTGAAGGTGTCTTTTGGTGGAGCCAACGGGACCTATCTGGAGAGCGACACCGCATGCCGCACGGTGGATGACCTGTACAACGCCCTCAAGGGTTTTGTGGACCGCACCGGACTCACCGATCTGGATTTTGATGTCGAGCAGGGCCATGAGATGTCGGATGCCATCAACAGCAAACGTGCCCAGGCCCTTGCACGTCTGCAGGCCGCCAACCCCAGTGTCAAAGTCTCCTTTACCCTGGCCTCCACCCCGGTGGACCGCTGGAACACCCCCGGAGGGCTTTCCACAGCCAGCCTGAACGTGGTGAAATCTGCCGTCTCCGCAGGGGTGAAGATCAACAAGGTCAACCTGATGACCATGGATTTCGGCAGCTATTACTCCAGTGGCCGCACCATGGCCGATGCCAGCATCTCTGCGGTCAGCGAGACCTTCAAACAATTGAAAGTGATTTATCCCAGCAGGACCGACGCCGAAATCTGGAAGATGCTCGGAGCCACCCCGATGATCGGACAGAACGACATAGCCTCCGAAATCTTCACCCTGCAGGATGCCCGTGACCTGACCGCATGGGCCAGAAGCAAAGGGCTCGGTCTGGTGTCCTTCTGGGCCATCCAGCGCGATCAGGTGTGCAAGAACGGGGCTGGACTGGCGATCTGCAGCATGCAGAACACTGCCCCGTACCAGTACCACAACATTTTCAAAGGTGTCCTCTAAACCAACTTTCAGAGGGCCTCTGGCCCTCAACAGATTTCAAGGAGTGTGAACGATGAACATCAAAGCATTTCAGGGATCGGCTTTACTGCTTCTGACACTGGGACTTGCTGCATGCAGCCAGACGGACCTGCAAGGTGCGGCACCGGTGGGTGTGGTGAACAAACAGGCTGCAGTCCTGTCCGCGACTTTCACGACCAGCAGCGCCTGGGACAGTGGTTTCACCGGGGTGATCACGCTGAAGAACACCGGGGACACTGCGGTCAGCACCTGGAGCCTGAACTTCAAATTCAACGGCAACGCAGGCCTCTCGGGAACCCCCTGGGGTGCCGGTGGGAATGCCGTCAAGAACGCCGACGGTTCTTACACCATCACTCCCAACAGCTGGGGGGGCGGAAACATCCCCGCTGGGGGTAGCGTGACAGTGTCCTACTCTGGGACGGGCGTGTTCAGTGGTGTGACCGCCTGCACCATCAACGGAGCCAGCTGCTCCGGAACCCCCAGTGATACGGTGGCTCCCACAGTGTCTGCGACGGTGGCTCCTGCGACTTTGACGGCAGCTGGGACCGCGAAAGTGACAGCGACAGCGAGTGACAATGTGGGGGTGACGAAAGTGGAGTTTTTCCGCAACGGGACGCTGGTTGCCACGGACACCACTGCACCCTACGAGTACAGCCAGAGCTTTTCTTCGAGCAGCCAGAATGGGACGTATGCGTTTACTGCGAAAGCATTTGATGCTGCTGGGAACAACAAAACTTCTACAGCCACCAACCTGACAGTGAACATTCCTGGTACAGGCGACACTGTGGCCCCCACAGTCAGTGTGTCTGCCAGCCCCACCAACCTCACTGCCGCTGGGAACGTCACCGTTACTGCCAATGCCACAGACAATGTGGGCGTCAGCAAGGTGGAGTTCTATCGCAATGGTGCTCTCGTCGGAACAGACACCACCTCTCCCTACCAGTACAGCCAGAGCTTTGCCGCTGGACAGAATGGCACCTACAGTTACACTGCCAAAGCTTTTGACGCCGCCGGAAACAACACCACTTCCAGCGCGGCCAATGTCACGGTGAACATCCCCGTCCAGCCTGCCAGTCGCATCTATGTGGGATATGCAGGCACCTGGAACACCAGCCTGAATGATCTGGTTCCTGCCAACATCCCCAGCTACTACACTCACGTCAACATTTCCTTTGCCAACCCCAAACTGACCTACAAGAAGGGGGATTACCTGGTCAATGGCTTCAGTGACACCAACACAGGCCTCCAATTTGTGGAAGGTGCTGCTGCGAACCCCTGGAGCCCTCCGGTCAAGATGACCCCCGAGAACGCCAAAAAACTCATTGCCAACATCGATGCCCTGCAGGCCAGAGGAACCAAAGTGTACCTGTCGGTGGGGGGATGGACCTACTCCAACGACCAGCATGGCTGGGACAGCTACAACCCCAGCGGCCTGATTGACCTTGCCCAGGACCTGGGCGTGGACGGCGTGGATCTGGACTGGGAAGCACCCACAGGAACCTGCTCTGGTGATGCCACCAATTTCTCCTGCCCTGGAGATGCCAAGGCCATCGACATCCTCAACCGCACCCACGACACCATCCGTGCCAGAGGGCTGAGCATGGGCATCTCCATTGCCGCATGGTCCACCGGAGCCTACTACGTGAAAGGCACCCAGTGGGAAGAGGGCAAAGTGCAGTGGGGTTCACCTTACGGCGGCACCATGTACAACCTGGTCAAACAGCAGGGCAGCAAGCTGAGCCACATCAACCTGATGTCCTACGATGCAGGCACCTACTTTGATCCCCGTGAATCCTTTGAATCCTACCGGGCCATTTACAGTGGACCCATCGCCATGGGCATCGAACCTGCGCCAGAAGGTGCGGGTGGAGCCACCCTCAAACTGTACAAAGAGGCAGGGGTGGATTACGGAGCCACCTGGCGCAACTTCATGTACGACGGCCTGAACGATGCCAGCAAGGCCTACAACGTCGAGACCCTCGCCAACTACGTGAAGACCAACGGCAAACCCGGAGACGGCATGATGATCTGGCAGATCTGGAAAGAGCGTGTGCATGCCACCCCACCTGCCGGTGCTGCTGGGGTGAACTCTGCAGGTCAGCTGATCTGCCAGATCCTGCAAATCACCAGCAACTGCAACCAGTCTGTCCCCACCCTTCCCAAACTCTAAATTCCTCTTCCTCCCAACACCCCGGAGCGGCAACTCCGGGGGTTTCTCTTGTGCAGATGTTTACCAATGTGTCACCTGAACACCAGAAAAGCCTGCTAAGGTGAAAGGCATGAAGTGGTGGCGTTATTTCCTTCTTGTGGCATGCACTTTCACATCTCTGGCCTTTGCTCAGGACCCCACGGAGGGTGGCGTTCTGGACCCTGAAACCCCTGAGAACATCACCATTCCAGACCTGCCTGCAGCCAATGTGCGGCATGGCGTGATGGGGGTGTGGGTGCGCCCTGATCCCAGACAGGACACCTATACACTTATGGATTCTTTAAAGAAGGAAGGGTTCACCGATGTTTTTGTGGAGGCTTTTTATCACGGCATGACCATTTATCCGTCTGCCATTGCCCCCATGCGCCCAGAGCTGACCGGACGCGACCTCCTCAATGAGTATGTGGAGGCTGCTGCGCGCACTGGATTGCGGCTTCATGCCTGGCTGGAAGTCTTTTACTGGGCTCCTCCAAAGCAGTACGGGGTCAGTGGAGGCCTGCTGGAAGAGCACCCCGAGTGGGAAACCCTGAATTCAAAAGGGGTCCGCAGCAGTGACACGGGCCTTCACATGGGTTTCGCCGATCCGGCCATTTATGAGGTGCGCAAGACCGTTTATGACCTGAGCACCGAACTCGCTGAGAATTACCCAAATGTCGGTTTGCACCTCGATTACCTGAGGTACCCCTCCAAAGATGATTTTGGTTACAACCCCGTTGCGGTCAAAATCTTCCAGGACCAGACCGGAACGAAAGCAGGGGTCACCAACATGAAATGGTATGCCTTCCGACAGGATGTGCTGGCCCAGGCGGCAGCAGGCATGAGCCGTGCTTACCACCAGGCCGGAGGGCAGGGTCTGGTGACCGCAGCAGTGAATGCCTATTATCCCCTCTACAAGCCCGAAACCCAGCAAGTCTGGACGAAATGGCAGGGGGTGGATGTGTTCATCCCGATGGCTTACAGCACCAACCTCACCGCACTGAAAGTGCTCGGGTACACCCTGCGCACCAGAAGCAAAAAACCCATCTGGATGGGGTTGCAGGTCGGCCCTGAATACCCGGGCCTCACCAGTCAGATGAATGTGCTCAGGCCTCAGGGATTCAGCAACTTTGTGGTGTTTGGTCGCAGGTGACAGTGTGAGGACGCAGGAGCATGCTATTTTGAGAACCATGCGTGTTTTGGTTGGCAAAATCAGTGACCTTCCCGAAGGTTCTCAGAAAAGCGTGCGTGTGGGCCGCCAGAGTGTGCTGGTGGTCAACCATCAGGACCAGTTCTATGCCCTCAGGAATGTCTGCACCCATGAAAGTGTGCCCCTTGAAGGCGGGCGGGTGGAAGACGGCCAGATCACCTGTGAGGCCCACGGTGCCCGATTTGAGCTTGCCACAGGCAAGGCCACAAAAATGCCTGCCGTCAAAGCCGTCAGGCTCTACAAGGCTGTGGTGGATGGGGAAGACCTGTACGTTGAGGAACTCTGAACCTCAGGGAACAACACAGCAACCAGACTCGGGGAAACCCGAGTTTCTTTTTGCCATTTTTACAGGCGTTCAAGCAGGCCAGACAGAATGTGCCAGCTGACAGCAAAGGAAACCACCAGTACCGTCAGGTACCCGGCAATCTGCAGCCTGTCTTTTTTCTTCGGTTGCAACATGAGGCCCTCCAGAGGACGCTACGAGAGAACCCGCATGAAAGTTCCCTGAGATCGTGACGTGGTGGGATGTGCTCACCATCGGCTTTTCTCAAAAACTGGATGTTACAGTAAATGCAGGTGATGTGATGAACCCCCTACAATTTCCTGAGCATCTGCAATTGATTGAAAATATTCATTTCAGCAATCATGGCGTTTTGTTGGATCTTCTGGAACCACGAGAAATTTCGAGTGCTCCCAGGCCTGCCATCATTCACATTCATGGTGGAGCCTGGGAAATGTTTGGAAAGTGGCCTGTTTCAAATGTTTTTCTGGCAGAAGCAGGGTTTTTGACCATCAGCATTGATTACCGACTTGCTCCTGCTTTCAGATTTCCGGCCCAGATTCAAGATTGCAAAACCGCTGTGCGCTGGTTGCGGGCCCATGCAGAACAGCTGTACATCGATCCAGACCGGATTGGTGTGTGGGGCATCAGTGCAGGAGCCCACCTCGCAGCGTTGCTGGGCACCACTGCAGACCGCCCAGAGCTCGAAGGCAGCAATGCAGGCTGGAAAGGTCACAGTTCCAGGGTGCAGGCAGTGGTCAATGTCTCAGGGGTCACTGATTTTTTTGATCCGGGTTACCCGATCAACACCCTGAAACTCTTCGGTGGGCCCGTGAAGGAGCATCCTGATCTGGCCCATCTTGCCAGTCCCGTCCGTCATGTCACTGCAGACAGTGCTGCATTTTTGCACCTGCATGGTGAAAGAGACCAGCACGTTTTTCCCTCTCAGGCGATGCGGATGCACCAGGCGCTTCTGGAAGCAGGGGCTCAGAGTCAGCTGGAATGGCTCTCTGGTGACCACTTCATCAATGAAACCCATCAGAACACCCTGGAAGCCCACATCCTCAAGTTCTTTCAGCAGCAATTGATGCCCGCCTCTTCCCTGACCCCATTTGTTCACAAAAATTTTCTGGCAATGGATAAACATTGATTTGAAGCAGCAACAAAAAAACCCCCGGAAATTCCGGGGGTTTCTGGACTTTAGAAATGGCTTCTGACAGAGGATCTTTTAAAGATCAGTAGCGCTTGCGGCTCTGGTAAGGACGTTTGCCGCCCTCACGGTTGCCAGCGTACACACCTTCACGGTCGCTGTTGCCCCGGTAGCCGCCGCGATCTCCACCACGGTCGCTGCCGCCCTCACGGTTGCCACGGTATCCGCCGCGATCTCCGCCACCACGGTATCCACCACGGTCACCCTGACGGGGGCCACGGTCGTCGCGCTGGGGGGTTTCGAGCAGTTCGGGGAGTTCTTCGGTCTTCACAACCTGAACTTTTTCTTCCAGGGGGCTCAGGGCCAGCAGGTCTTCCACACGGTCGGTGGGGATGTCTGCCACTGCGCCACCTTCAAAGAGACGCACTTTGCCCAGGGCGCGGGATTCGATGTTGAGACCACGTGCGATCAGAGCAACAGCTCTGGGAACAGTCATTCGGGGAGCACGGAGAGTGACGGTCACGAAGTCTTCTTCACCACTCAGCAGGCTGACGCTGCGAGGGGCTTCGGTCACACCGGCAATGCGGGCCAGTGCTTTGGCCAGGGCTTCCACGCCGAGTTGGGCGATGAGCTCTTCGGCCTGTCCCAGGAACATGCTGCTGATTTCATCGGGAACATTTTTGACCATGTTCGCAACGTTGCGCATGTTGGAAGCGTACACCTCGGCCTGGGTTGGGGGTTCGATTTTCTCGAAGCGGGCTCCGGTGGCGTTCTCCAACTGGCGGATGGCGTACTGCTCTTTGGGAGCGTACATCACGATGGCGACACCATTGCGTCCTGCACGGCCCGTGCGGCCAGAGCGGTGCACGTAGGACTCGTGATCCTGGGGCACGTGGTATTGCACAACAACGTCCACTTCGGGAATGTCCAGACCACGTGCGGCCACGTCGGTGGCGACCAGCACGCGGGTGCGTCCGCTGCGGAAGGCAGCCAAGGCGCGTTCACGCTGGGCCTGGGCGAGGTCGCCGTGCAGGCCTTCGGCTTCGATGCCACGGCCAATCAGCTCAAGGGCGAGTTCATCGGCTTCACGCTTGGTGCGGGTGAAGACAATGGCACGCTCGGGGTTGTAGACGCTCAGCAGGTCCACCAGCACGCGGGTGCGGCTGCGGCCCACTTTGACGGCCAGGTGTTTCACGGTCTGGGCGGCTTTGGGGGCGTCTTCACCGATCAGGTCCACCGTCACGGGGTTGCGCATGTACGCACGGGCGAGACGGATCACTGAGGGGGTGAGGGTGGCGCTGAACAGCAAAGTCTGGCGGTCTTCGGGGGCGTGGCGCAGAATGGTTTCCACCGCTTCTGCGAAGCCCACGTTGAGCATTTCGTCTGCTTCGTCGAGCACAGCGAACTGCACTTCATCCAGAAGGAGGGTTTTGCGCTCCAGGTGATCGATGATGCGTCCAGGGGTGCCCACCACGATGTCCACACCACGGGTCAGGGCTTTTTCCTGCAGCACGTAGCTGGAACCACCATAGATGGTGGTGATGGAGAGGTGAGGTGCGCTCTGGTTGAATTCTTCGGCGATTTGTTTGGCCAGTTCCCGGGTGGGGGCCAGAACCAGTGCTCTGGGAGCACGGCCATAATCTTTGCTGGGGGCCAAGCCTTCAATGATGGGAAGTGCGAAGGCCAGGGTTTTGCCCGTTCCGGTGCGAGCGCGTCCGATCACGTCTTTCCCGTTGAGGGTGTGAGGGAGGCTTTCGGCCTGGATGGGGCTGGGGGTAACGATGCCACGCGCGGCAAGACGAGAAACAACCTCGGCGTGGAGGTCAAAATCACTAAACTGCATTTGTAACCCTTTCTTGGGTAAGTGCTCCCCCAAGAAAGTCCTGTCCAGAGGTGGCTTACCCACTGGTCTGATACAGTGTAACTTTTAAAACGTTACATCTTCAGACCAACCGTTCTATTTTACACTCTCTGCCTTCTGTTTGCAAGTGGACAGGTGGTTGCGGGCCCATTCATCAATGGCATTCACCACACCCTGGAGTTCCACACCAGCAGGAGTGAGGCTGTAACTGGAGCGTGGGGGCATCAGGGACAACACTTCTTTCTTGACCAACCCCAGGCCTTCCAGGCTCTCCAGGCGGTGGGTCAGGGTGGCGGGGTTGCAGCCACCGACGGCACGGGAGAGTTCGTTGAAGCCACTCGGACCTTGCAAGAGGGTGCGGATGATGTGAAGCGTCCACTTCTCCTGCAAGATCTGGATGGCGTGGTGTACGGGACAAAAACCATCTTCACTCATACCATCAGTATAGCGCACTTTGGGGAATGCAATATAAGTCACATAACAATTTAAAAAACATACTACTATGAACTTATGAGCGATTTGAACAATACCCTGACCCGCACCCTCACCGTCAAAGAAGCCATCGAGACCCGTCACAGCATTCGCAAGTTCGAACCCACCATGCCCAAAGAAGACCTGCTGGAAATCCTGCGTCTGGCCAGCCTCGCCCCCAGTGCATGGAACGCCCAGACCTGGCGTTTCGTGGTCGTCGAAACCCCCGAAGTGAAAGAAAAACTTCAGGCCGCTGCTTACGGTCAGACCCAGGTCACCTCTGCCCCCTACACCATCGTGATCTACAGCGACATGGAAGACGTGCTCGCCACTGCTGAAGAAACCTCTCACCCCGCATACGGTGAGGAAGGCAAGGCCCGCCAGCGCCAGACCTTTGAGGGCGCTTTCGGTTCCCAGTCTGTGGAAGCCCGCGCTGCATGGGCCAACACCCAGGCCAACATTGTGCTGGGTTACCTCCTGATTGCCACCCGTGGCCTCGGATACGACAGCGTGCCCATGCTGGGATTTGAGCCTGGCAAAGTCAAGGAACTGCTCGGCCTGCCTGCCCATGTGCAGATTGCTGCCATCCTGCCTGTCGGTAAAGCCGCTCAGGAAGGCCATCCCCACCACCGTCACAGCGTCGAGCGCATCACCCGCTTCGCCTGATTGAAACCGATTTGAACTGTAAAAAGAGCATCCCATGGGATGCTCTTTTTTGTTGCTGAATTATTACTTCAGGGCTTTGAGCAGGGTGTCCCTGTTGTACCGCATCATGCCATAGTAGTCGCTGCTCAGTTTGCTTCCTTCAGGGTCAAGAACAAAGAGCTTCACGCCAGCGCTTTCAGCAATGGTTTTTGCTGCAGTTTCGGGAAGCTGAGGTTCTGCAAAGACCGCTTTGACCTTCTTGCTGCGGATCAGTTTGACCACATCTGTGACGTAGCGGGCACTGGGCTCTTTTCCGGGGAAGGGCTCAATGGCCGCAGCCACTTTCAGTCCGTAAGCCCGTGCAAAATAGTTGAAAGCCCCATGAAAGGTGACGATGTTCTGTCCTTTGACCTGACCCAGGGTGGACTTCAACTCCGCATGCAGTTTCAGCAGCTTCTGGTTTTCAGCTTTCGCCCGTTGCTGGTAGTAAGCAGCGTTTTTGGGGTCGACTCTGGCAAGCTCCGCGCCTGCGCGGGTGGCGGCAAGTGCCATCAGGCTGGCATCCAGAAAAATGTGAGGATCGGTGCCTTCATGGCCGTGCTCATCGTGATGTTCTTCTTCGGTTTCTCCGGCGTGCTCTTCAGCCAGGATGGGTTTAAACTTCAGCACCTCACCAAACTCCAGCACTTTTGCCTTTGTTCCGCTGTTCTTGATGACCCCGGTCAGCCATTCATCGAGGCCCAGACCATTCATGAAAACCAGCTGGGCTCTTGAAAGTGTTTTGATGTCGGCAGGCGCAGGAGAAAAGGTTTCAGGGCTGGCTCCAACAGGCACCATGCGGGTGACCTCTGCCCGGTCTCCAGCAATGTTCTTGATGATGCTGTAGTAGGGCTGGATGGTCACCACCACGTTTGTTTTGGCATGGGCACTTGCACCCAGAGCGATCAGAAAAAGAACGGCACGTTTCATACCGATTAATGATACTTGATTATCAAGTGATCAGATGAGAGAAAAGCACAAACTCCCATCTGTTGATGGGAGTTTGCAGATCCGAGAACCAGAATTTACTGTGCGGAGACACCGGAAATGCTCTGAATCCAGCTGGCGTACTTGCCCACACGGGTATAGACACCTTCACCTCTGCATTCCTCAGGTCCATAGCTCACGATGCCCAGAATGTAGTTGCGGTTGTTGTAACGGCGGGCCAGAGGACCACCGCTGTCCCCATTGCAGGAATCCTTGCCCTGGTAGTAAGGTCCACAGATGGTGTTGGCAGGGGTGCCTCCACACTGGGACCCATCTGGAGTGATGGGAATGGTCACTTCGCGAAGCTGGTTGGAAGAGGAGCCGTACTCGGTGATGCCCCATCCAGACACGGTGGCCATCTGACCTGATTGAACCAGCGTGGAATCCACTGTGCTGCTGGGAATGGCCCCTGGGGATGCGTACTGGTGGGTCACATTGGCAGACAGTTTCAGCAGAGCAATGTCATACCCGTAGCCCACATTGGAATAACTGGGGTGGATGTAGATGTTCGAAACACTGACGGTTTGACCTTCGCTGGAGTTTGCAAGGTTGTACACCCCTGCACGGACCTTGATGCCAGAGGCACTGAAGCCCTTCACGCAGTGGGCTGCAGTCATCACCCAGTTGCTGGCAATCAGGCTTCCTCCACACCAGTTGCGGGTGAGGTAACTGGAGCGCTGTACAGCCACCATGTAAGGACGGCTGCCCACAGCACTGACCGTCCCATAGACGATCTGGGGGGCCACTTCATTGTTGCTGTTTTCTGCGGCGGCTTCGGGTGTGCCCACAGAACCACAGGCTGTGAGGGCAGTGGCAGCAAGAGCGAGGGCCATGAGTGAACGCAGTTTGATCACAACATTTCTCCTTTGACAGCACCTTTGATCAGGTCTGCACATGAATTTTTGAGTGAGTGCAATCTAACACGGTGTATACAATTTTTGAAACCCGGGGGAAGCCCTTATACACGATTGAACCAGACGCTGATCCAGCCTGAAACCCCTTCCAATGTGTAACACTTTTGCAAAAAAGCACTGGCGAAACTCCGCAAGTGGTATCACATCCAGACAGCCATCAGCATTTGTGGCCCAAACCATCAAACTGTCAGATTGCTGCTTTGCATGTCAAAGCCAGCCATGTTCAGATGCAGGCATGACACATCTTCAAAAACCTGTGGTGATCGCCTATTACGCCAGCTGGAAAGCCCCTGTTTACCCTGTGCAGCAGATTCCAGCAGATCAACTGACCCACATCTATTACGCATTTGCCCATGTGTCTGCAGATGGATTGTGTGTTCTGGGAGATCCACAACTTGATCTGCACCAGGAATCAGGGGTCCAGTTCGGAGCAGGGGAGGGGAGCCTCAGAGGCAATTTTGCCGCCCTGAAACACCTCAAGGAACAGCATCCACACCTGAAGATCCTGATCTCCATTGGAGGATGGGGAGCTTCTCAGCACTTCAGTCCCATGGCCCAGACTGCAGAAAGCCGTGCCCGGTTCATCGATTCAGCCATCAGCCAGTTTTTGCTGGGGAGTTTCCCAGACATCCACCCAGAAAATGCCATCGGAATATTTGATGGATTTGACCTGGACTGGGAGTATCCCACTGAAGGAGGTCTGGAAGGCAACCTGCACCATCCAGAGGATGCACAGAACTTCACTTTGCTGATGCAGGAATTTCGAGTGGCCCTCGACCTTCTGTCGCAGGACACAGGCCAGCACTATGAACTTTCCATTGCAGTTGCAGCAGCACCAAAACGCATCACAAATGACCTGCACCTGAAAGACCTGTCAGAGATTCTGGAACGCATCAACCTGATGACCTATGACTTCACAGGAGAGGTGGGTCCTGTAACCACCTTTCACAACAACCTCTTCGCTGTAGAGGGTGCACCTTTCGACCTGCAGTACAGCACCCACCTGACCGTTCAGACTGCTTTGAGACTGGGTGTAGTTCCTGAGAAACTGGTGCTTGGCTTGCCCTTCTATGGCCGGATGTGGAGAGGGGTGAACCGGGACAACAACGGACTGTACCAGCCCAATCCCGGCGAATTCTCTGATGTGGATCTCAGCTACAGAAACCTGATCGACAAATATCTTGTCCCAGAAAGTGGCTTTGAGCCTTTCTACCATCTTGAAGCCGAAGTGCCCTACCTGTTCAACCCAGACAGTGGAGAATTCATCACATACGAGAATCCCCGATCCATTCGCTCAAAAGTGTTTTACGGCAAGGCACGTGGCCTACAAGGAGTGATGTTCTGGGAGCTGGCGCAGGACAATGGGGAACTTCTCAACACCATCCACCAGATGCTGGACAAGCAGGACTGAAAATCAATGATGCCTCTGAGACTTAATCTTTGGTAAAGGGTTCCTAAAACGGATGTGAACGGCAGTCTAATGGAAAAACCTGCCCGATGGGGCAAACTGAGGCCATAAGGTTTTGACCTGACTTCATGGCTGGAGCCCTGAATCAGCAGTACAAATCTGAAAACAAGCATAGATTTGTGCTGCTGAAGTGGATGCTGCCAGCAATTGAACCTGGAGGATGCTCATGAAAAAGTGGCTTTTACCCCTGTTTGGAACACTTGCCCTCGCTGCTTGCAGCAACGCTTTGATTCTGACTTTGACCAGCAGCATGGACATCAGAACCGAGTACCGAACCGCAGGTGGCGAGTACGTCGGCTGTGACAATGTTGAACCCCTGAACAGCAATACACCTTCCATCACAACGACCCTGGTGGCTCTGAGATTCAATACCAACGCCGATCTGGATTCCGCAGAACTTGGACTTTACAGCACAACCCTTGGGAAGGTGGACCCTGGCTTCAAGACTTCAGTTCCAGCCAATCAACTGAACAGCAATGCCACATCATACTCTTTTGTGTTCAAGGCAGACACCAGCAACAACAACCCACTTCCTGCCCAGGTGGGCAAACAGGGAATTGTGGTGGTTCCCAAAGGGGAGGACAAGATCAAGATTGTCTCGGTGGGAAATCAACAGCCTCTGGGAGCGTTTAAGGGATGGGTGCAGGCCACCGCCGATGGAACCAGAGCCACATTTGTCTCAACCAATTCCTTCAAGGTTTACAACCGTTGCTCGATTGAACAAATCACCACTGAAGACATCGCTTTCAATTGATTGTGAATTACAAAGGAGCACTGGTTGACCAGTGCTCCTTTGTGGTGCGCTTGATCTTGCAGTTGACTTTCCAGAAAAGTCAGCCTGGGAGGCGGGCCGATCCTGCCTCCAAATGAAAAAGCCCTGCAAATTTGCAGGGCTTTTTCATGATGTTCAACGGACAGTCTGTGGATTGCCGCTACCTGTACCTTCTTTAAAAGGAGAGTACTGCCCTTCGAGCAGTTGAATGAGCACCTCCATCTGCTTAAGGGTGGCCCGTGTGATGGGCTCTTTCTTGCCCTTTTGCATCATCTTGGCGAATGGTGCACCCGTGAAAGACAGTTCCTGCTGGAATTTCAATTCAGTGCCATTCTGTTTGAGGTCCCGTTTGACAATCAGGTCCACCCCTTTGACAAAGGGGATTTGCAGCACGAAGCTCTCAAGCATTTCGCACTTGATGACCGTAAACGTTCTCGAAGTGCCATCTTTGTAATTCAGGGTTCCGGTGACCCCCTGACGGAAAGGACCGGACAGCTCTGCAGAAGCAAGGTCGGTGTCCCAGGTGGGCCAGTGTTTTGCCTGGGTCCAGAGCTGCCAGAGGGCTTCTTTTGACGCCTGGGTTTGTGCTTCATAGGTGCAGATGTGCATGGTCGGTTCCCTCCCGGACTCAGATGCCGTATGGATTAAGGCAAGCTTATAAAATGGGGTCTTTCCAGAACATTACAACAGGCTGTAATGACTGGGTGAGACTGCTGAAGACCAGTGGCGATCAGTCAGGATGCACAGTGATATGAAGTCTGGTTTCAATTTACTCTGAAAGCTCTTTCAATGCAAAAGAAGACAGGGGGACTCCCTGTCTTCTGTGAGCGTTATAGCTTATTTGTTGAGAACCTGTTTGACCAGATCGATGATCTGGGGCATGGTGTCTGCCACAGGCACGTTGGCATCCGCAAAAGCTGCGAGTTTAGACTCGGGGGTTCCCACGTTGCCCATGATGATGGCTCCGGCGTGACCCATGCGCTTGCCTTTGGGGGCACTGCGCCCACTGATGAAAGCCACCACGGGCTTCTTCATGTGGTTCTTGATGTACTCTGCAGCGGCTTCCTCGTCAGCTCCACCGATTTCACCAATCACCACAACAGCGTCGGTCTCGGGGTCGGCTTCGAAGAGGGGCAGCACATCAGCGAAAGTGGTTCCGATGATGGGGTCCCCACCGATGCCCACAGTGGTGCTGGTGCCCAGACCGGCGTCACCGAGCAGTTTGGCTGCTTCGTAGGTGAGGGTTCCGGAACGGGAGATCAGACCAATGCGGCCTTTTTCGCTGTAGATCTTGTTGGGCATGATGCCGATCTTGGACTCGCCACTGGAGACCAGACCGGGGCAGTTTCCACCGATCAGACGGATGCCCTTGCCACCTTCAGCGAGGCTCACAGCGTTCAGCTGCTTGACTTCCTGCACGGCACGCATCATGTCGATGGTGGGCACGCCCTCGGTGATCAGGACGATCAGGGGCACGCCAGCGTGGGCAGATTCCAGCACAGCATCGGCAGCACCGGCGGGGGGCACGAAGATGATGGAGCAGTCGATCTGGTGGTTGGCCTGGGCGTCACGGACGCTGTTGTACACAGGCAGACCTTCGTGGGTCAGACCGCCCTTGCCAGGGGTCACACCTGCAACCACCTGGGTGCCGAATTCGCGCATGGCTTTGGTGTGGTTGGCCCCTTCGCGGCCAGTCATGCCCACCACAAGCACCTGGGTGTTCTTGTCAATCAGGATACTCATTTGTTGGCCTCCTGGGCGGCAGCTTCTGCAGCCTGGAACATGTCGGGGTACATCTGGATCAGGTCGCTGTTGACTTCGGCCAGGAGTGATTTGGCTTCTTCCTCGGCGGTACCGGCAATGCGCATGCGTACGGGCTTGGTGAGGATGCCATCTTTCAGGGCCTGAATCACGCCTTTGGCCACCTCATCAGCGCGGGTGATGCCCCCGAAGATGTTGATGAAGATGGCTTTCACGTCGGTGTCCTTGGAGACCAGTTTCACAGCGTTGTACACGATGTCGGCGCGGGCGCCACCACCGATGTCCAGGAAGTTCGCAGGTTTGGCCCCGGCGCGGTTCACCACGTCCAGGGAGGTCATCACGATGCCTGCACCGTTTCCAAGCACGCCCACGTTGCCTTCGAGTTTCACGTAGGCGAAACCGTAGTTGCTGGCTTCAATTTCCAGGGGGTGTTCGGCTTCCAGTTCGCGCCAGTCGGCGAGGTCCTTGTGGCGGTACATGGCGTTGTCGTCCACGTCGAACTTGGTGTCGAGGGCAAGCGGAATTCCGTCTTCGCCGACGAACAGGGGGTTGATTTCCACCAGGTTGGCATCGAGTTCGAAAGCAGCCTTGCTCATCTTGACCATCATGTCGGCCAGTTTGTTGAGGTTGCCTTCAAAGCCTGCCTTGAGGGCAATTTCGCGGGCCTCGTAAGGGCGCAGGCCGGCAACGGGGTCCACGCGGTGCTTGATGATGGCTTCGGGCTTCTCGACAGCGAGTTCCTCGATTTCCATGCCACCCTCGGCGCAGGCCATCAGGGTGTAGGACTGCACGTTGCGGTCCACGATCATGCCGACGTAGTATTCTTTGCCTTTGTCGATGTCCACGGCTTTGGTGACGAGCACCTTCTTCACGGTCAGACCCTTGATGTCCATGCCGAGAATTTTCTGGCCGTTTTCATACGCTTTGTCAGGGGTGGGGCTGAACTTCACACCACCGGCTTTGCCACGTCCGCCGACGTGGACCTGGGCCTTGACGACCACAGCCTGACCGTATTCCTGAGCAATCTGGCGAACTTCGTCGGGCGTGTAGGCGACTTTGCCGTCCTGCACGTTGACGCCGAAACGCCGCAGCAGTTCTTTACCTTGGTATTCGTGGAGTTTCAAAATGTTCCTCCTTAGGGCCTTGACCCAAGTGCGCTTGTTCCATCCCGGAGTATACAGTGAAAAGTTAACCCCGGTTAACCACGTTACTCGGGATGTGACAGTCTGCATGTATACTTCCACCTGACACGTCGATCTTGCTGTCACTGCATCAGGACAACATCGCCAGTGGTTTACGCATGAGGTTCACCGTTTATCTGCACAGGTGAACGACAGGTAAACCACCTGTCCATTCGGGTTCTTTGTCCCTTTCATGGCAGTGAAATCGTGTGGGCGATGGCCCCCATTCTCTTAACATTTTGATGTCATCAGGTCTGTGAGGTTTGCAGGAGTTGTAAATGTGAAGGGGCGAGGCACGCCTCGCCCCTTCAGGACAAAATTTTCTACCTGAGAATCCCTTTTTCTTTTGCTGCCCTCAGCCATGCAGGCAATTCATTCAGCATCCGTTCGAACAACTGGTCATCCGAGATGTGCCTGAGGTCATCCACCGCGAAGAAATCTGCATTGTCCACCACGCGTCCTGGGAGGTCATCCAGCTTCTCGAGTACCCCGTAATTCTGTCCGGCCACCCCGATGAACTGCCAGAAGATCGGGTGATGGGAGCAGTCTTTCAGGATGCGAGTGATCTCCTCGGTTTTGTAGATCCCACCATCGGTGATGAAGACCACCAGCACAGGCTGGGTGGAATTCTTGTGGCGGTCCACCAGCGTGCGCATGATGGGGGGTTCGTTGTTGCCCACCCCCAGACCCTTGAAGATCTGCAGAAAAGCCCCTTTGACGTTGTTCTTCACGTAATTGTGGATGCTGTCCAGGGTGACATCTGGAGTCTGTTTGTGGTTGTCGGAGTAGAACCAGGTTTCCAGGGCACCATCATCGTCCAGACGCATGGCGACCACACCCACCCGGTCCACCACGGCCTGCACGGTGCCATTCTGGTAACTCGAGGTCATGCTGCCCGAGGCGTCCATCACCATCACCACTTTGACCACCACATCTGCGATCTGCTTTTTCTCCAGAATCACATTGACGGTTTTGACCAGACTGACCAGACCGGGAGCCTTCTCCTGGACTTTCTTCTCCAGAATCACTCCCTTGTTGAGGTTCACAGCAGGTTTCGCTGGCTGAGATGCAGGAGGGGTTGGAGCAGGTGGAGTGGGTGGGGGAGAGGCAGGCTCATCCGCTTCCTGACCTCCATAATTTTTCAGCAGGGCACTGAGGCCCCCGGCGAACCCCTGACCCAGGGCCAGAACACGCCAGACATCTTTGAGGTAGATCTCAGCCACAATGACAGCTTTCTCCTGCCCGAAATTCTGCCCTGCAAAGTTGAAGCGGGCTTTTTCCTGCCCCCCTTCCAGAATGCGGAAATGGCCCCCCTGAATCTGGGACATCACGCCATTGCCATCGATGGTGACAGCAAAAACCAGTTTCCTGATGCTGGAAGGGAGGCGAGAGAGGTCCACCTGAAACTGTTCCAGATCCCCCTGCTGGCTGCCCAGGAGTTTGAGGGCACCTTCTGGAGAGCTTTTCTGGTTGTAAAACACAAAATAGCGGTCATCTGACAGCTGGTCATTCTGATCCACCCCGAAGCAGGACACATCAAAGGTCATTCCTGCCCCCTGAATCCCAATGCCGATGGTGAGGTTCAGGCTGGAGGTGAACTGGGGCAACTGAGCACGTTGTCCCTGGGTGAGTTGAGTCATGAAATCCTCCTTACGTCTTTACTACGCATGAAGTGACCGCAACGTTTCCTGATCACAGAAACCTTCCTGTCAGACGCTATAGTCTGTGATCATGCGCATTCACACCCTCACCCTTTACACCGCAAAGCTGCAGGAGATGGCCGCATTTTATGCCCGTCTGGGATTTTCTGTTCATCAGGAGGAACATGCTTTTTCCCTGACTGCAGGTGCATCCACCTTGCGATTTGTTGCAAGAGAAGGCTTTTCTGGAGGTTATCATTTTGCTTTCAATGCCCCTGAGCACCTCATGCAGCAGGTTTTTGAGGACCTGAGGCAGAAGGTGGATCTGTGCTACATCCGGGAAGACCAGTCTTACTTTGCCGACTTTCAAAACTGGAATGCCCATGCGCTGTATTTTCTGGACCCGGATGGCAACATTGTGGAGTACATCGGACGCCACAACCTGAACCATCAGGATGCTGAAAACTTGCTGCCTTTGTCCATCAGCGAAATTGGGCTGGTGACCCGGGATGTTTCTGCCCTGATTGAGTGCCTGAAGGCACAGGTGGGGGTGGATCATTTCAGACCTGCACTGGCAGATTTTGCTCCGCTTGGAACCGATGAAGGGCTCTTTATTGTGAGCCGAAATGGCAGGCCCTGGTACCCTGTGGGTCATCCCGCAAAGTTGCTTCCCCTGGTGGTGGAGGTGGAAACCTCAGGTGGTCGTTTCAGGATGGAGGTTGAAGAAGATCCGCTTGATGGGCAAATCCAGCAGCTCTGATGCACCAATGATCCGCCAGTCAGCGGAGGTTACAGGGCGTGACGCTAGGCTTCATGTCGGGTCCAGGGTTCGAGCCCTTCCGGTACCATGAAAGCATGGGAACACTGCTTCAGCTCACAGATCTGCATTATGAAACCGAACGGAAGCTGCTGTTCGAGATTCCTGCACTCAGCATTTCATCTGGTGACAAAATTGCCCTGATGGGCCTCAATGGTTCTGGTAAAACCACCTTGTTTAACCTACTGACAGGCCGCCTGAAACCCCAGAGTGGCGTGATGTGGCAAACTGAGGGCCTCAAAATCACTTATCTGGAACAGAATCCAACCCTGCCCGAACAGCTCACCGTGATGGAAGCTGTTCGGGTTTTCAATCCGCATGTGGTGCAGGAGCAGGAACTGAGAAGTCTGGAAACCCAGCTGACCGAAAAACCCGAGCTTCTGGACCGCTGGGATGAACTTCACCAGCAGTACGAGCGTGAAGGCGGGTACACCTACGAGCACCGTGCAAAGAGCATCCTCTTTGTCCTGAGTCTGGGAGACAAACTGGACCAGCCACTGGGAACCCTCTCAGGAGGCGAAAAGACCCGTTTTGCGCTGGCCCTGAGCCTGCTGGATACGGGAGACCTGCTCTTGCTGGATGAACCCACCAACCACCTGGACATCCGCATGCGGGAATGGCTGGAGCACCGAATCAAACGCAGCAAACAGGCAGTGATTGTGGTCTCGCACGACCGCACCCTGCTGGATCAGGTGGCACAGAAGAGCTGGTACATCGACCAGCAGACTGTTCAGGTGTATCCGGGAGGGTTCAGCAAGACCCGCATGGAACGGGCCATCCAGCGCAAGACCCTGCAAAGGCTTCACCAGCAGACCTTGCAGGAGAAAATGCGCCTGACCGAGGTGGCAGATCAACAGAGCATGTGGGGAGCCAAACCCAACCCCATCCGCAGCAGGGTGGAGCACATCTCTGAGATTGACGCTCCACAGAAAGAACGCGAAATCCAGATGTTTTTCAGTGCTGGAGATGCCAGAGCACCAATGCTTTTGTGGGGCCGCAATCTGGCGATGCGGTACGGAGAGCGTGACGTCCTGAAGCAGGCCGACCTGAAGGTGCGCAAGGGGGACCGCATCATGCTGGTGGCCCCCAATGGCACCGGGAAGACCACACTGATGGAAATCCTGCTGGGCAAGCGGTACGCCACAGATCCCCAGGCAGAAGTGCGGTACTACACCACCCGTTTCAACTATCTGGATCAGGAACACCACGGACTGCTGGAAGAAGAGACCCTGAAAGAACAGCTGACCAGGGTGTACCAAGAGCGTACGGCCCGTACACTGCTGGGACAGTACGGCCTGGGCTGGGCGTGGGAAAAAACCCCTGCAGAACTCTCAGGAGGGGAGCGGGTCCGGGCAGGTCTGGCCCTGATTGCCCACTCCAAAGCAGATTTGCTCTTTCTGGACGAACCCACCAACCACCTGGACATTGAAACCCTGGAATCCCTGGAAAGGGCTTTAAACAGTTTTCAGGGGGCCTGCATCATCATCACCCACGACCGGATGTTTGCCCAGAACGTTGGGAACCGCTTCTGGACCATTGAGGAGGGTGTGCTGAAGGAATACAGCAGCCTGACCCGCACAGGGCCTCTGGACCCTTTCAGAGAACTGGCGGGAGATCCTCCTCCTCCACCTCCGCCTCCATCTCTGGATGAACGTGTTGTGGAGATGGAAGACCGCATGCAGGAGATCTCGAAACTGCTGCTGACCGAACTGACACAGCGAGAAGAAGGCAGGCTGCACTCCGAGCAGCATCAATTGCAGCAGATGCTGTACGAACTGTACGCCGAGAAGTACAGGCAGCCCAATTATGACCATCTGATTGTGGATTCGGGCTTGAAAATCATCTCGGACAGGCAAGAGGCAGGAATCACCTTCACTGCGCTCAATGCTCCTGGGTGTCCAGGTTTGATTTTTCAGGATGCAAAGCTGGAGTTTACTGCAGATTCAGCAGAACTCTGGTTCAGAAAGAGCCTGATCAGGGCAGCTCTCATCCTGTTGTTCGAGAGGTACAGGGAGACGAGGGTGAAGCTGCCAGAAGGTCAAGAGTATGCTCGCAAGGATTATTTGAGGGACAATTATATTCAGAATTGAAACCAGATGGTCCAGGCTGTTGTAAAGATTAAAAATAAAAATGAGAATAATGTTGATCGCTTGTCGGGGAAAATTTGCTCAGGGTGTCCAGATGGTAAGGCTTGATTGGATGAGATCTCGTCAATCACTACAATCTGAGTTTCCATGCTTTTTCTTTTGCTCCGCTCAATGAATATTGATTTTCAAAATTCATCTGAAATGCTCTAAAGTCAATTTATGCTCCATGGACGTTTTCTGGTCCAGCTGAGCTGTTGATGTTCGAAAGGAGACAAACATGATTGAAGGTCAAAAAGCCCCTCTGTGGGCCAATGCCACTGGTGGCAACCAGAATTCCCCAGGTCAGAAAATTCCTGACGGTGAGCCCCTCGACAACGTTGATGACAACAACCGTGATGGAGGGCAACCTCCAGTCGAAGGCACCCGTGGGGGAAGTGATGAAGCAGGAGGAAGCCGCCGGACCCAGGGCGAAGACCAGGGCAAGAGCGGTCTGGGCGGACAATAACACCGATTGATGCAAGGAGGACAGTTTAGGCTGTCCTCTTTGTTTTATTTGCCCTGACCAAATGCTGTGATCACCAGTCTTCTGGAGCCTCCACGTTCGCGGTGCTCCCCAAGATAAATGCCCTGCCAGGTGCCCAGGGCAAGTCTGCCGTCCTGAATGGGGATGTTCAGGCTGGCTCCAAGCTGACTGCTTTTGATGTGGGCAGGCATGTCATCTGGCCCCTCGTCATCATGTTCGAAATAGGGGGTGCTGTCTGGGACAGACCGATTGAAGTAGCGTTCGAAATCCCGTCTCACGTCTGGTGAGGCGTTTTCGTTGATGGTCAGGCTTGCTGAGGTGTGCTGGATGAAGACATTCAGCATGCCTGTTTTGACCTGGCTGATTTCGGGAATGGCTTGCAGGACTTCACGGGTGATCAGGTGAAAGCCCCGCGTTTTGGCTGGAAGAGTGAGGGTGTGTTGGAACCACAGCATGACCTGAGTATACGCTGACAGCTTAAGCTGAAAATACCATATTGACAATTTAAACTGTTAGAGTGACAATGAAGTCACATGGTGAACCTGCAAGCCTACCGCAGTGACAGCTGGAGCCTGGATGCTTTTGCAGAACGGGTCAACAAACTCCTGCCAGAGTTTCTGCCAACCGACAAGATGAACACCCGCATGCAGGACACGGTGAACCCCAGACTGATCCGCCACTACACCACGCTGGGTCTGCTGGACACCCCCGACCGTGAAGGACGCGAGGCCAGATACACCTACCGCCATCTCTTACAGCTTCTGTTGTTAAGGAAGATGCTGGCCGCGGGTTTCGCCACGGGGATCATCGCTCCCATCACCCAGGAAAAAAGCATTGAAGAACTCGAAGAACTGCTGCTGGGAAAAGAAGAGGTTGAGAGGCATCCAATGGAATTCTTCCGCAAGAGAGCAGTGGCGGAAATCGAAGAAGCGCCCCCCTTTCCTGCAGCACCTCCTGCAGCTTCAATGCCTGCACCTGCACCCAGCCTTCCAGACTTTCTGCAGTATGGCGATGACAGAGAACGCAAGAAAAAACGCAAAGCAGAAACCTACACCAGGGTGCCCATCTCTGAGGGCATCGAACTTCACCTCTCTGAAGATTTTCAACCCATCAAAAATACAACCCTCCTCCAGAAGATCCTCAGAAAAATCCAGCAGGCGTTAGAAGACTGAGCCTACCTCCTCCCGACCTCCCGACCTCTGGAGGTGTGGGTCCCCCATTCCCTGAAGGAGACACCCATGCTGAAACTTGAACTGCTTCCCATCAAAGCTGCCCTGCCCGAAAACACCCCCATCACCCTGGATGTGGTGCTGAAACTGACCCCCCCAGAGCAGGTGAAGGACCAGAAACGCTCCAGACTCAATGTGTCTCTGGTGCTGGACCGAAGTGGGAGCATGTCTGGCAAGGGCATTGAAAATGCCAGAAAAGCTGCCACCGAATGCCTGAGCCACTTTCAGGACGGAGACCGTGCCTCTGTGGTGATCTTTGACGACCAGATTGATGTGCTGGCCCCAAGCACCCTGATCACCCAGCCCAGCAGAATGCAACTGCAGCAACGCATCCGCACCGTGACTGCAAGGGGCAGCACCGACCTCCATGGAGGCTGGTTCAAAGGAGGCTTCCTGGTCAGTGAGCATTACCAGAAAGCCATGCTGAATCGCGTGATGCTGCTGTCAGACGGTCAGGCCAATGTGGGCATCACCGACCGCACCCAGATCAACAAAGAGGTGCTTGAACTTTCCGAACACGGCGTCAGCACCAGCACCTTCGGGATGGGAGATGACTACGACGAGGACCTCCTGATGGGCATGGCTGAAGCAGGTGGAGGCAACTATTACTATGTCAGCGACCCTGAAGGCCTCCCTGCGATTTTTGAGCAGGAACTTAAAGGTCTGGAAAGCACGTTTGGCAGAAGGGTCAGTCTGGGCATCACCACCCACTCAGGTGTGACCTTAGACGACGTGCTGAACAGGTACAGCACGGTCAACACCGGCAGGTACAAACTTCCCAACCTCAGATATGGGCAGGCCTCTGAAAGTGCTCTGAGGCTGAAGGTTCCTGAGTTGCAGGCAGGCCAGACTGAAGTGCCACTGATCACTGTGCGGGTGGCTTTCGACAGGGGAGAGGAGCGGGTGGTGCTGAAGCAAACGCTGAAACTTGGTGTGGTGCCAGCCGAAAAATACGAGGCCCTGCCCGAGAACATGGCGGTCAAAGAATACGTCACGTTGCTGGAAGTCACTCTGTTGCAGGAGGAAACCGTGGTTGGTGTGGCTGCAGGCTCTGTTGCTTACGATGCCGACCAGTTCGGACAGTACGCTGCAGCACTGAGTGCCCTTCCAGCTTCTCCAAGGGTGCAAGAACAGATTGATTCTCTGAATGCCGTGGCAGAACAGATTGAACGTGGAGACCTGCAAAAAGCCCGAAAGGAAAGCACGTTCAGAGCCTTTGCCCGCAAAAAGAACCAGCAGTAGCCCAGAGCCGAGCGATCAGTGCGACGCGGGCCGCCCCGCAAGCACGTTTTCAGATCAAGAGAGGGCCACGAGCAAATGATGCTTCAGCCAGATCAGGCATGGAACTGGAATGCGTTTGCATCAGCCTTTCAGATGCCCTCGGCTCTTGGCCCTCGGCCCTCGGCAGCTGTCAGCTTCCCCTGCCATTCCCATGCACCATTTCATGAATTCCTTTGCTATACTACCTAGCGTGACTGAAGAACTCATGACTGGTCGTTTTCACGGCGCCGCAGGATATGACGTGCGCTGTGCCCTGGACGGTGACTTTATCAAGGGTCGCGTTGGGGGAAAACTCGCAGGTAAAAGCTTTAACTTGGAGATCACTGAAACCGGTGTGCAGGGAACTGCCGCTGGCCTGAATGTGGAAGTGCATCTGCAGGATGGTGCCCTGGTGGGCAGCATCGGTGATCAGGAACTCACCCTCCGTGGCGTGGACCGTGTGACGGGCCGTCTCGGTGGTCCCATTGTGGGCTGGGATGTGGCTGCACAGCAGACCGGACACAAACTGGTGGGCCGTCTGGGTGGAACCGTGATCGGTAAAGATTTCGAGTTCAACCTTGGTGAAGCCCCAGGCTGGATTGGTGTGCTGGTTGCACTGGTGTCCTTCTACGTGTTTGAACAGGTTGCCTGAGGAGCTGCAAAGCTCCTCCTTCTCTATTGCAGGATGAAATGTCGGGACTTTCCGGCATTTTTTCTTTACAGCAAGGCTGTGTGATGGGCAGTGTACCTCTTGCAGTGAACGGTCAGATTTCGAACATCTCACAAAAAAATGCAAGGTTAAACTGTGGGCTGACTGCTTCCTGGACAGAAATAAGCCATTACATCTAGCCATCCCACCCCCTTCAGAAATTAGATCTAAGATTTAGCTCTATGCAGGAGAGGGTCCAGGCGGTTAAAGTAGATTTGTCTCAAAAGTGGTTTACTTGCAGTCCAGGTACACCACTAGCGAAGAAAGGGGTCAATGCATCATGGCAGATGTTACCAATGCGCGAGCCAGCCTCCCCACTGAGCAGCTCGCGAAACTCAACTCCGTGGAGTTGCAGGAATGGCTGGACTCCCTGGCGTACGTGCTTGCCAGCGCAGGCAATGAGCGTGCCCAGGAGATCCTCGAAGAACTCAAACAATTTGCTTACTTTCATGGCGTGAACATCCACCACAAACAAAACACGCCCTACATCAACACCATCCCCCCGCACCGCGAGCCCGAGTACCCCGGTGACATGGAGATGGAACGCCGCATCATGAACATCAACCGCTGGAACAGCGTCGCGATGGTGATCCGTGCGAACAAGAAGAGTGATGGCATTGGGGGGCACCTGTCCACCTACGCCTCTGCCGCCGAACTGCTGGAAGTCGGGTACAACCACTTCTTCCGTGGTCACGGTGCAGGCCAGGACCGTGACCTGATCTTCTTCCAGGGCCACTCCAGCCCTGGCATGTACGCCCGCAGCTTCCTGGAAGGCCGCTTCAACGAGAAGCAGATGGACCTGTTCCGCCGTGAACTGCAGGACGAACCTGGTCTCTCCAGCTACCCCCACCCCTGGCTGATGCCTGACTACTGGGAGTTCCCCACCGTCAGCATGGGCCTTGGCCCTCTGCAGGCCATCTACCAGGCCCGTTTCATGAAGTACCTGGAAAACCGTGGTCTGAAAGACAAAGGCAACGGCAAAGTCTGGGCCTTCCTGGGCGACGGAGAAATGGACGAACCGCAGTCCATCGGGGCCATCCGTTTCGCTGCCTACGAGAACCTCGACAATCTGGTGTTCGTGCTGAACGCCAACCTCCAGCGTCTGGACGGTCCTGTGCGTGCCAACTCCAAGGTCATTCAGGAGTTTGAGGCCCTGTTCCGTGGTGCAGGCTGGAACGTCATCAAGGTGATCTGGGACAGCAACTGGGACCGCCTGATCCAGAAGGACAAAACAGGAGCCCTGATCCGTCGCTTTGAACAGCTGGTGGACGGTGAATCCCAGCGTTACGCTGCATTCGGTGGCAAAGAGCTGCGAGAGCGTTTCTTCAACACCCCCGAACTGAAAGCATTGATCGAAGGCTGGTCGGATGAGGACCTGCAAAGCCTCAACCGTGGCGGTCACGACATGAAGAAGGTGTACACCGCCTACAAAGCGGCCACCGAGCACAAGGGCTCACCTTCCATCATCATTGCCCGCACCATCAAAGGATACGGCCTCGGTGAAAGTGCCCAGGCCAGAAACGTCGCACACCAGGTCAAGAAGCTCGACAACAAGAGCCTTCTGGGTCTGCGGGACTTCCTGGGTCTGCCCCTCACCGATGAGCAGGTCGAGCACCTCGAATACTACAACCCCGGTCCCGACAGCCCTGAGGTGAGGTACGCCCTGGAGCGCCGCAAGACCCTGGGTGGTCTGATTCCCCGACGTGAAGTGAAGGCCAAACCCCTCAACACCCCCAGCTTTGACTTCTTCAATGAGTTCTACGCTGGTTCCAATGGCCGCGAAGTGTCCACCACCATGGCCTTCGTGCAGGTGTTGAGCAAACTGATCCGCGACAAGGAAGTGGGTCAACTGGTCATCCCCATCATCCCCGACGAGGCCCGCACGTTCGGGATGGACGCTCTGGTGCCCAGGATCGGCATCTACAGCCCCAGAGGCCAGATGTACACCCCCGTGGACGCTGGCACCCTGATGGCCTACAAAGAGTCTGAAACCGGCCACATGCTGGAAGAAGGCATCACCGAAGACGGAGCCATGGCCAGCTTCATTGCAGCAGGCACCTCCTACGCCAACTTTGGTGTGCCCACCATTCCCTTCTATGTGTACTACTCCATGTTCGGGATGCAGCGCATCGGGGACCTGGTGTGGGCTGCCGGAGACCTGCGCTGCAAGGGCTTCATGATCGGGGCCACTGCAGGCCGAACCACCCTGAACGGGGAAGGTCTGCAGCACGAAGACGGCAACAGCCTCCTGCAGGCTTACGTGGTGCCCAACCTGAAAGTCTATGATCCTGCTTTCGCCTATGAAATCGCAGTGATCATTGAAGACGGTCTGAAGCGCATGTACCACGACATGGAAGACATCTTCTACTACATCACCGTGGAAAACGAGAACTACGTGCAGGCTGCCCTGCCCGACTACGAGCCCAGAGAGAAAGTCTTCGAGGGCATCATCAAGGGCATCTACCTGTTCAAGAAGAGCGGCGCAGAGAAGGCCAAACATCAGGCCCAGATTCTGGCCTCCGGTCCAGCGATCCTTGCTGCCCAGGAAGCCCAGGAACTCCTGAAAGCCTACGATGTGGACGCCTCCATCTGGTCTGTGACCAGCTACAAGGAACTGCACCAGGACGCTCTGGACGTTCAGCGTTACAACATGCTGCACCCCACCGCAGAGCCCCGCAAGTCTTATGTGGCCCAGCAACTTGAAAATGCCCCTGGTGTGCTCATCAGCGTGTCTGATTATGTGAAGCTCACGGCCGATGGCCTGAACGGACACCTCGACCGCAAAGTCTGGACCCTGGGCACCGACGGATTTGGTCGCAGTGAGAGCCGCGAAGCGCTCCGTGACTTCTTCGAAGTGGACGCCAAACACATCGTGGTGCAGACCCTCTATGCCCTTTTCAAAGAAGGCAAGGTCAAGGGTGAAGTGGTCGAGAAGGCCATCAAGGACTTCGGCATCAACCCGGACAGCCCCAACCCTGTGACCCGCTAAAACACACACCCACCCGAGACAACTTGAAAAGTCCCGGGTGGGTTCTTGCGGTAAAGTGGAAAAGGCATCTGTCATTCTGATCCTGTTGAAAGGAGTACATGCGTGGCTACTGAAGTGAAACTCCCCGAGGTGGGCGACAACATTGCGTCTGCTACCGTGGTCAATGTGCTGGTCAAAGTCGGCGACACCGTGGCGCTCAACCAGCCCATCATTGAAATTGAAACCGACAAGGCCGTTGTGGAAGTCCCCAGCGACGCTGCCGGAACCGTCAAAGAAATCAAAGTGAACACCGGAGACAACGTGCCCGTGGGCAACGTCATTCTGGTGCTCGAAGGCGAAGGTGCAGGTGGCGTCGCCGCTCCCTCCACCCAGACCGACCAGACCTCCAGCACGTCCCCCCAGGCTGAGCCTGAGAGTTCCCTGGTGCCCCAGCCTGCTGCGACGAGCGCTGCTCCTGCAGCTGGCGCAACTGAAGTGAAACTCCCCGAAGTGGGCGACAACATCAGCTCTGCCACTGTGGTGAACGTGCTGGTCAAAGCAGGGGACACCATCTCCAAAGACCAGCCCATTGTCGAGATTGAAACCGACAAAGCTGTGGTGGAAGTCCCCAGTGACGCTGCCGGCACCGTCAAAGAGATCCGTGTGAAAGCTGGCGACAGCGTTCCCGTGGGCGGCGTGCTGCTGGTTCTGGAAGGTGGTGCAGGTGGAGCAAGTGCTCCTGCTGCCCCCAAAGCGGAAGCCCCCAGACAGGAAGCTCCCAAAGCTCAACCCCAGCAGTCCAACCAGGGATCACCCACCCAGGCACCTGGCAGCCATGTGGCCCAGAACGAAGGTCCCAAAGCTGCACCTGCTCTGCTGGCCGTGAATGGCCGTCAGGTGGCCCACGCTGCTCCCAGCGTGCGCAGACTGGCCCGCGAACTCGGTGTGGACATCAACACCGTGGGTGGCACCGGCATCGCAGGCCGCATCTCTGAAGAAGATGTGCGCCGCACTGCTGGAAGCCCAACCGTTGCTGCTCCTGCTGCCGCTTCTCAGGCCCAGCCTGCTGCCCAGGCTGCACCTGCAGTTCAGGCACAGCCGCTTCCCGACTTCAGCAAGTGGGGCAACATCCGCAAGGAAGACTTCAACGGGGTCCGCAAGGCCACCGTGCGCAGCATGGCCAATGCCTGGGCCTCTGTCCCAATGGTCACCCACTTCGACAAGGCAGACATCACCGTCATGGAGCAGGTCCGCAAGTCCTTTGGGGCCCGTGTGGAAAAAGCCGGTGGCAAGCTGACCATGACTGCCATCCTGATGAAGGTCGTGGCCAATGCGCTGCGCAAGTTCCCCAAGTTTGCTGCAGCCATCGACGTTGCAAACGGTCAGGTCATCTTCCGCGACTACATCAACCTCGGAGTCGCTGTGGACACCCCCTCCGGTCTGCTCGTGCCCGTCATCAAAGACGTGGACCGCAAGAGCATCACCGAGATCAGCGTGGAACTCGGCGAAATCGCAGGCAAGGCCCGTGACCGCAAACTCAAACCCGACGAGATGGCCGGAGGAGTGTTCAACATCTCCAACCTCGGAGGCATTGGTGGTTATGGCTTCACCCCCATCGTCAACCCACCAGATGTGGCCATCCTCGGCGTGAGCCGCTCTGCTTTTGAGCCTGTCTGGAACAAGGACAAGGGCGAGTTCGAACCCCGCTTCCTGATGCCCCTCAGCCTCAGTTACGACCACCGCCTGATCGACGGTGCAGATGCCGCACGCTTTGTGCGTTACATCTGTGAGTCTCTTGAAGATCCTTTCCTGATCAGCCTGTAACGTCCAAAAAGAAAAGCACCTCTCCTGAATGCTCGGGAGAGGTGTTGTTTTGAGGATGCTGAGGCACAGGGGGATCTAAACGTGGCAGAAATCTAAGACGCCACTGACCCCCGACACTTCGGGCAGGTCCCGTACAACGTCAATTCATGGGCCTCCACCGTATACCCTCCAGGAAGCAAACTGCCTGTGGGAATGTTCAGGGGACAGAGGTCCAGATCCACCACCTCACCACATTTCAGGCACTGGAAGTGATGGTGGTGCCCGAGGTTGGCCTTCTCAAAGCGGTTCTCACCGCTGGGAAGGATCACGGTTTTGATCTGGTGGTCGTCTTGCAGCATGCGCAGGGTGCGGTACACCGTGGCGATGCCCAGTCTGGGGAGGCTTTTCTGGGCCTGATCCAGAATTTCCTGCACGCTCAAGGGGCCTCTGGCCTCCTCGATGACGTGCAGGATGGTGTCTCTTTGTTTAGTGTTTCTTCTGGGGCTGGTCATTGTTGGGTTTCTTGGTGCGTTCCAGGAGCTGGTCGGCAAGTTCTTCCAGTTTAGGAGCCAGCACCTTTTCCTGCAACACCTTGAGCAACATTCCACCCACAGCAGTGATGATCACGCCACTCAGAGCGCCTTTGCTTGCGGCAGCCTCTTTGGCCTGCTCCACGTTTTTGCCGCCAGCCACCTTGACCACTTTGGTCTTTTTGGTGCCTCTGCCAATCAGAATCCCCAGAACGAGTCCCGCTCCAACAGCAATCCCGAGTTTCTTCAGGGGGTCCTGTTGAAGCTGCACATGCAGGCTGGTGCTTTCTTGCAGGGTGTTCAGGCTGTCTTCGAGGTGCCTTTTGGCGTCATCCGTTTGTGTCATCGTCGGTCCCTCCAATTTTCTTGAGTGCAAACATCACCATGCCTCCGGTCAGCAGGAGGGCAAGCAGGAACATCACCAGTGAAGCACCCCAGGAGGGCAGCCACAGGTCCAGCAACTGGTAAAGTGCCATCAGCAGGAAAATCACTGCTGCAAGCAGCGGGAACAGGGCACCCAGCAGGATCACAATGCCCAGGCCGCGTCGTTTGATTTCTGCGCCAATATTCTGGAACACTTCACGGATCTCGGCCTTCACCACCTGGATGAAGGCGTTGATCACATCCATAAAAGCGCTCCCAATGGGTTTCCTCTCATTCATCGTCCTTAATCCTAACAGATCATGAGATGACGAGTTGTGTGTTTTCACCTGAAGACACCCCTGGGCAAAGTGTCATCTGGACCTCAATTCTATGGATTCAGGCGGTTTCTCTCACTGAGGTGCAGGTTCAGGACCTGCACAATGAAAGGCATGAAAGCCCAGCTGAATCTCGCCCAGAGCAGTAACTTCTGGACGCCCACGGTGATGGGGTATGACCTGTGGCGCAGGCGCTCACTGTCCCTGATGACAGGGGAGCCCTTTTCACTTGAGAAAGAATTCAGACAGTTTCTGGAATGGGTGGGTCCGGTCACAGGCCAGCAGTGGCTGGATGTTGGGACCAGCACAGGGAATTATGCAAAACTGCTGGTGCAGGCAGGGGCCGCTGTGACCGCCCTTGATCTCTCTGCAGGACATCTGAAACGCCTCCCCAGACATCCCAGACTTCATGCCTTGCAGGGCAACATGGAAGAGGAGCTTTTTGCTTCTGGATCTTTTGATGGTGTGGTGATTGCCGGAACCCTGAATGAGACTTTTTCTCCAGAGCAGATGTTGCTTAAGGCAGGGCAGGTGTTGAAAGAAAAAGGAGTCCTCTATTTGATGTACCTGTTGCCCTCTCAACACCTTGCAGGTCAGAGGTTACAGTCGCTGATTTCGCGAAGTGGCATACATTTCCTGGAGTCACAAACAATTGAAAGGTATCTGCGATTACACAACATGGCTTTGGAAAAGCAAAAACGCCATGCTATTGTGTGCTTCGAGCTTTATCGCAAAGCAGGTGGAGTGTAGCCCAGACAGATGTCTGACTGTTGTTTCGCGACTACCATGAACCATCTCATTCTGGAGTGGAGCCCATGATCAGAAATCACAACCCTGAATTGACTGCCCCACCGGCCCAGGCCCTGCAGGTGTGCCGCGACATCACCAGGCAACACTCCAAGACCTTCTATCTGGGAAGCACCTTCTTCCCACCCAAACAGCGGCAGGCCGTGTGGGCCGTTTATGCCACCTGTCGCACCGGCGATGATCTGGCAGATGAAACCCCCGCAGAGGATGCCCCCCATGCCCTTGAACAGTGGTGGGAGGACACCCGAAGTGCACTTCAGGGCCATCCCGGTGCAGACCACATCAGCCAGGCGCTCTCCTGGGCGGCCCACCATTACCCATTGCCCCATGAGGCCTTCCATGAACTGTATCTGGGCCTGAAAATGGACCTCGATCAGGTGGAATACCAGACCCTGGCAGACCTCGAACTGTACTGCCGCAGGGTGGCAGGCATTGTGGGCCTGATGGTTTCCCCCATTTGCGGGTATGTGGGAGGGGAGAAGACCCTGCAGAAAGCCCTCAAACTGGGCATGGCCATGCAGCTCACCAACATCCTCAGGGATGTGGGCGAAGACCTGTACCAGCGTGACCGCGTGTACCTTCCCGCAGACCTGCTGAACCAATATGGGGTGACCCGTGAGATGTTGCGACAAGGCAAGGTCACCCCCGAATACCATGCCCTGATGAAACACCTGATCCAGATGGCACGGGGCTGGTATCAGGAAGGCAGAAATGGCCTTCCCTGCCTGCAGGGCTCAGGGCGTCTGGCGGTTGCTGTTGCCGCCAGAGCTTACGAAGGCATCCTGGATGCCCTTGAACGCAACGGGTACGACAATTTCCAGCAAAGGGCACAGGTGAGTGGCTTGCGCAAGCTCCTGATGGTTCCCAGTGCCTGGTGGAGCCTGAGGCACCAGACCTCATCCACCTGAAGCGAAAGTACGGTGTACCATCAGATCCACAACCTTCCAGAGGGGTCAGAAGAAAAGCATGCCAAAAAACATCATTGTGATTGGAAGTGGCTTCGGCGGTCTCGCTGCAGCCATCCGCCTGCAGGCCAGAGGACACAAAGTCAAACTCTTCGAGAAACGGGACAAACTTGGGGGTCGTGCCTACGTCTACGAGCAAAATGGCTTCAAATTTGATGGGGGTCCCACCATTGTCACCGCCCCCTTCCTGTTCGATGAGATCTGGCAGGCTGCGGGCAAACGTCGGGAAGATGATGTCACTTTCGTGAAGTGTGATCCCTTCTACCGGATTTTTGACCACAACAAGCGGGTGTTCAATTACAACGACGACGAGATGTACATTCTGGAGCAGATCCACAACATCAACCCAGAAGACAAACGGGGTTACCTGAATTTCATTCACTCCACCCGGGCCATTTTTGACAAGGGCTTCACCGAGCTTGCTGACAAACCCTTCCTGAACTTTACAGACATGCTGAAGGTGGCTCCGGACCTCATTCGTCTGCAGAGCTACCTCAACGTGTACCCTTACGTCAGCAAGTTCATCAAAGATCCCTTCCTGAGGCAGTGTTTCAGCTTTCACCCCCTTTTGATCGGTGGCAACCCCTACGACTCGAGCAGCATCTACGCGATGATCCACTATCTCGAACGCAAGTGGGGTGTCTGGTACGCCATGGGAGGCACCGGGGCCATTGTGACCGCCATGGGCAAGCTTTTTGAGTCCATCGGGGGCGAGATTTTTCTCAACAGCGAAGTATCAGAAATCCTTGCGGAGGATGGAAGGGTGCAGGGCATCCGCCTGAAAGATGGCACCGAGCATCGGTCAGACGATGTGGTGTCCAACGCAGATGTGGCCTGGACCTACAAAAAGCTGATCCCGGAAGCCAAACGCAAGAAGTACACCGACTCAAAAGTGGACAGCCTGAAATACAGCATGAGCCTGTTCGTCATCTACTTTGGAACCAGAAAGCAGTACCGCGATCAGGGACTGGCCCACCACAACATCATTCTGGGACCCAGGTACAAGGGCCTGCTGGACGACATTTTCCACAAGAAGGTGGTTGCTCAGGATTTCTCCCTGTACCTGCACATGCCGAGCCTCACCGATCCTTCCATGGCTCCGGAAGGGGGAGAGTCCTTTTACGTGCTCTCTCCGGTGCCCCACCTGGGAAGTGGCACTGACTGGACCACCTTCGCAAAAGAGTACCGGGACCGCATCATGAAGTTCCTTGAAGACAATTACCTGCCTGGGCTGCAAGAGAACCTTGTGGCAGAGCATCACATTGATCCGTTGCACTTTCAGGATGAACTGAACAGCCATCTGGGTGCTGCCTTCAGTGTCGAACCTGTGCTGACCCAGAGTGCCTGGTTCAGGCCCCACAACCGCTCAGAGGACTTCTCAAACCTCTATTTCGTCGGGGCGGGAACCCATCCGGGAGCAGGGCTTCCCGGGGTGCTCAGCAGTGCCAAAATTGCAGAAGACCTGATCTGCGATTGAAGAGAGAGGAATGCAAAGAGTGCCAGAAGGCTGAAGCGGACCTGCCATAAGAAGCCAACAGTTTACAGTTCACAGTGAAAGAAGATTTCTTGCTGTGAACTGTAAACTTTTAACTGCTCAGTTAACGATTTGCCCGCTGGATTTTGGAAAGCACTCCCTCAGAGTTCCAGAGGCTCCACTGGAGGCTGTTCCAGCAGAGATCCATAAAAGATAAAGGCCAGAAGCACCTGTCCAGGGATCACAAAAGCATTCCATTCCAATTGCAGCAGGATCACGGCAGGAACCACCGCCAGCAGGCCAGCCCCGAATTTCAGGTAGGTGCTCTGGGTGCCCAGTCGGGTCCAGTTGTTCAGGGCTTCCAGGGCCAGCAGGTACAGGGGGGCGAGCGTCAGGGTCACCAGCATCACCGGGACGCTGATGTTCAGCAGCAGTGGGCCCAGAATGGACAGGATCAGGTAGACGACCACAGAAATCACAATTCCAGGCAAAATTTGCCCAATCGCACGGACTTCTCTGGGCACAGGCACCCATGTGGGCTGGGTGGTGCTCGGAACCAGACGGGGCAGAAAGAGCCCCATGGCGACAATGGGGATGGCTCCGACAATCAGGGCCTTGTCTGGCTGTGAGACCAGAAGGTCAACGGCGTAAGCGGTCAGAACCAGGCCGACCAGTGTCACCAGATGGTCGGTCCAGGATTGCCGGTAGAGGCCCAGGGTGGTTCTCCAGGCGATCATGCGCAGGGCCTGACGGTCTTTCGGAACAGGCACGGTGCGGGCATGGGTGTTGCTGGGCCGCAAGGTCATCTGCAATTTGCGTTTGGTGACCAGCAGATCCGGGGCGGCCTGTGCGGCCATGCTTCCCAGAGCAAAAATCAGCAGGGTGTCCACTGCACGGATTTCACTGAGGATGGTGCTGTGCTGCAGGAAGGAAGCAGGGTAATCTTCCTGCAGGTCCTGAACCACCTGCCAGATGGTGATGCCCAGCAGAACAGCCAGCAGCAGGCAGGGGAGGGGGCTGTACACCATCAGGGACCCCAGGAAACTCCACTCCGGGAACCACAGCGACACCAGGCTTCCCAGTACAAAGACACCGAGCAGCACAGGGAAGAGGGTGGCCCTTCTGTCTTCCTGCCAGCGGTACTTGAGCCATCCCAGGTGCTGCACCAGCAGGCCAAGCAGCACCCAGTTGAGCACTGCATAGGGGGTCACAAAGTTCAGCAACTTCCAGGAGGTCATGCTCCACAGCAATCCCACACCAATCAGCACGATGGTGTCCCGGATTCCTGCAAACCACATGGGATAAGTCAGGGTCTGAATCGGTTTTGCAGGACTGAACCCGAGTCGGATGGCGTCCCTCTGGCTGATGAAAAACGGGGGGACCACATTGGTCAATTTGATCAGGTACCACAGTCCCAGGATGCCCAGCACCACACCAGCACGGGTCTGCAGCGGAACATGCTGGGTCAGGAGTGTGGCGTCATCGAAAGCACCAAAGCCAAGGAGCCCCACACTGACCAGAATATAAATTGCCGTGGGCATGCCGATGGCTCTACTGAACCACGACCACCACACATCGAAGGCCCTTTTGAGGGTCTTGTTGCGGATGCCTTGAACACCCCTGGTCATAGGCTTCGGCTCACCACGCCATCCTGAACGCGGGCCACCTGGGCCTGAAGGATTTCCGTGGTTGCCGTCTGATGGGCACTGAGCAGCACCCCTGTTCCCTGCTGAGCTGCATCCCGGATGCCGTGCGACAGGGCTTCCTGGGCAGCCTGATCCAGGGCATTGTAAGGCTCATCCAGCAAGGTGAGTGGCAGGTTCAGACCAAGGGCCAGAGAAAGAGAGAGTTTTTGCCGCATTCCTCTGGAGTGCGTGGAGGGGAAATCCTTAAGCCTTTCTGTCAGGTGAAATCGCTCCAGCCAGTCCAGAATGGGTTGCTCTGGTTTCTCATAAAGGGCGGCCACATAGTGCACATGTTCCTGCAGGGTCAGGTCTTCATAGAGTGCAGGTTCATCTGGAACATAAACGAAGTTTTTGCGGCCTTCAATGGACCTGGGATTCTCTCCGGAAACCCTGACTTCCCCTTTGGAGGGGACCAGACCGATCATCCCCCTGAGCAGGGTGCTCTTGCCTGCCCCGTTGTGCCCGATCAGGTGCACAATTTCGCCTTTCTTGACCTCGAAGTCAGCATGTTCGATGATGACCCGGTTTTGCAATTTGACGCTGAAATCTCTGACTTTGAGTGGAAGCATTTGTGTCCCTTTCTGCATCACTGTACCGTGTTTTGTTCAGTTTCATCTGAAAGGGCATGGACAGCAGCCAAGAGTGGGTAGCATCTTTTGCTGCCTGCTCTGCTGATCCTGGACTTGCTCTGGTCGCTAGAAGCGCAGTTTGTACCCAAACTTCACGCTGAAGCCCCGATCTCCCTGGGTGTTTTGCTCTGTGCTGATCCCCAGTTCGATGGAATTCTGAGGATCAATGTTGTAGGCGAGCGAGAACTCTGGCTGTACGGTGTTGAAATCCAGACGGTTCAGAGGGCTGCTGAAGGTCAAGGACAGCCTGCCATCGAGCGCATTGTACTGCACTTCCACATTGCCATTGCCCAGCAAATCCACCTGGTACTGGATGTACCATTCGCGGCTGAGGTAGGTGCCCACCGTGAATTCCGCATTGAATTTCTGGTCCTCACCGATGGTGTAATTGCGGATGCGGAACACATCGATTCCCAGGGCTTCTTCGATGCTGCGCTCCACCTCACCCAGCAGGAACACCTGCAATGTGGTCCGGATGGCACTCTGGGTGAGTTCAGTGGGAAGATTGCGAATGTCCTTGGTGCCGAACACCAGCAGAGAGTACAGGCTGGCTTCATCCAGACATTTCGGCAGGTTGGAGTTGGGGTTGCGAACCGGGTCTGCGCACTGCCCCAGCACCTCCCGCTCCTCACGGATGTCGGTGACGGGCGCAAAGGTACGAAGTCTAGGGTCCTCTGGATCAGGTACGAAGGTGCCGGTGATGGTCATGATCACCCGGACGTTTCTGCCCTCATCCCGCACATTGCCGATGCCTTCCAGCCTGATGTTCGGGTACACTCCATCTGCTGCACTGAAGCGAATGCTTGTGGTGGATGGATTCAGGACAAATTCATTTTCGCGCAGGAACACGCTGCCCCGCTTGGGCAGGACATCTCCCTGCAACCTGGGGGTGTAGGCGTTGCCTGAGAGCACCAATTGGCCTCCGAATTCGGCACGGGCCAGGTTCTCATCGATGCGGATGTTGTTTTTGGCATCGATGGTGATGTCATCAAAGATCCAGTTTGCCAGTGCAGAGCGGTCCTGATCCTGGCGTTGTTGTGGGAACGTGGTGTACTCGGTTGGGAGGGGGCTTTCAAACACAAAGGTGTCGTCTTTCTCGGTCTTCTCCGTGACAGGTTTGCTGAGGGTGAATTGCAGTCTCTCCAGATCAATGTCTCCACTCAGACGGTAGAACCCGCCGCTCTGCACCAGATTCAGCACCCCGTTGACACTGGAATTTTCGATGTAGTAGTTTTCCAGGTCTGGCTGCACATCGTCCAGTTGAATGCGCACATTCAGGTCAGGGTACAGGTTTCCTGTGGCCTGGAATTTCCCTCCACGTGTCCCGGTGAGCAGCAGTTTCCATGTGTCTCCCTGCTGGTTCAAACGGATGCTGGTGCCCTCCAGTGTCCCGAAGTTCTTGATGTTCAGGTTGCCGTTGGCATCCAGCTGGGCATCCTGCAGGCGGTTGTCCTGCAAAGAAGCTTTGCCCTGCAGTTTGAGGGCGCTGGTCACAGTGCCCGTGGTGCCCACATCACTCTGCAGGGTCAGCTGGTTCTGTTGCAGGAGGGCCACCAGCTGATTCAGCTGAATGCCGATCCCTGCAAGTTCCCCCTGCAGGTTGTTCCCTTGCAGTTCAATGGTGGGCTGTTCGTACTGCCCTGTGGCTTTCAGGGAAAGGTTCCCTTTCAGGCTGGGCTTGTAATCCTTCAGGGAAGGAACCAGAGCAAGGAGTGGGGTGAAGGTGGTGTCTCTGAAATCCGCTGTGAGGTTCACATTGCCAGGGGCGTAGATGCCCTGAATCAGCAGGCTTCCTGCCCCTGCCAGTTGAATGCCCGGAATGGTGAGGGCTCCCTGTTCCAGTGAGAACTGTCCAGAGCCTGAAAGGGTCTGTCCGGCAGAGGTGACTTTGATGCTTTCTGCCACCACACTGAGCTTCAGTTGATCGAGCTCAGAGAGTTTGCCATCAATGCGGCCTGTTCCGGTGAGCAGCCCCTGGCCGGGCAGGCTGTCTGTGAAGGCCCCAATCAGGGCGTGGAGGGGGGTGTTGCGGAAATCAATGGTGCCCACCAGCACCCCATCGGTGCTGCTGCCCACGAAACTGGTGTCCCCAATGGACCCACGGAAGCGGGCATCTCCATTGCTGAAGGTGCCGTCCAGTCGGGTGCTGAGGATGGTTCTGGGCGGTTCATTGCCGTTGCTCTGTCCCCCAGGGGTGAGGCCCGCAATCTCCAGTGCTGCGGGTGTGCTTCCAGGGAGGCTCAGATCAGGAATGCGCACATTCACCGTGCTGGAGTCACTGGTGAATGTGGCTGTTCCATAAACCCTTCCTCTCGCATAAGGCAGCAGTTTCAATTTCTCCAGTGGGAAGGCACTGGCACTGGCGGTCACCAGATACCCTTCGTCCGAAGGCTGAATGCCCAGAGCTTCCAGGGCAGGGATCACATCGGCGAGCCCACCTTCGGCCTCCAGGTTGAGCACCCCATCATCCACCCGGGTCTGCAGGGTGCCAGCAAACTGGCTGTCTTTCACATCCACCTGTCCGGTGATGAAGCCTTTGAGGTCGCGGTAGGTGTACCCAAACTGGTTCACCAGAATCTGTCCCTGGACCTGGCCTTGTTGCAGTTGCAGGTTGGCTTTCAGGCTTCCGGGGTTGCTGGTGGTGTGCAGGTCTGCGGTCAGGGCACCCGTCCACTCTGCGCCTTTGCTCAGACTGAGGCTGGCCGTGCCCAGGGGGCCACGGTAACTGGCTGTGGCAGTGGGACTTTCCCCCAGCACAACACGGGCTGTGAGGTCCCCCTGGATTTTCTCTTCCAGCACAGGAATGGTGAAAGGAAGCCTGAGGCCTGTGGTTTGCAGGTCCAGGGTTCCGGTGGTCCCTTTGCCACTTCCTGTCAAACTGAAGGTGCCCTGGAACTCGTCGCCGTCGAGACTGCCCACTTCAAAGGTGGGGATGTTCAGCACCCAGCCCTCCTCGGTGTAACGGGCTGTTCCGGTGTGCACCCCATCATTGAACGTTGCTTCCACGCTCAAAGGATCGAGGGTGGCTGTGGCATTCACTGTGGTTTCAGCCTGTTTCAGGGTGGCTTCCAGGGTTTTGCCCGTGCCTGCCAGAGTGATGGAGATGGTGTCTTTCTGGAAGGCTGTGCTGCCACTGAACGTGCTCTCTGCAAAGGTGTAGGTCAGGCTGCCCCTGGCCTGAAGGTCTGGTGTGTCCACGAATTGCAAGGTGGCCTGGGTGGTGTCCAGCTTCAGGTCGGCCTGCAAACCGTAACCCTTCACCGTGGAATACAGGGTGGGGAGGTTCTGGCCTGCCAGACGGTAATCCAGTTTGCCTCCAGACAGCCAGGAAGGCAGCCCTGAAACTGTGCCCGTTCCACTCCATTGCCTGTCGGTCACAGAGGCCCTGCCTGTGGCTTCGTAGCCCTGGTATTTCACCTGGTGCCTGAGATCAAAATTGTAGCTCTGCAGCAGATTCTCCACGCTGAGATCTGTGAAATCGAGAGGCTGGGTTTGCTGGTACTGGCCTTCCACCTGCCCGGTGAAAGGACCGGTGGCATTGACCTTGAGGTTTCCTGTTTTGAGCCCTGCCGATCCTGAAAGGGTGATTTGATGGTCAAACCCATTCACGGTGAACCCGCTGAAATTGGCCTGTTCCTGCTGGTACACCAGGGTGGTCTGTCCACCCTGACTCAGGGCGACCTGTGGCTGGTCCACGGTCCCTTTGACCGTGAAGGCGCCATCTGCCGTCTGCACATCCTGATAATTCAGGCCAGCAAAGCTGCCCGTGGCACCGACCTGGGCCGTTGTCAGCGGACCTTGCAGGTGAGCGGTGAGCTGCACCTGTTGCGCACTGCCCTCCTGATAGGTCACCCCTGTAAGGGTGGTGTTCAGGTTGAGGTCTGGAGCGCTCAGGTCTCCTCGGGTGTTGCCATTCAATTTGAAGGTCTGCACCCGGGCATCCTGATAAACAAAGCCTGTCCCATCGGCCACCACCTGCAGGGTGGGTTTTGCCCATTCTCCCTGGTGGTCCGCAGTCAGGTTGATGCTCTGCAAATGGTAATCCTGATATTTGATGCCACCCAGTGTGCCTGTCAGCTTGAGGGTGGGTTTTGCCCATTCACCCTGGTATGCAGCCTGAATACTGGCCGATTGCAGCGCATCTCCCTGATACTGCACCCCACCGAGTTCGGCTTTGAGCTGGATGCTGGGTTTCTCCAGAGCTCCCCTGGAATCTGCAACGATGACAGCTTTCTCCAGGGCGTCTCCCTGGTACTTCAGGCCACCTACGGTGGTCTCCACATGGATGTCTGGTTCTGCCAGGGTTCCTTTGAGGTTTCCAGAGAGGACCGCAGATTCCAACTGGTCCCCTTTGAATTGCACCCCATTGATCTGCCCGGACAGGCTTCCCACCAGCTGGCGGGTGCTGGCCCGATAATCCGCATTGATGCGCAGGGTGGAACTTCGGGCCACAGCGTCCTGGTAGGTGAAACCACTCCCCTCGGCCACCAGATGCAGGTCCGGTTCGGGCCAGATGCCGCTGTAGTCTCCATCAATCTGGGCGGTCTGCAACTGGACGTCCTGATACCTGAGCCCTGTGAGGTCCCCTGTGAGGTGAAGGGTGGGATTCTGCCAGCTTCCCCGATGGTCCGCAACAATCTGGCCTGCTTCAAGACCCGTGTCCTGATACTGCAGGCCCTTGAGGTCTGCTTTCAGGTGGATGGTGGGGCTCTGGAAGTCTCCCTGATGGGTTCCAGAGAAGGTGACAGCGTCCAGGCTGTCCTGTCCGTACTTGACCCCTTTCAGCGTTCCTGACGCTTCCAGGGTGGGTTTCAGGTATGCCCCTCTGGAATGGACGGTGAGGTTCGCTGTCTGGACGGAGGCCTCCTGATACCTGGCTCCCTCCAACTGCGTGGTCAGCTGGATTTCGGGTGCTGCGTAAGGCCCGGTGAAACTGCCCTGAACGGTGGCCTGCGTCAGCCCGATGTCCTGATGCCTGATGCTGGAGAGGGTACCAGAGTAAGTGGCGCGGATGGCATCAAGGTCACCTGAGAAGTTGACCTGAAGCTGGGTGCTGCCAGAAGCATCCTTCAGCAACGGAACCGCATTGACCGTCACATCACCCGAGAATTTCGGGGGGAGTCCCTGAATGCTGACTGTTCCAGTGACCACATTGCTGTCTGACAGGCGGTAACTGCCGTCTCCATTTCCGGTCAGGGTGACGTAAGCGCCCTCTCGCAGGAGTTGCATCTGTCCGGTAAAAGCAGGGTAGGTTCCTTTGAGTGTCCCTCTGGCCAGAACACCTGCCCCCTGCACATCTGCATTCAGATCAAGCACCAGGGCATTCAGGTCCAGGTTCTTCACCTGCACTTCACCTGCCACTGTTCCTGTGGCGTCTCCAGTCAGGGTTGCCCGGGCACGGACCAGCAAATCCTGAAGCTGCCCGCTCACATCCAGTTGCGCTGTTCCCTGCAGATGGCTGAAACTTCCCGTGGCTTTCAGGTCAGGATTGCTGAAATCACCGGACACTGTTCCGCTCAGGTTCAGGGTGCCTTCGGCAATTTTAAAGTTCTGTACGTCAACCTCGATTCCTTCAGGGTATGCGCCGCTCACCCGCACTGGAGCATTCGCATAACTTCCCTGCAAGGCCAGTTGAATGGAGCCCGAGGTGTAAGTTGCAGATCCCTGCAGGGCAATGGGGTTGTCTTGCTGGTCCACAGCTGCAATGCGGAGTCCGCTGCCCTGTGCAGAAGTGAGGGAGGTGCCATGGCCAGAAACCACAAAGTTGCCGGTCAGGGTACCCTGTTTCAGTTGTGGCACAAAAGCCCCGGCATTCAGGTTTTCGGTGGTCAGTCTGGCATTCCAGCCTTCTGCGCTGTAGTGCGCGGTGCCCTGGATGGCTCCAGACAGCACAGCCTCCCAGATCTCCTGAGCTCGCTTCACGCTGAACTGAACGCTCTGGCCGGTCTTGCTCTCTCTGAGCTGTCCACTGCCCTGGATGCTCAGGTCGCTCCAGGGTCCAGAAACGGTGGCTGTCGCTCCCACAACCAGCGGATCATTGAGGCCCAGCAGAGGGGAGAGGTTCCACTCTGGAACAGACAGCTTTGCGTTCAGGCCCTTGAAAATGTCCCTCTGGATGCTGCCCTGAAAACGCGCATTCTGCCAGCTTCCGATCAGGTCCAGATCTCCGTTTCCGGTGGCTTGCAGCGTGGTTTGTTCACCAGCAACCTGTCCTGCAAACTGCAGGTTCCCCCTGAAAGCCCCATCCCAGGCCAGCGTTCCGGTCAATTTTCCTGTGGCTTCTTCACGCTGAATGGGCAGGTTGAAGCGCAGGTCTGCTTTTTGCAGGGTCAATTGATCCTGGTAGGTGCCCAGCAAGGTTCCTTCGACGGCTCCGGTAAGCTGGACCTGGATGTTCTTCAGGTCACGCACTTCAATGGCTGCTCTGGATGCGCCGAGTTGCAGGCCTTCGTAGGCTTCTGGCAATGTGGCCTGGACTTTCAGGAGTGGTTTCTGGAGTTCTCCAGAGGCTTCAAAGGTCAGGGGAACCTGTACCGGGTCCTGCAGGGTGCCTGATCCTCTCAGATTCAGATCCGGGTAAAGAGGTCCACTGGCCGTCACAGTGCCCTGAGGCAAAGTGGCTTCCAGTGCACTGGCGCTGAGCAAACCATCAAACCAGCGGAAATTCCCGTTCAGCTGTATATTTTGCACAGTGCCACTGGCCTGCAAGGTGGCATCCTTAAAGCTGTTCAGTGTGGCCTGTACATTGATTTTTCCATCCACATCTGCAATGCCTTTGAGATCCAGCGCACGGATGCTGGCTGTGCCCTGGCCCGAAGCCAGGTCCAGGTTTGCAGACAGTTCCCCTCCATCCACAGTGCCCTGAAGGGTGGTGAGGGTCTGTTCCCGGGTCTGTACCCGCAGATCAACTTCCTGATCAAAAAGTTGCCCCTTCAGTGCAAGGCTCAGGCTGTCATAAGTGCCTGTCGCAGTTCCCTGGGCCTGATCGAAACGCAGGCTGGCCTGAACCTGAGGGTAAACCCGACCCTGCAGTGCATAGGTTTTTTGCAGCGCAGTGCCTTTGAGATCGGTTTGGACCTGCAAGCCGGGGGTGACCTGGAAGGTCCCATCTGTGGAGACATCCTGATAGGCAGCAACCACAGTTCCTGTGGCTGTAAGGGTTTGCACGTCAAAATCCTTCAGACTCCCCTTGAGGGTGGCTTTTCCGGTCAGGCCTTCTGGAAGTTCAGGAACCAGTGCAGCATCCACTGTTCCCTCAAAAGTCTGGGCCTCGGGGGTGATCTGTCCCTGAAGGTCCGCCAGAGGATGCACCACACGCAAGCTGGCCTGATAGGTCCTGGGTGTCCAGAAACCACTTCCCTGCAACGAAAGCGCCTGGTCTTCCCACAGGGTTCCAGAGGTCTGCGCTTTGATGGTGAGGCGCTCGTAAGGTCCCGAGATGTCCGCCTGAATGCGGCCAGGGGTGAGGCTGTTTCTGTATGGCTCAGGAAGCAGACGGGTCACCAGACTGAAGGGAGCATTCACGCTTCCCTGAACATCTGGATAGAGTCGAGCCTGACCGCTGATCAGCCCGGTGAATTCTGCATTGACCCTCTGCAGGGTGGGGGAGACGCGCACCTGCCCGGTTCCTGCATCCCGCAGGGCATAACTCAGGGTCAGGCCCCCCGACAGCTGGCCTGCCAGATAAAGCACCTCTTCGTTGTCCTGTGACAGGGTGAATCTGCCCTGCTGGTAATTGCCTTTCAAGGTGAAAGTCTGGGCAGGAATCTCTGCCAGGTCGTTGAGCACTTGATATGACTGGCGAACAGTGGTGAGGGTTCCAGTGAGGCCCTCAAGGTTGCCCTGCAGGTTGCCTGTCAGGTAATTGCTTTTCAGTTGAACCTGATATTGAGAGAAATCCAGTTTGCCCTGTGCGGTTCCTGCCCCATATGGGCTGCTGAGGCTGGCCGTGAAGGTCTCTCCCAGGGCGTTCACGCTCAGGCGGTTGTCCTGGTAACGTGCTCCGAGCACCCCGTTGATTTTTCCCGAGCTGTACCGCAGGTTGCCACTCGCGGAGATGTCCTGGTAAACAAAGTTGCTGGCCTGGATGCGAATGTCATTCAACCCCCGGACCTGGATCTGTGCGGTGCCCTTTTCTGGACTGAAGACGGTGGCACCCACCCGGAAACGGTCCTGGGTTCCCTGGAGGGTGCCTGATGCTCTCAGGTCCCGATAGGTGGCCGCAACAGACCCGGAGTATTTCAGGCTGGAAGCATCGAGTTGCGCCCGGGCCCGCAGGTTCAGGTCCTGCTGCCTGAAAGCAGCGTCCACCGTCAGGTTTTTCCAGGGCCCTCTCAGGCTGGCCTGAAGTCTAGGTCCCTGCAAGCGTGCGGTGACTTTCCCGGCCCAGTCTGGATTCCACGTTCCAGAGAGTTGCAAAGTATAAGGTGCGCCCTGATAATCCACGGTCTCCTGTCCTGTGACAGACAGGGTGAGCTGCTCCAGGTCCTGCAGTTTTACTTGCAGTCCTCCGACCGTTCCTGAGCCCGTCACTGCAGGGGTCAGGTTGCCCTGCAGGCGGAAAGGTTTGGAGGCAACAACCAGACCTTCTCTCACAAATGCTGGAGTAGATCCACTGGCCTGAAACTTGAGGGCACCAAATGGACCATGGACCCTGATGGCGCTCTGGGTATCCAGTGCTGTCAGTGTCCCCCTCAGGTCGGCATTGGGATACACCTGCCCCTGAGCAGTGGCCCTGAATTGCTCACCCTCCACCTGCAGTTGCCCGGTCACCAGGTCAGGCCTGATGTTCAGCTGGGCCTGAATGGCACTCTCCTGATAACTGCCTGTAAATTCAGCTGTGCCTCTCGAATTCACCAGGTTCACAGCAAGTGTTCCATTCACAGGCAGGTTGAAGGCCTTCTGAACGGTGTCCAGAGGCAGGCTTCCGCTGGCATTCCATTTCCCATCTGCGAAGTTCACCTGCAACTGCCTGTTCTGCTGGGTGAGGGTGGCTTTCAGAGGCTGGTACTGCACATCTGCCAGAATCCCCCCGAGGTCCAGGCGGGCACGTTCAAGATCCGCTGTACCCGCAACAGGAAGGCCTTTCAGCGGTCCAAGCAGGGTGCCTTTCAGTGTGGCTTTCAGACCACTGAGGGTGGCGGTGACATCCTGGTATTCACTCTGCAGGCGCAGTGTTCCAGATGGAGAAAAGTCTTTGATCTGCAGGGTTCCACGGACCGTCTGGCGCACCCCTCCGGTGAAGGTGTAATCCTTCACCGTGACCTTGAAGTCCTCGGGTTTGCCCGAAGCCTGAATTTTTGAGGAGAGGAGGCTGAAATCCAGGGTTCGGGTGTTGAGGGTGAGTTCACCCCGCACAGGTTCTGCATCGGCAGGGAGATCCTGAATGCCCACTGTGCCCAGCAGGGTTTCTCCCCTGAGGTTACCCACCCCATCTATGGTTCCCACCCCCTGAATGGGCACATCTCTCAGTGCCCAGGTGGCACCACTGGACTGGTATCCCAGGTCCAGGTGGCGTGTGGAGAGGTTCAGAACCCCATCCTGATAGCTGCCCTGACCGTTCAGAGACAGCGGTCCGGTGATGTCGGTGTCCAGCTCGGAGTTGACCACACTCAGATTCAGACGGTCCAGTGTGCCACGGGCTTGCACATTGAGTTGGCCCCTCAGGTTTTCCTGCAGATCCTTCAAGTTGGTCTGTGCAGTGGCTTGCAGGGTCTGGTCATCCAGGCGGTAATTTCCGTTCAGATTGACTTTGAATGCCTGTCCTCTCAAACGCACCAACTGGTCTTCCAGTGTGGCTTTCGCAGTGATGTTTTCGCCTTGCAGGGTGGCATCCCCAGTCCAGAACTTGCCGAGGTTCTGCAGGGAGGCTTTCAGGAGCGCAGACTGTCCATAACCAGACGCCTGACCTGTGGCATCCACGAAGCTCTGCAGTTTTTCAGTCAGCCGGTAGCTGACTTCTGCATCTGGAACCTGAAGGTCTTGCAAGGTCACCGAACCAGCGTACCTGGCCTTTACAGTGACCTTTTCCCAGCCTCCTGTCTCAATGTGAAGTTTGCCCTGTCCTCCTAGACCACCAAAATCAAGTGATTTCAGCTGAGGGGTGCCATCTGCCACCACGTCCCAGCGTTCTTTTTTCAGATCAACGGCTGCACGGGCACGCACAGGTCCACCCAGAGCCTGCCCGGACAGGTCAGCAGTGATCAGGTCTCCTTCATGGTGCAGGGTGCCGTGAATGCCTGTGGCATCCACCTGTTTGAATTCAGGGACGTGCACCCGGCCCTCTGAGAGCTGCACATCTCCTTGCAGGTTGTCTGGAGTGATGGAGTAAGTCCCTTCCAGAAGTCCAGACTGGATGCCAGGGTAATAATGCTTGAGGATGCTGGCATCCCCTTTGAAGTCCACTTTGAAGTTGGAAAGGCCAGGATCGAAGCTGGCGACTGCATTGAGTTTCCCATAGCGGGTTTTGATCTGGGATTGCAGGGTGCGGGGTGACTGGTTGGTCAGGGAGAGCTCGGCATCCGGGACATTGATGGGTGTTCCATTGAGGCTGAGGGTGGTCTGTTCCACTTGCAGGGCATCCAGCTGGGTCTGCCAGGTGCCTTCTCCACCCCCTTCCAGTTTGCTGGGGTCCAGATCAATGTGGGCCTTCTTGAGGGCAGCCCGAATGTGAATGGTTTTGGCAAAGATTTCAGAGAGCCCCAGCTGGATGCGGGCTTCCTGGGCCTGGGCCTTGACCCCGGGCTGGCTGTATCTGACGTCCTGCAGTGTGAAATCCCACAGCCACCCACGAATGCCCTGTGCTTCAATGTGGGTGCCTGAGTTCTGGACGAAATTCAAAACAAGACGAAGCCCGACTGGACTCACCAGCAGACCAAGCAGAATGACCAGCAGGAGCACCAGTCCGAGGGTTCCCCAACCGAGGATTCTTCGCCACATACGCTAAATATTAAACACCATTCTGAGATGAAAACGGGTGATGGATTTTCTCATCTTGCTCTCCTTCAGTCAATTGAGCAACATCATGATCATGTTCAAGTCTGATGGTCACGGCCTGACCGGGTCACCTTTTGATGCTGGGCTTCATGGCACAATGGGGGCGTGAAAAGACTCAGCTGTCTGGTGGGGGGGAACTTCAACGGTTACCCCCAATTTCTCAAACGCTACGCCCTCGACCTGAAACTGTGCGGTTACATCGAAACCCTGCAAGATGGCCGCCTGGAAGTGGTCGCAGAAGGCCACGAAAAAGATCTTGAACGCTTCTTGCACTGGATCAAGCGTGGAAATCCTGCATCCCAGCCCAGAATCCTGGACACCCAGTGGTCCGAAAGCACCGGTTTGCAAGGTTATCACATTCACTGAATTGATCGGGCAAGGAAGTTCATGCGGCTGTAGGCCAGTTTGAAACCCATGCGCACCATGTTGTGGTAGGAGGGATTGGGATGTTCCGGGGTTTCTTCACCGGTTTCCACCACCACCCACTGGCAACCCAGATCATGGGCATCCCGGATGCGGGTCCGCATGATGGCCCCCTGAGACCCCTGATTGCGGTGCTCGGGCAGCGTGCAACCCAGACCCAGCCAGCCCACTTCGCCCTGGGTGTATAAAGCCCCTGCACCAACAGGGGTGTTGTCTTTGAAAGCCAGGTAGGACACCCAGCCTGGAATTCCCACCAGGTTGGCCACCCAGGGCCGCAGGAAGGCAGGCATCTGGAATCCCAGGGTGACCACTTCAGCAAAATGAGCGGCATGGCGGGAATCAATTCTTTCGATGCGAAAAGGGGTGTACACATCGGGTGCGTCACCTGCCCTGCGGTACATCTTGACCCAGTTGCTGCGGTGTTCAAGTCCTGCTGCCTCGATGCGGTTTTTCAGTTCGGTGGTGAGCAGGCTGGGGGCCACCTGAATGCCGTATTTTTGCAGCCCTGCTTGCTGGTAGGGGAGAAGCAGGCTTTCCCAGTCTCCAGACCAGTCTGTTCCGATCAGCCGATTGAACATGAAAACGTCCAGTTTCGGAGCAAGCAACTGACAGACATTCCCCTGCCAGGAGGTGCTGAGCCCAAAGCTGGCAGGGGCGTGCTGGTACTGGGCGACAAAAGCTCTGGCTTCGGAAAATTCCAGCATCTCCAGGTCCATGGTTTCCTCCGGTGGTGTGGGGCTGCAGAACAGACACAGCTTTCATTTCTTTCGAAAACAAAAACTGTGCCTGGATGGGATGATATTCAGACGTCCAGGGGCAAAGCGCGGGCACTGTCCAGCAGCTCCATCGCGTGTTGCACGGCCACGCTGGAGGTGCTGCCACTGAGCATGCGGGCCAGTTCAAAAAGCCTCGCTTGATCGTTCAGGCGGGTGACACGGGACACGGTGCGTCCTTCAGCACTGGTGGCTTTTTCCACTTTGAAGTGCTGGGTTGCGAAAGCTGCGATCTGTGGCAGGTGGGTCACCACCAGCACCTGCTTGTTGCGGGCCAGGCGGGACAGTTGCTCTCCGACTTTCATGGCGGTTTCCCCACCGATCCCGGCATCCACCTCGTCGAAAACCACGGTGGGGGTTTCACTCCCCAGCACGGTGCTGATGGCCAGCATCACGCGGGAAAGCTCGCCCCCTGATGCAATCGCTCCGATTTCCTTCAGTTGCTCCCCCATGTTGGCACTGAAGAGCAGCACCACATCTTCCAGTCCGTTTGGTCCCAGGTCGCTGGGGCTGATTTCAAACATCAGGCGTGCATTGGGCATCCCCAGGGCCTGCACCACAGCTTCCAGTCTCACACTCAGGGTGGGAGCTGCGCTCAATCGGGCCTGGGACAGTTCTTCTGCCCGTTTTTGCACCACAGCCCTGAGGGTTTCAATCTCCGATTCCAGGCTGCTGAGGTCGGCATTCTGGGATTCCAGGGTTTCAAGCTCCAGAGAGATCTGTTCCCGGTAATGCAGAACATCTTGCAGGGAAGGTCCGTATTTGCTTTGCAGGCGGTGCAGCTTGCCCAGCCGTTCTTCCAGCCGGTGGAGCCTTTCTTCATCAGGAACACTGTTTTCGGACAGGGAGACCAGTTCCTGACTGATGGCGGTCAGGGTGCTGAGGGCCTCTCTCAATTCTGCAAGCAGGTTCTTGGCATCTTCGCTGTACCTTGATGGTCCCTGCAGAGACTTCATGGCTGCCCTTATGGCATCCAGAGCATTCTGCTCGCTGCTCGACAGGATTTCTGCAGCCGTGCTGGCCCCATTGGCAATTTGCTCCATGTTGCTCAGGAGTGTGACTTCCTCCTGCACCAGCAGGTCCTCACCCACATTGAATTTGACCTCATCGATTTCCTGAAGCTGATAGGAGAGCAGGTCCAGTTGCCGGTTGCGTTCCAGTTCAGATTGTTTCAGGGCATTCAGGCGGCTCTGGGCTGCCATGTAGGCCTGGTATGCACTTTTGAAGCCCTCCACCACCTGGGCAGAGAGTGCCCGGTCCAGGTAGGCGTGGTGTTTTTTGATGCCCAGCAGTTCCTGAGCAGCATGCTGTCCGTGAACAGTGACCCTGGGAGAGGTGAACTCTGCCAGTTCCTTGACTGTGACCACTTCGCCTTCAATGCGGGCGGTGGAACGTCCAGCGGTGGAAACCCTGCGACTGGCCGACTGGTCTTTCCACCAGGCGGTGACCAGCAAACTGTCTTCCCCGGTGCGAACCAGATCCGCGCTCCCTCTGGCACCGAGGAGCAATTCGAGGGCATCCACAATCAAACTTTTTCCAGCTCCGGTTTCCCCGGAGAACACATTCAGGCCCTCACTCAATTCCAGATCGAGTGCGTCGGCAATGGCCAGGTTCCGCACTTCAAGGTTGTTGATCATGACATTTATTATAGAACGCCTGAAGCGAGTTTCCATGCCTTGCAGGGCTTTTTCGTACGGGCATCCTCAGGAATTCCTGAGGGGAGGGTTCAGGGTGAACAGGTGTTCATGGGTTTCGAAAAAGTGTGAACAACCTTTCGCTTCTAAAGTGAAAAAATTGAAAGTTTTGGAGCAGGATCATTGCTGGGTGATCGGCATTGTAAATAGAGGATCTTCGAAAAAACGTGTACAGAATAGGGAATACTTGAAATTTATCTGAAAGACTGACTTTGTTGTCTCTCAAAAACAACGCAAATTGTGAAGCTTTTGAAACCGGGGGTGCTTGACATTTCGCAAGAAGTGGAGTAAAAATTGAAACAAGCAAAAGAACGGAAAGGAACAGGTCATGGCCACACGAGACGACATCATCCTGTCACGTATTGAACAAGCCGGGAAAGTCACGGTAGAGGAACTGGCTGACCTGCTCGGTGTGTCCACTGTCACCATCCGCAGTGACCTGACCCGCCTCAGTGAGTCCGGTCTGATTCACCGCACCCGTGGAGGAGCCACCAAACCCATTTTGCAAAAGGTCGAGCGGCCTCTCGAAGAGACCCGCAAGATTCTCGAAGCTGAAAAACAACGCATCGCCAAAAAGGCAGCTTCACTGGTTCAGGACGGAGACACCATCTTCATTGATGTGGGTTCCACCTGCACGGCTCTGGCACGTGCCCTTCCCAACACCCTGCAGCATGTCACCATTGTCACCAATGGCCTGAACATTGCGCTTGAACTCGAAACCAGACAGTCGTTCACCATCGTGGTGACCGGCGGGACCGTACGCAAACTGCAACACTCCCTGGTCCAGCCTTACGGCATGGAAATCATCCGAAATTTCCGTTTTGACAAGGCCTTCATTGGCTGCAACGGGGTCAGTGCCGACTTTGGGGTCAGCAACAAGAACCTGCCTGAAGCGGAAGTCAAACGGGCGGTCTGCCAGAACTCCAAAGAGGTCTATGTGCTGGCCGACCACGAAAAGATCAAAACCGAATCCACTGCCCTGATCGCACCCCTGTCTGGCATCACTGCGCTCATCACCGACCACCGGGTCAAACGCAATGACCTGCATGAACTGGAGCAAACCGGACTTCGCGTGCTGGTGGTCTGATCCAGTAAAGCTTGACCATCCCCCTGTGCTCTGAACCCTTCAGAGGACAACCCCCATTCATTCCATTGTCTTGACAGTCTGAGGACCCTCAGATTGCGGGAAATTGTTGCGCTGTTTCACCCCACAGTCTGCCGCTGTGAGGTACAGGTCTGTTTGCCCTTCTGTATTGCAGGTGGGTCAGGATGTTTGCTGTCTCAGAGGAGACGTTTTAAGGAGGAGAGGTATGAAGAAAACCGTTCTGTTCAGTCTGGCACTGGTGGCAGGTGCTGCTGCTGCCGCCCCCAAAGGGGAAATCACGGTGTGGAGCTGGGACGTGGCTGCCAAAGCCCTGGAAGCCACCATCCCGAGTTTCAACAAGAAGTACCCCGAAGTGAAAGTCAAAGTGGTGGACCTCGGCAACCAGAATGTCTATGACCGTGGCCTCGCAGGTTGCGCCGCAGGTGGAGCAGACCTCCCTGATGTGTACAGCGTGGAAAATGGTGAAGCCGAAGTGTTCTGGGCCAGATTTCCCGACTGCTTCACCGACCTGAGTACCCTTGGGGCAGGCAAGTACCTCAAAAGCTTTCCCGCCTTCAAATGGACGGAACTGAGTGTGGGCAACAAGCGTTACGCCATGCCCTGGGACTCCGGCCCGGTGGTGATGTTCTACCGCCGTGACCTCTACAAGCAAGCAGGAGTGAGTGTCTCTTCCATCAAAACCTGGGATGACTTCATCAAGGCTGGCCAGAAGGTGAATGCCAAGTTCGGTGGCAAGGTCAAGATGGGTGTGATTGGCAACGGAAGTGATGACGAGTGGTTCCGCATGCTCGCCAACCAGAACGGGTGCTTCTACTTCGACAACGAAGCCAAAGAAGTGACTGTCAACAAACAGGGTTGCGTGGATGCATTAAATACCGTGAAAAAACTCTACGACGCCAAAGTTGTGCAGACCGGCGACTGGGGTGGGCAGATCACGGCGTTCAAGAAGGGAGACATTGCCACCTCGATGTTCGGGGCCTGGTATGAAGGCACCATCCGCAGCAATGCTCCTGAGTTGAGTGGCAAGTGGGGCGTGTACACCATGCCTGCCAACAAGAAGGGTGGCGTGCGTGCAGCCAACCTGGGGGGTTCCGCTCTGGCCCTGCCTGCCAGCAGCAAGAACAAAGAAGCCGCTTACGCGTTCATTGAGCACGCTCTGGCGACCAACGAAGGTCAGATTGCCATGCTCAAACAGTACGGTCTGGTGCCCTCCCTGCTGAGTGCAGCCAAAGATCCTTACGTGGCTCAGGGGCAGAAGTACTGGGGCAACCAGAAAGTATGGAAGACCATTCTGGACACCCTTGGGGATGTGCCTGCTGCCAGAGGAACGCAGTTCTTCCAGGATGCCCGTCAGGTCATGATTGTCGTCCAGGCTGATTTTGTGGCTGGCAAGTACAAGAGTGCCAAGGAAGCACTGGATGCTGCAGCGAAACAGATCAGTGCCACCACTGGACTGCCCATCGCCAAGTGAGTCCTGATCTCAGGAATTGACCGACCCTTTTTGCACCCGTAATGCACTGTTACGGGTGCACTTGCCCGAAGGAGGACCCCCATGCTTCGACTCAGGCAGAACCTGGTCCCGTATGGTTTTCTGTTGCCCTACCTGCTGATTTTCCTGCTGTTCTGGGCTTATCCGCTGGTTCAAAGCCTCATCGATTCTTTTGACGACTCCCGCATTCTGGGGTTTGCATTCAGCACCACAAACTGGACTCGACTTTTCGCAGATCCCTTTTTCATGACCGCCCTGAAGAACACCCTGATCATTCTGGCGATTCAGGTGCCCTTCATGCTGGCTCTCGCCATCAGTCTGGCCATTGCCATGAATTCACAGATGCTGAAGGCCAAGGGGTTTTACCGTTTTGCGTTTTTTGCTCCCCTGGTGGTGGGGACCACTGCTTACTCGGCGATCTTCCGCCTGATTTTCAACACCCAGTACGGTGCAGTGAACCACGGCCTGAACGCCCTGGGCCTGCCTTCCGTGGACTGGCTCAACCAGGGCACACCAGCCCTCATTGTGATCATGCTGGCCATCACCTGGCGCTGGACCGGATACAACGCCATCATCCTCCTCGCTGGCCTGCAATCCATTTCCAAAGACGTGTACGAGGCTGCTGCAATTGATGGTGCCTCCAAGTGGACCACCTTCTGGAGAATCACCTTGCCCCTGATGCGTCCAAGCATCCTGTTCTGCATGGTGCTGTCGGTGTTTGGGACGCTTCAGCTGTTCACCGAGTCTGCCCTGATCACTGCTGGTGGACCGGGGAATGCCACCATGACACTGGGCACCTACCTGTACCAGCAAGGCTTCAGAAGCTTCAACTTCGGCTACGCCAGTTCCATTGCTTACGCGGTTGCCATCCTGGGCGCCTTCGTGAGCTGGATTCAACTCCGCCTCCTCGGGAGGGACAACACATGACCACACCCACCCAGACCCACACCCAGGCCAAAGAAAACCAGAACCACAAAGCTGCAGAAAGTGTGCAGTCCCTGCTGCTGCACGTGTTCATGACCATTGGTGCGCTTTTGTTTCTGGCCCCGTTGTACCTGATGCTGGTGTACGCCACCCACCCGGACAACGGGATCTACTCCGGAGCCTTATGGTTTGGCAGTGAAGCGGTCAACAACTTCAAGAACCTGCAGGCCGACACCAACTTCCTGCGGGCGATGGGCAACTCCATCATCATTGCGGTGCTGTACACCGTGGTCAGCCTGATGCTGACCAGCATGGCAGGATTCGCGTTCACCAAGTACGAATTCTGGGGCAAGAACTTCTGGTTCGGGGTGATCCTGGCGACATTGGCGATTCCAGTGTTCGTGACGATCATCCCGCAGTACATCCTGATGGCCCGCAACTTCCACCTGACCAACACTTACTGGGCCGTGATTTTGCCTACCCTGGCAAACACCGTTGGGATTTTCTACATGCGACAGGCGTTTTTGATCGTGCACACGGATCTGCTCAACGCAGCCCGGATTGATGGAGCCAGTGAGTGGCGGGTGTTCTGGCAAATTGCCCTGCCTGTGGTGCGTCCAGCCCTTGCAGCCCTCGCCATTCTGTTGTTTCTGTCGAGCTGGAACGATTACCTGTGGCCTCTTCTGGTGCTGAACAACAAGGATGCCTACACCATTCCGGTGGCCTTAGGGACCCTGGTGGGCCTGACCCGCGTGTCATGGGGGGGCATCATGATGGGTACCGCACTGTCCACCGTTCCTTTCCTGATCCTCTTTGTGATTGCCCAGCGCCAGATCATTGCAGGTGTTGCGGGTGGCTCGGTTAAAGGATAATTGAAACGATGACAGAACAACACCATCCCCATTTGACCCTGGGCGTCTGCGACTATCCTGAGCATGTTCCACGTGATCGCTGGGAAATCTACGCCCAGCAACAGAAAGAACTGGGCCTGACCTATGTGCGGATTGCAGAATTTGCCTGGGCCCTGATGGAGCCCACAGAAGGGGAATACAACTGGACCTGGCTCGATGAGGCTGTCGAAGTCCTGCACCGGGAAGGATTGAAAGTGGTCCTTTGCACACCCACAGCCACCCCTCCAGCCTGGCTGATTCGCAAGCATCCCGAAATTCTGGCCTGGGATGCGCAGGGGAAGGTCCGGGCCTTTGGATCTCGCAGACACTACGATTTCGCCTCTGAGGTTTACCGTGAGCATTCCAGACGCATCACCCGTGCCATGGCTGAGCGCTATGGGCAACATCCCGGGGTTGCTGGGTGGCAGACAGACAATGAGTTCGGTTGCCACGACACCACCCGCAGTTACGGACCTGCCAGTCAGGCTGCATTTCCAATGTGGCTGCAGTCTCGGTACGAAAGCATTGACCAGCTTAATGAAGCGTGGGGCAATGTGTTCTGGAGTCAGACCTACTCAGGCTTTGACCAGATCGGGCTTCCCAACCTGACCGTGACTGAACCGAACCCGAGCCATGTGCTGGATTATTGCCGATTTGCTTCTGACATGATCAGGACCTTTCAGGAAGAACAGGTCAGCATTCTCCGGGAATGCTCTCCAGGGCGCTTCATCACCCACAACTTCATGATCTTCTTCTCAGATTTTGACCATTATGAAGTGTCAAAATGCCTGGATTTTGTCAGCTGGGATGCATACCCCACCGGGATGCTGGAATTCTTTGCCAGCTGGGAAAGTGATGAAGTCAAGCAGAAGTATGCCCGCACCGGCCATCCTGACCTGATCAGCTTCAACCATGACCTTTACCGTGGCCTCAAAGCTTACCAGGGTGGCCATCCACTGCCTTTCTGGGTGATGGAGCAGCAATGCGGTCAGGTCAACTGGGCTCCGTACAATCCTCTTCCTGCAGATGGTGCAGTGAAATTGTGGACAGCCCAGGCATGGGCACATGGTGCAGACACCGTGTCTTACTTTCGCTGGCGTGCAGCAACCATGGCCCAGGAGGTGATGCACTCAGGGCTTTTGCGCCACGATGAAACTCCAGACCGGGGTTTTGACGAGGTGAAGGCCCTTTCTCTTTCAGATTTTCCGGCAGGAGATGTTCCTGCGCAGGTGGCCCTGCTTCACGACTACGAATCCCTGTGGATCTGGGACCAGCAAAAACACAACCAGGACCTCAGTTACTGGCGTCAGGTGATGCTGTATTACTCCACCCTGCGCAGTCTGGGTGTGGATGTGGATGTGGTTCATCCCAGTTCAGACCTGTCAAAGTACGCCCTGATTGTGGCTCCAGCCCTCACCTTGATGACAGAGGAGACCATGGAGGCCCTCAGGAAAGCCACTGAGCATGCTCTGCTGATTTTTGGTCCAAGAACAGCTTACCGTACTGCTTCAGGCCGTACCCCTGAAACAGGACAGTTCGGAACTCTGGCAGATCTGGTGGGTGGAAAATTGAGAAATTTTGATTCCCTCCGCCCAGGCTTGCGAGAAAAGGTGGACCAGTACGATGTGACCTTGTGGGCAGAGGGGTACCAGTGTGAAGATGCCACACCAGTGCATGTCTATGAATCTGGACCACTGGCAGGTGTATGTGCAGTGATGCGCAAAGGGAATGTGCTGACCATTGGAGCACACAGTCCTGGACTTGTTTACGACCTTTTGAGAGAGGCACTTGCTGAAGCCAGAGTTTCTGTTCTGGATGTCCCTGAAGGCATTCGGGTGTCCAGAAGATCAGGCAAGATGCTGGTGCAGAACTTCAATGCCTATGGTGTGGACGTGCTGGGAACGCGGATGCCTGCTGTGAGCGTTGAGATGCTGCCGTAAGACTCAACCTTGTGGAGGGGACCCTGGCCCTTGAAAGCCAGGGTCCCCTCCATGATTTGGTCTATGGCGTATTGATGTTCGCCGAAAGAACTGCAGTTCTTTCGGCGAACATCAATAGAGGAGGTTTACTTGCTTTTGTGTAGATCAACAAGAGGGGAAATTGGATAGGCTCTGGCCCAGGCAAGCACCACAAAGACATAGAACAGAGGCTCAACGCTTGAGAAGGGAAACCAGAAAACATAATAAGCCAGGGTTGATATGATCGCCAGAGAAGCGGAATTGGAGACAAAATCCTTTTGTTTTATAATTTTGAGCAGTGGTAAAACCAGTATCAGTACGTTGATGATCATGTAGATGACGCCTCCTCTCATGATCATGTCCAAATAATTGTTGTGAACTTTATCTATTAGATAGCTATATAGAATATTTGTTTTTTTGTCTTCGGCTTGTGTCGTCACTACCAGTGAAGACAGGGTTTCAATCTTGCTGCTGGAAGGTAATTTTTGTACTTTTGTGATTTTGCCTTTGATGCCATCTTCTTCCAGTTGAGCCCTGACAATTGCGTTTGTGTCTCCATACCTCACCTGGCCAAGAGTGAAACCATCATTGCCCAGACCCAGCCAGGGTTGAAGTGGGGTTTTTTGAAAAACATCAGCGGCAAGAGCCCAGTAGGTCAATCTGTACTTTAAAGTTGCAGAAGACTTAACGGTTCTCTCCAGAGCACCATTGGTTGACTTGAAAACCTTCAAGCCACCCAGAGGTGTCCAGACGAACAAAAGGGCACTTAGAGCAAGGGGAATCATTATCCATCGATACTTCACCAATAGCAACAAATTGATCAGGATAACGGCTGCAAAAGTAGTTCTGTTTGACAGGAAACCTATGAACAATATAGCTATGATTATCAAAAATAAATCAAATCTAGACTTATATTGTAGATAACGAGAAATGTATAAACAGTAAAAAATCATAATTAAATACGACAATGCTCCATAATTTCCTATGGTTCCAGTATAATCATTAAACTTGGCGGTTTCTCCATGGGCATATATTGCCACTACATCTAGGTTAAATACCTTTAGGACCACTAAGAGAATCTGAATAAAGAGAACGGGAATAGAAGCTTTGTAGATAGTTTCAATGATGACATCAGATTTTCTGCTGGCGTAGGAAAATAAACCCAGGGAAAAAATAAAGAGAAATGTTTGATAAAATAATCCATCGTCTCTTCCGTTTACACCAAAAAATGAAAAATAAATCCCCGATCCACTCATAAAGCAGGATAATGCAAAAAATAACAATTGAGCTGATAGCAATATAGCAAATAGTGGTGTTAATCCTTTAAATCTTGTCATTAACGCAAAAAGTAAAGCTATTAACACTAATAATATTATTTTCCCTTCACTCCAAATAAAATTGGTAATTGTGTTAGGTAGAACAATTAGAGGAAAAAGCAAGAAAAATCCAGCAATGGCAACTTTGCCCCAATCACCAATACTTCTATTCATTTTGTGGCCCTTCTGAAGCAATTTTCTGGTTACCCGTACTATCTAAGAGATGTATCCTTGCCTCTTTGGTTTTTTGCATCTTTGCCCAACCAATTGCAACGACGATCATAAATATAGGTTCAGTTTGTAAAAAAGGAAACCAAAACATGTAGAAAGCAAAAGTCGCAACTGTCCACAGGAAGTACACTAAATACAGTAGATCATGTTTTAATCGTCTAAAATAAACAATGGGATAAAATATGATAATAGAGAGAATAATTGCATATACAAGACCGCCTGCGACGGTTTTGTCCAGAAAAAAGTTATGAGCTCTATCCGTGTTGTACTTAAAGAATCTAGTCAGATTTTGACCGCTGGCTGTTTTGGTTGTTATGTATAAGACCCCTAAAGCCTCAATACCACTCTCAGAAGGTTTCTTCTCCCAGTCCACCAATTCTTCATTGATGTTTTCTTCAAGCAGGTAAGCCCTGGCAATTCTTTCAGTGTCAATGTATCTTATCTGACCCAGGATCATGCCCGTGTTGCCAAGCCCAAGTAATGGCTGAAAGGGTGTTTTTTGTGCGATATCGAGGGCCATACCCCAGTAGGCCAGCCGAGTTTGAAGGGTAGACGAAGAAACGATGGACCGATTCCCTGTACTCAAGTTGTTGTTGGCTGGAAAAAAATTACGGACAGGCACCAAAATTGCCACCAATGCGGCTATGGCCAACAAGAACCACCATTTCTTGTTGTAAAAAACCACAAATACGATATTTGCCAATAGAAACGATGCAATAATTGTTCTATTGTAAGTGAAAACTATTATAAGCACAGAAAGAAACAGAGGTGCAATAAATCGTCGATCACCAGTAAAGAATTTAACCAGAAAAATAATGTAACAGAGGATGGTAAAATATGCAAAGATACCATAATTACCAAACGTACCAACAAAATCAGGAAACCGCCCTCCACCCGTCAAAAACAATGCAACGATATCAATATTGTATAATCGTAAAACAAAATATATGAACTCCATTGAAAACACAATGGTAAGCGGTAAATATATATTTTGTTCATTTATTTTGTTGCGCAAAAAATATGAATAAATCCCCATCACAAAAATGGAAAGTGTTGTGTTATATATAATCCCGTCCTCTCTATTGTTTAGTCCAAACAAATATATAAAGCTTTCCTGAGAAGAGATGATACAGGAAATCGAATAAAGAATAAGTTGGACTATGATCAGTAGAAAGAATGGAGTCTTGAAGTCTGAAAGCTTGATCTGTGTCGCAAAAAACAAGGCGGTAGCAAGCATGATGAAAAATTTACCATCGGCCCAGGGATCAGGAATCAAACTTTGTGGCAAAATGATGAGCGGAAAAAGCAAAAAGAATACAAACACGATGACATGGCCACCAGAACTTCTCTTTTGAAGCATATGTCTCCTAAACACAAAATAAAGCGTAATGGATCTCAAGATCCATTACGCTGCTAGGTATTTTACGATAAAACTGCAAGTGCTGTTCTGGGATCAGCTGCAGGCAATTTCAGTGATGCCGCTGGCAGGGGTGGCATAGAAGGTCTTGCCGCTGCCGCCACCGTGGGTTGCACTCATGCAGTAGGTGTTGGTGTTGCCGGAAACGACGACCAGACTGACCTGGGCAGGCTCAGATTTCAGACCTTTGGAAACCAGAGTGGTCTCGCTGTTGGTGTAGGTGCTGTCGTCCACCTGGGTGATTTCCTGGAACTTGACAGCGTCGTTCAGGTAGGATTTGGCGACCACGTCGTTGGAACGCTTACGTGCACCCAGCAGGTTGGGAATCAGCACGGCGGCCAGAATGCCGATGATGGCGATGACGATGAGCAGCTCGATGAGGGTGAAACCAGCGTTGGCTTGACCTTTGCGCATGTGTAACTCCTTGTGCCCCTGAGAAAAGGCATGAAATAACAACTCAGGAGCGGGTGAATTGCTGCTAAGGGATGAGAAATTCCTTAACGATCTCAGGGTAATGGATGAAGTCTTTCAGAAATCTTACAAGATCACAGGCGTCTCTGCTGACCCTTGAATTCTCATCAAAAAGCGAGTTGCTGGATGGCCTCTAGCAGGCACTTTCAGTGACTCCAAGCTCAGGTGTGGCATAGAAAGTTTTGCCGCTGCCACCCTGATGGGTTGAACTCATGCAGAACGTCCCAGTTGCAGTTGTGACATTCAGGATGAGTTGATTGGGTTCCTCCCTGAGGCCCAGTGTAAGCAGGGTTGCTTTGTCCGTGTAATTTCCAGTGTCTACTCGGCTCATTTCCTGGAACTTCACAGCATCATAGATGTAGGCTTTTGCCTCTGAGTCATGGGCACTTTTGAATGCCCTGAGCAGATTCGGGACCAGAATGACTGCCAAGATCCCAATGACTGAGATGGTGATCAGCAACTCGATCACGGTGAAACCTGCGCTGAAATCTACTTTGCGCATACTTGCTCCTTGTTGTCCGCAGAGATCAGGCATGGAATAAAGACTCTTTGGACAGGGGATTGCAGTTAAGGGATGAGAAGTTCCTTAACGTAATTTCAGTATGCTGCAGGGACTCTCAAGAAAGTCTTACAGAGATCTTAAAAGGCTCTGGATTATTCTGTAAGACTTGAGGATGGTTTTGATCGAATGGCAGGACGCACAGAACACCCCAGGCCAGGCGATCCCTTCAGGAAGGAAAATGGATCAGAAAATTGTGGGTGCAGACAAAAAGCATGAACTCTGTATAAGGATGTCTATACGAATCATTTATTGGCTTCTCATTTATTGATCTACGCAAAAACAAGTGCAATCTCCTCGACTGTCCTGCCCGTTCCCTTCGCGGTGCTCAGCAAAAAGAACTGTAGGTCCCTATTGCGAACATCAATAAACCAGGCTTGGAAGGTGGGTTTTTCAAGGGTCGTGCCATTCCCTTCGTTGTCTTGTCCTGATGGATGCTTGCCCAGAGGGGGTTTAGTTCCCTGGGCTGAGGGAGCGGCTCAGCCAGAGCAGACCGCGAAAGCAATAGACTCTTTGCAACCCAGCGTAAGAGATGAACCAACCCTTTGATCGGCGTGAGCCAGGGTCATGAAGCATATTGTCAGCGTCAAGAGACGCGTGTGAAGAACCAAGACAGCGAATGAGGAAGGTCAGGAACGCTGTCCTGTGTACAGTTCTTTTTGCAAGGATCAACAGCGGATGGTCTGCCTGGAGTTGGAACCCCCTTTTTGGGCTTTTCAAACAGTTGAGGACCTTCTCCAGCTCCATCGCTCTACCCATCCATTTTCGTGGAAGATGAGAAAGGGAGACAGCTGCAGACGGGCAGAGATTGGATAGAATAAGGTCAATTTCCTGGTGCTGTTCAGGCTGTTGCTCCCACAAGTTCTGGGTGGAAACCTTCGCGCAGACATGATAACCTAGACAAAATTAGACTCGGTACACAAATGGAGGTTTCAGGTGCTCCCCACTTTGCACCAGGTGCTTTTTGCCCTGTTCGGACTTCTGGCCATTGCGGTCAGTCTCAAGGGATTCAGGCAGGTTTACGCCAACATTCGCTCTGGACGTGATGCAGTTGAATTGCGTTTCAACGAACCTGTGCGGAGGCTGCTGTACTCTCTCGCCACCACCCTTACCCAGTCCAGGGTCTTCAGAAAAAGACCCCTGGTCAGCTTCTTCCACAGCCTGATCATGTATGGTTTCACCTTCTACCTGCTGGTGAACCTGATTGATTTTCTGGAAGGATATTTCCATCTGGAGATCTCGTCAGGCAACCCCATTGGAGCAATTTACAACCTGCTGGCAGACCTGCTCAGTCTGGGTGTGCTGCTGGGTGTGATCAGCCTGTCCATCCGCAGGTTTTCTCCGAGAGGAAAGAGGGTCTTCTCCTGGAATCAGCGCACCCTGCTGCATCCCAAAGTGCTTGAGCGATACATCTCCCGTGACAGTGTGATTGTGAGCAGCTTCATTCTGTTTCACGTGGGCTGCCGCATCCTGGGACAGGGCTTCAAGCTCATCTACTTCAGTGAAGACGGACAGTATCGTGATGCATTCCAGCCTCTGGCCTCCAGCGTTGCAGGCCTGCTTTCCAGCCTGGGGGTCACACCTGAAACGGCCCTTTCTGGATTTGCTTTTGGATACTGGGGCGCTCTGGGCAGCATTCTGCTGTTCCTGAGTTACTTTCCCTATTCAAAACACATCCACCTGTTCATGGCTCCCGTGAAATATGCCGTGAAGCGCTTTGAGAATTCTGGGACCATTCCGCTGCAGAAAGTTGATCTTGAAGCAGAAGAACTCAAGATGGGTGCCCAGAAAATGTCTGATCTGGAGTGGCCCCGACTGGTGGATGCCTATGCCTGCATCCAGTGCAACCGCTGCCAGGATGTGTGCCCTGGCACCCAGACAGGCAAGGCCCTCAGCCCGGCTGCAATGGAAATCAACAAGCGCATGGCGTTCAATGCCGGTCAAGATGACGTTATCCTGCTCGACATGGTGATTTCCCCAGATGCGGTGTGGGCCTGCACCACTTGTGGGGCATGTATGGATGTGTGCCCTGTACAGAACGAACAGATGCTGGACATCATCGACATCCGGCGTCACCAGGTGCTGGTGGAAGGGGATTTCCCCCAGGAACTCAACATGGCCTTTCGGGGAATGGAACGTGCAGGGAACCCCTGGGGCATTTCTCAGGACAAACGCATGGACTGGGCACAGGGACTGCATGTTCCCACCATCGACCAGAACCCGAACCCCGATGTGTTGTACTGGGTGGGTTGTGCAGCGGCCTATGATCCCGGAGCCCAGAAGGTGGCCCGCAGTTTTGTGCAGCTTCTGGAACGGGCCAAAGTGAACTTTGCTGTTCTGGGGAAAAAAGAAACCTGCACAGGGGACAGTGCAAGACGTGCAGGAAATGAACTTCTTTTCCAGCAACTTGCAGAGCGCAACATCAGCAACCTGAATGCCGCAAATGCCAGGCTCATCGTAACCACCTGCCCCCACTGCATGAACACACTGAAAAACGAGTATCCACAGCTTGGGGGAAATTACCAGGTGATTCACCACACCGAATACCTGGAGAAACTGCTCAATGACCACCTGCTGGAACCCATCGAGAAGGGTGGAGAGGTCACTTTTCATGATCCCTGTTATCTGGGACGGCACAACGGAATTTACGATGCTCCCCGTGATGTTCTGAAGAGCATGGGGGCCACGGTGCTGGAACTGGAACGCACCCGCGAGAAGAGCTTCTGTTGTGGTGCAGGCGGGGCGCAGTTCTGGAAAGAGGAAGAGGATGGAGAACTGCGCATCAGCGAAGCCCGCTTCATGGAAATCCAGCGCAGGCTTGACCAGTCCAAAGAAGGCAACACTGTGGCGGTAGGCTGTCCTTTCTGCAAGAGCATGCTGAATTCCAGCCCAAGCAAGGCAGACACCAGCATCGAAGTGAAAGATGTCGCAGAGCTGCTGCTGGAACGTGTTACAGGAAAAGAGGGTGCTGAACCTCTCCAGCAACCTGAGCTTCAACCTCAGCCTGCTGGAGCAGAAGCGACCCCTGCTGCTCCTCAGGTGGCCCAGGAGGCTCCCATCCATCACATTGAACCTGTTGTGACACAGGAAGAGCAGCTTCCAACAGAACAGCCAGCGCCTGCCCGCAAGAAGTGGGGCAGCAAGACTGCCGAGGTTGCCCCTGAAACGTCCACTGTTGAATTGCCTGCTGAGATCGAGCGTCCCACTGATGCACCAGCAGGTCACCCCGCACCGACCCGTAAAAAATGGGGCAGCAAACCTGAGTCCGCTGCCCAGGAAACACCTCCCTTGCTTCCAGGTTCCAACCCTGTACAACAGGCAACCTCCGGTGAAAGTGCTTCCAGTGAAAATGCTCCTGTGGCCCGCAAAAAATGGGGAGCAGATAAACAGGCGACTCCAGATGCAGCAACCCCTGTGATTCCTGAGTCCGAAAATGTGTCATCGACAGCTTCCACAGAAGCCCCATCTGCAACAGAACCTGCAACCCGCAAAAAATGGGGAGGCAAAAAAGAGGAGCCAGCAGACCCATCCGGGCCTCAAGTGGTGATGCAGCAAGAGGAGGCTCCTCAGGTTTCTGAAACACCACGCAAAAAGTGGGGAGGCGCAGCAAAACAGGAAACGCCAGAAGCCCTGAAGGCTCCTGTTTCGCACCAACCCTCTGAACCACAGGAGAGTCCTGCTCCCACCACAGAGCAGGTGACAGCAGAACCTCTCAATGCTCCATCTGTTTCTGTGCAAACACCAGCACGCAAAAAGTGGGGTAGCAAGTCGGCCCAGCAACCTGTGGTGAATCCTGAGGCTGATCAGCGAGCTGTTTCATCAGATGAACCTGATGCCCCAGAAAACAATGCTGAAGGTTCGCCCCCAGAAGGCCGCAAGAAATGGAAGCCCAGAAAGACCGAAGAATAAAGACAAAGAGAGGCGCTTAAAAGCGCCTCTCTTCTTTGCACCTCAGCTGGGTTAAAGCGGGCTTCTGTTGCTGCTGGTTTGCACCAGCGTGTTGCCGTTCTGGTCGATCACCTGCAGGCTTGTATACTTCCCGGCAACCGTGTACAGACCCCATGGACTGGTGAAAGCCTGGGTCAGAATGGCCCCGGGCTTGGGTTCGGAGACGGTGACCCGCACGATCAGCGTGCTGCCCCGGGCTTCCATGCTGTTCACCTTGAAGCCGTACCCTCCAGTGGGACGCTGCCCCAGGAACAGGAACACTGCAGAGGAGGCATTGAAATCGATGTCGGGTGCAGAAGGTGTGGGAAGAATGATGGAGTTGGTCTTGGACCAGATGGACTGGTAGGTGCTTTCACTGGTGATGAGTGCTGCTCCGAAGTTGCTGCTGCCATACCCGCTGTTGCCTGCATAACGCACCTGACTGAATGTCACAGGGCCTCCTGTCCGGCGAATTTCCTGAGGAATGCCTTTCTGGACAAACAATGCAGTGGTGCGGTACTGGGCAGGAGCAGGTTCCACATTGAGTCTGGGGTCAGGGCTGTCTGCCAGAACGGCCACCACCACAGGCTGGTCTTTCGCCAGCACATTGCTGAGGGCCACAGCTTCCGCGTCGGTCAGCTGACCCACACCCTGGAGGCCATTTGAACGCCAATCTGCATCTGCTTCACCACTGAATCCTGCTCTGACACTGCTGGAGATGCGGTACCAGTTGTTGTTTTGCAACAGGTAGACGCCCTCCAGGGCACGGGAGGTTTTGATGTAATAATTTGAGCTTGCAGGGTTGTAGGTGACTGTAAAGTCCTTGGGAATGGTGGTGGTTTTGGTCAGCAGGCTGCTCTGTCCATTGATGGCAAGGGTTCCGGCCAGTGCAAAACTGTCGGTGGCGGTCTGCTGCTTCAATTCATAGCCCAGTCCATTGATTTTCAGGGGCTTGGTTTGACGATCCATCTGGGTGTCATAGAACCAGGTCACACGATCATTGGAATCGCCATAAAAGAGCACATCATGTACTTCAAAGGTTGGGCTGCCCTGTACAGCAGCACATCCAGCGAGCATCAGACTGAGGGTGGCAAGTCTTCTTTTCATGAGACCATCGTACTGTGAAGTTCCTTGCATTGCTTTAAGTTGCGCTTAATGCAAACAGTGGCTTCAATTAACACTCAGTTTCACCTGTATGGCACGGTGATCTGAGCCTCTTTCTGGCAGCACTTCATGCTTCTGGTGACAGAGCCCACCAGAGTACCAGACCTGATCCCGTCGTTCCACAGGGAGAAATGTGGGATAGGTGTAACCAAAGCCCAGTCCCATGGCTTCGCTGTATCTCGCTCTCAGGGGCTTGACCCACAGGCCATGTGGAACGGCATTGAAGTTTCCGGCAATCACTGTGTTTCTGGAGGCCAGACCAAGGATCTGTTTGAGCACCCCCTGATGGGTTCGGGCCTGGAGCTGGAACTTTAGAGGATCACGCACTTCTGGGAGCAGGACATTGATGATTCTCACCGTGCGACGCTGAAGCTGCAGATCCGTGACCAGAGCGTGCACACTGGACAGTCCTTGCTGTTTTTTCAGTGGGTAACGGCTCAGGGTGATGAGACCCTGATGCTCAGCCGTAAACCAGCCAGAGCGTTTCAGGCTGGAGATGTACATGGAGGTGGAGGGTGCTGTGTCCTGCAAAAGCACAACCTCAGGTTGATGCACGGTCAGGATGTTCTGCAGCACAAAGGCAGACACCTGGCCCTGATGGGTGCTGTAGCTCATCAGGGCCAGGGGATGGCCTGTGCATTCTTGAGGAGTGGGGATGCGCAGATTCATCAGGGCGACCATCACAAAAATGAGGGTCAGGGCCTGCACATCCAGAGCAGCCCAGTTTTTCTTGCGAAAAGCAGAGTGCATCAGCAAAAAGAGCGGAATCAGCCAGAAAAAGTGAGGTGAGTAGGTGAGGGCCACGGTGATCCCCAGATGGGACTCTTCGTATTCTTCCAGCACCCAGATGCCAATCACCAGCAGCAAATACAAAAGAGAAGTCAGTAAAAGACGCACACGGCCCATTATATCGAGCCCGGACCTCGTGGAAGGAGCAGGTGCATGCCTTTTCGTGTGGCCTTGAGGGTTTCACGGGAGGTGCTCCTGGCCACTTCTGTGTGGTCCAGCAGCATTTCGATCAGGGTGCTTTCTTGCTCATCCAGTTGTGACCGGTGTTCACGAATGGGTTGCAGGGCTGCGTTGATGCAGGCAGCAAGCTCACGTTTGCACATCACACACCCACGGGTTCCACTGTTGCATTCCTGGTAAACCGTCTGAAGGTGGTCAGGCTGAAACAGGGCATGGTACGTGTAAACCGTGCAGATGTCAGGGCGTCCAGGGTCATTCTTGCGGATCTTATGTGGATCGGTGACGGCCTGCATCACTTTCTTTTCTGTGTCTGCACTTGAATCTGCCAGAAAGATGGCATTTCCCAGGCTCTTACCCATCTTCTGCTGACCATCAAGACCTTTGATTCTGGAATGCGAGGAGAGCAGGGCACGGGGTTCTTTCAGCACCTCACCGTAGTGGCGGTTGAATGTGCGCACCAGTTCGCGGGTCTGTTCGATGATGGGCAACTGGTCTTCACCCACCGGGACCACCTCTGCCTGAAACACCGTGATGTCAGCAGCCTGACTGATCGGGTATCCCAGGAACCCATAGGTCACAGATTCACCAAAAAGGGCCTGTTTTTGCCTGATCTCATGCCTCACCGTTGGATTCTGTTGCAAGCGACTGACGGTCACCAGATTTGAGAAGAAGACGGTCAGTTCGGCAATTTCTGGCACCTGGGACTGCAAGACAAAGGTGCATTTTTCCGGAGAGAGTCCCACTGCAAGATTGTCCTTGAGCACTTCCAGAACATTCTGGGACACTTTCTCAGGATGGTGAAAGTTGTCGGTGAGGGCCTGGACATCTGCAATCAGGATGAAACTGTGGTGCTGGTCTTGCAGGTGCACCCTGGATTGCAGAGAACCAAAAAAATGTCCAAGGTGCAGGCGCCCGGTGGGGCGGTCTCCGGTGAGCAGTTTGGGTTGAGCTGGGTTCATGGGGTCCTCCGGTAAGAAAGTGAGAGGGCTCAAAATGAAAAAGCCGCCCGGTTTCCCGAGCGGCTCCTGTTCCAAAACGCGTTACATCACAGCAGACCTTTCCCGGGAACCTCCCGGGTCACGCCAGTTCAGCTGTGAGAACATCTGTTTCATGTTGGTGATTGTACCCTTCCGATCAGGTCAGGACATGCGGATGATGGCCTATTGGACATGAATGAAAAAGCAGGCCAATTTTCAGGCCTGCTTCCTGGTTTGCCTTGATGTCTAGCGGATGCGTTTGGTGGATTCCCGGATCACCAGTTGAAGCTCTGGAGCTTCCAGACGCACCTCTGCGCCCTCAATCATTTGCAGCAGGGCCTCTGCCGCCTGCCGCCCAAGTTCGTGCATGGGCTGTCTTACAGTGGTGAGTGGGGGAGAGAAGTACTCGGAGGTCTTGGCATCATCGAAGCCGACCAGTGAGACTTCTTCAGGGACCCGGATTCCCCGACGGTACAGGGCCAGTCTGGCCCCGTAAGCCATCTGATCGTTTGCTGCAAAGATCGCAGTGAACATGGTTCGAGACTCCAGCAGGGTTGCCACAGCAAGCAGACCTGCCGATTCGTGGTAATCCCCTTCCACAATCAGGTTGGGACTGACTTCATGCCCTGCAGCCTCCAGTGCGTCCCGGTAGCCGTGCAGGCGTTCAATGGCGTCGGGATGGTCTCTCGGGCCAGCAATGTGGGCAATGCGGACGTGACCGAGTTCAAACAGGAAGTCCATGAGTTTGCGGGTGGCCGAATAATTGTCCAGGATCAGGCTGTGGTGCTCCTGATCGGGAACTTTGCGTCCAATGGCGATGATGGGCATGTTGTCGGCCAGTCGCTTCAGGGTGTCTTCTGCGAGGCTGCCCCCCATGATGATCAGGCCATCGACACGGCCCATCAGGCGTCCAATGGCGGTTTCCTCGTCTTTCGGGTGCCAGTGACCGTCCACGAAGACAGGGACATAATCGGTGCCCTGCAGCGCTTCCTGAACCCCCAGCAGGGCATCGTTGTAAAACGGACTGGAAATGTCCTGGGTGAGCACCCCAATGGACATGGTCTGGCCCCGAACCAGGCCCTTGGCAATGATGTTGGGCTGGTAATTCAGCTTGCGAATGGCTTCTTCCACAGCGTGCCGTTTGCGCAGACTGACGTTGGCCGTACCGCTCAGGATGCGTGACACGGTGCTGGGGGAAACTCCGGCTTCCTGCGCTACTTCAACCAAGGTGACCATTCTCTTCATGCTGTATCCTGGGGGCCTGCGAACCACACACAAGCGGGTGAAATCGTTTGCCCTTATTGTAACAGCATGAAATCGTTTGTCAATGAATCCAGCAAGGCATCAGGAAAGAAAATCCTCGAATGCATCAATGAAAATTCTTTTCAGGCTTTTGAAGCTCGGCTTCAATTCCCAGACTTCTCATGAATACAGATGTCAAAACCAGCCAGAGCCAGAGCAGGGGTGGGTAAATGTGTCCACCCCTGCTCTGCAGAAAACTCAGCGGAGAATCACCAGGTTTCCCTTTTTGTCCTTCCACCACAGCATGTTTCCTCCCTGGGGGGTGATTTCCACGTGGGAAAACGTGTAACCAAGCTGGCTTTCGGTATTCTGTACGAGGGCCTCAAACACAGGAACCCAGGACATCACCGTTTTCCAGGACTCCATGTTGCGCACCTGATCTGCACAGCGGATGGAAATCCAGAAACCCCGCACCTTGTTTTTCTCGGCTCCAATGGGGGGTTGCTCGGCGGTCAGATTGAAGGTGAGGGCTTCCTGGTCCTTGCGCAGGAAACTGATGTTGGTGGTGGAAGCTCCCCGCAGGTAGTAATTCACCATGGTGTTCATGCGTTGCAGGCTGTTGAAAATGCAGCGCCTTTCGTCGTTCCCCATCGGCGTCATGTCGACCCACTCCCGGACATCTCCGAAACTTTCCACGTAGGCCCGGGTGATCTTAGCAGGATCAGTGATTTTTTCGGTGGGTGCTTTTGCAACGGCAACTTGAGCGGCAAGAGAGGCAAAAACGGTCAGGAACAGAACAGCAGGTTTAAACATGTGAACTCCTTTGTGCTTTATCATTTTTCAAAGATGAACAGTGAAATCACACCGACTTTTTCACCACTCCCCTTGATAGAGGTGCGTGACCCTGAAGCGGCCCAGTTGCTGACCGATCCCCGGCAGGTGGAAGTGCTCAAACCCTTCTTGCAAAGGGAGATCAGTGTTCCCGAAGCGGCCCGTGAGCTCAAAGTCAAAGCCAACTCCCTGCTGTATCAGGTGCGCAAAATGGAGCGCCTGAACCTGATCACCTTCACCCGCATGCGGGGCAGGCAAAAGCTCTACCAGAGCACAGCAGACGCCTATTTTGTGCCTTTTGACCTGAGCACAGCCGACACATTTCAGGGTTTTCTGGATGCCCAGTATCTCGCGAAGCTGGACCGTTTCACCTACAGCTATTCCCAGTCCATGCTGCGCCTCATGGGCGTGCCTGTGGGCATTGGAATAAAGCGTGATCCGGTGAATGGTGTGGCTTACTCCTTCCTCAGCAAAGATGGAGAATCCAGCCTGTCCCCGGAAATACTTGCCCCAGAAGGGCCAGCCATCCTGACCCTCTGGACCCGTCTGTTTCTGGACCCTGAGGATGCCAAAGAATTGCAGCAGGACCTTGCTGGCCTGTATGCCAGATACAAACAACGACAGGGCAAGACCCCGTACCTGATCCATCTGGACCTCACCCCTGAACGGTCCTGAAGCGAAACTGAAACATCAGGTCACAAATCTGTCACAATGGGGTCATCTCCTGACAGGGGAGCCTCCATGCCAAGCCAGCAGAACCTCCTGACCCGCCTCAAACACCACAACTACAGCCTGCTTCTTCCTGCAGCGATCCTCTTGACCTTTCATCACCTCTGGGAGATCAGGAATCCTCTGGAGCAACAGGTGGTGGGGCTTGCCCTGTTCATGATGCTGGTTTCGCTGGGACTCTATCTGAAAAATCGCACTGCTTATCTGGGTGCCCTTGACTGGATCAGCACCTGGGGACAGATGCTGGTGGTGGGTCTGACCCTTTACTTTGTGTTGCAGTCTCCTGCAGTGGAACCAGACAGTGGGATCTACCTGCTTCCCGCATGGGGCATCGTGATGGTCTGGCACTGGACCGTGGTGTACCATGCCCGCCCGGTTTTCTCCCTGGTGATCAGTGGGGTGTATTTTGCCCTCAGTGTCCTGATGTTCTGGGTGCTCAACCTGCACGGATTCCAGAACCTCAAAGCGCTGGATGTGGCGATTCTGGGACTGATGGCGATCGTCATCTGTCGGGCCATCCACAATGTCTACGGCCAGATGCAGGAGGAAACCCGCAAGCGCCGGGATGCCGAGCGCATGGCGGTGATTGATCCCCTGACCCGCCTTCCCAACAGACGGGCATTCCAGCAGGAACTTGAAAAAGCCATGGATCAGGTGCAGACCACCCATCTGGTGGTCTTCGACATTGATCACTTCAAGCAGATCAACGACCGTCATGGACACGATGTGGGAGACCTGATTCTGCAACAGGTGGCAGAGCGTGCATCAGACGTGTTTCAGGTGCAAGGACGGGCCTTCCGCTGGGGAGGAGAAGAGTTCTGTGTGATTCTGACTGGCATGGAGGACACCGAAGCGCACGCCCTGTGTGAGCAGTTCAGAACCACCATCGAAACTGCAGAATTCATCAATGGACTTCGAATCACAGTGAGTGTTGGGGTCACCCGGGTGCAGCCCTGGGACAATACCGAGAGCGCATTCAGACGGGCAGACGGTGCACTGCTGAACGTTAAAGGAAGCGGACGCAACCACACGCGGGTGGTCTAATGGATTTTCATGCTCTTCATCTATAATCGAAAAGATTCTTCATGACGACAACATTCAAGGTGTTCTCAATGCTGGGTCTGGCGCTTCTGGTCGGATGCAACAGTTACGTCATTCTGCCTCCAGATGGCCAGGGGCAGGCCACCCTCAACCTGATTCTGCCCTCCGGGGTGACCTCACAGAGCCAGCAAACTGCACCGATCCCTGGGGAATATATCGTGACTTTTCAAAAGGCCTCTGATTTGCAAAAGCTCTCAGGAACTGGAGTGGTGATCACACAGCCACACAACAACCAGGCCCTCCTGAAAGCCAGCAGTGCAGAAGAGCTGCGCAACTTGCCTGGAGTGCTTCGGGTGCAGCCCAACTACCGTTATCAAAAACAACTGACACCCAATGATCCCTATCTGGATCAGCCCTGGGAACCCACTGATCCAGACACCCACCAGTGGTATCTGGACCAGATCGGTGCAGCAGGGGCCTGGAATGACCCGGGAACCACCACCCAGGTCAAGGTGGCAGTGCTTGATGATGGGTACACCCACCACGAGGACCTGAAAGGCAGTCACCTGGACCTGCAACCCATCGGGTGCAACCAGGCGACAGGAGAACGCTGCCTGAATCCTGCAGACAAGAATGATGACCCCTACTATCCTGATGAATCCCTTGCCTCGCATGGAATGTCCCTGATTGGCCTGATCGGTGCCACCACCAACAATGGCAAGGGGATGGCTTCACTGAACTTCAATGCCGGCCAGCAGGCCCCCATTCAGGTGGTTCCCATCAACATCTATACCCCTTCAGGCAGTTCAAGCACAGACATCATTGCCAGAGGCATTCGAACAGCCATTGCCAAAGGTGCAAAGGTGATCAACCTGAGCCTCTGCATGAGCAGCGGAGGTGTGTGCACCAACACTGTTTCCGACCCTGTGCTGGATCAGGCTTTGAAAGAGGCGCGTGATGCGGGTGTGGTGGTGATGGCCTCAGCAGGAAACAACGGAAAATCCTTTGTGGCTTACCCGGCAAACAGTGTCAATGCGGTCAGTGTGGGGGCCACCAACCTCAACAAAGAAAAAGCCACCTTCTCCCATTATGGAGGGCACCTGAGGCTGGTTGCTCCAGGGCAAGACCTGCTGGTCTTCAATGGTCGAACAGATGATCAGCGGTCTGTTCAAACCGAGTACATGCTCAACTCTGGGACCAGTTTCAGTGCACCTCTGGCGGCGGCAGCAGCAGCCCTGCTGTTCAGCAAACGTCCCACTGCCACCTGGGATCAGGTGGTGGGTGCCCTGATCCACAGTGGAGATGACCTGACCGACCCCACCCTGAAGGATGCAAAGTTCCTGCGGATTGACAAAGCACTTCAGGAGATCGGGGGAAATCCACCTGCGCCCCCAGCTTTGCGCGGGAGCTATCAGGCCCATGTGACCGTTTCTGGTGTGAAAGTGAACAGCCCTGTGGTCTTTGCCTTTGGCACCAACGTGGCAAACGTATTTTCCAGCCAGACCCTGGAATCTGGTGCATATCGGGTTCGTGCCACCATTGAGGACCGTTACCAGCCAGGCAAAACCATCTACTCCTGTGAGGGCACGATGGTGGTTGCTCCAGATGACTCCACCACCACCGACATCCAGTGCAAGTGAGCTGAAAAACAAAAGAAACGCCCTCTTTGTATTCGAGGGCGTTTCTGCTTTTGAACTCAGCGCAACTGGCGGTAAAGACGAATCAGATGATTGGTGCTGCTGTCGTGCTTGAGTTCAGGCATTCCGGCAGCTTCAAGCTCAGGGGTGATGCGGTTGGCCAGCACCTTGCCCAGTTCAACACCCCACTGGTCGAAGCTGTTGATGTCCCAGATGACCCCCTGCACGAAAACCTTGTGCTCATAAAGCGCAATGAGCTGGCCCAGCACGAAGGGGGTCAGTTTTTGGGCGATCAGGGTGTTGGTGGGACGGTTCCCTTCAAAGGTCTTGTGTTGCACCAGACTGCCAGAGATTCCTTCAGCGGCCACCTCGTCACTGGTCTTGCCAAAGGCAAGGGCTTCGGTCTGGGCAAAGAAATTGGCCATCAGCAGGTCATGGTGACGGCCACTGGGGTTCAGGCTCTGGGCAAAACCAATGAAGTCTGCAGGGATGAGTTTGGTTCCCTGGTGGATCAACTGGTAGAAGGCGTGCTGCCCGTTGGTTCCAGGTTGCCCCCACACGATGGGACCCGTCTGGTAATTCACCACCTGACCGTCAAAGCGCACGTATTTGCCATTGCTCTCCATGTCCAGTTGCTGCAGGTACGCACTGAAGCGGGCCAGATACTGGTCGTAAGGCAAAATTGCAACACTCTCGGCACCAAAGAAATTGTTGTACCAGACCCCGATCAGGCCCATCAGGACAGGGAGGTTGGATTGCAGGGGCGCGGTTCTGAAGTGGCGGTCCATGGCGTGGAATCCTGCCAGCATGTCCCGGAAGTTGTCCGGGCCAATCGCGATCATCAGGGAGAGGCCAATGGCGGAGTCCATGCTGTAGCGTCCGCCCACCCAGTCCCAGAAGCCAAACATGTTGTTGGTGTCAATGCCGAACTTGCTGACTTCGCCAGCGTTGGTGGACACAGCCACAAAGTGTTTCGCAACAGCAGCCTCATCTTTGAGGCCTTTCAGAAGCCATTCGCGGGCGGTGTGGGCATTGGTGAGGGTTTCAATGGTGGTGAAGGTCTTGCTGGAGACCACAAAGAGGGTCTCTTCAGGGTTGAGGCCATGCACAGCTTCTGCAAAGTCGGTGCCGTCCACATTGGAAACAAACTTGCAGGTGATGTTGCGGTCAGAGTAGGCACGCAGGGCCTCGTAAGCCATGACTGGACCGAGGTCTGATCCGCCAATGCCAATGTTCACCACGGTCCTGATGCGCTTGCCGGTGTAACCCAGCCATTCTCCAGAGCGCACCCTGTCACTGAAGGCGGCCATGCGGTCCAGAACAGCATGCACTTCGGGAACCACATTTTCGCCATCCACCAGCACCTCAGCATCTCCTGGTGCACGCAGGGCAGTGTGCAGCACTGCACGGTTTTCGGTGGTGTTGATTCTCTCACCAGAAAACATTTTTTCCCTGTGTTCTGCCACCCCTGCTTCTCTGGCAAGGTCGAGCAACAGTTTCAGGGTCTCATCGGTGAGGCGGTTCTTGGAGTAGTCCAGGAACAGACCGTCTGCCTCGGCGGTCAGGCGTTCTCCACGGGTGGGGTCCTGGGCAAAGAGATCGCGCAGGTGCTGGTTCTGAATCTTTTGATAATGGGCTTCTAAGGCCTTCCATGCGGGGAGTTCAGTGGGATTCTTGAACATGTGTATAATCTACACCAATTGTCCGGGGGGAAGAAAAGAAACGTTTGTCACTTCTCAGAATGATTCATGAATTCCTGATCAGTTCAGCAGAAACAGCTGCAGGTTGCATGAATTTGTGCCACACAAATGGAGCATTCAACAAGTGAACTTACGCAACAGTTGCAGCACCCCAGAATGGCTATGCTGAAAACACATGACATCCCAGCGTTCTGAAGAAGCCACAGACAGGCAGGACCTCAGCCTGCTCTGGCCCGAACACACCAGGCCCACGGCTCCGTCTGCCCGCAACTGGCCTGGAAACAGCATCCGGGACACAGGACTCTCTGAATTGCTGGAATTTTTCAAATTTTCCAGTGGAGTGAAACCTGGTGCAGTGCTGGCCGAGGCCCTGCTTGACCTGTGCACCGACCCGCAGGTGATCGAGTACCGACAGGCAGTGCTGGAAGATGTGCTGTTTCACCCGCAATTTGAGTCACGTCTGAAAGAGGTCATCCCGCAGATCACCACCCTGACCGATTATGTGGCCAGTCGGGACCGCAGGCTGAGCCCCCTGCATGAGGTCAGCTGGCGTCTGGGAGAACTTGAGCTTTACCTGCAGTGTGTGGAAGGCCTGCTGGAAGCCATGGGTGGTGTGTCATTCCATTCCCAGGGGTTCCGGGACCTGCAGAGCCACCTGACAGGGATTCAGCAGGACCCTTTGTTTGCATCTTTGAAACACGAACTTCCGGAGATGCAGGCCCGTTTTGGAGGCCTCGCCAGCATCAGCATCGGAGTGAATCTGGATGCCCAGTTCAAACCTGTGGAGGCCACCTTGCTGGGGGTGCATGGAGAGGCTTTCAAAGGTGCACCTCTGCTGGGCCGCCTGTTTGGAACAAAACCCAGATCTGGCAGCTCGAGTGGACTGGGACCTCTCCACGTGCTGCCCTTTCGCCAGGAGATCATCAACGGGGCGTCCTTTCAGCATTATGAGCGTCAGGACACCCTGCTGCACCCGCTTTTCGCTGACCTGGCCAGAATCATTGGGGATGTGGCCAAACCCATCTCCAAGGCGCTGGCCCAGTACACCAGCCTGAGTGGAAAATTGCTTTCGCGTCTGGAACCAGAGTTCCATTTTTACCTGGGAGCCGTGTCCATCATTCGCAAATTGCAGAACAGTGGGCTTCCCCTGTGCAAACCCCAGATTGCTCCCATGTCTGAAAGGACCTGTCAGATCCAGCAGAATTACAACATCAATCTGGCCCTGCGGCACATCCAGCGTACTCCAGATGAAAACCTGCAAAAGACCATCATCACCAACACCGTGGACTTTGGCGAAGAAGGAAGGGTCTTTCTGATCACCGGACCCAACAGGGGAGGGAAGACCACCTACACCCAGGCGGTGAGTCTCACCCAGGCCCTGTTTCAGGCAGGCTGGTATGTGCCGGGATCACATGCCCGGATCAGTCCTGTGGACCACATCTACACGCACTTTCCCATGGAAGAGCGGCCTGATCTGGAAACCGGGCGCTTCGGAGAAGAGGCCTCACGGCTGGGAGACATTTTTCAGAAAGCCACCAGGTACAGTCTGATCCTGCTCAATGAGTCCCTCACCAGCACCAACCTCACCGAGAGCCTGTTTCTGGCAGAAGATGTGGTTCGGGGGTTGAGGTTGCTCGGGGCAAGGGCCATTTTCAACACCCACCTGCATGAACTGGCCCGCAATGCCAGCAGAATCAATCAGGACCTTGCAGGTGAGGCACGAGTGGTCAGTCTGGTGGCCGAAGTCCAGACGGATTCCAGTGGAGAGATCCAGCCCACCTATCAGGTGCGGCCCGGACTTCCCCAGGGGGTCAGTTATGCCAGACGGATTGCTGCCCAGCATGGCATCAGCTTCGAAAAAATTGCCCAGACCCTGCAGGATCGGGGCGAGGTCTGAAACTCAGGAAGAAGCCACTTCTTTCAGCACCGGAAGGTGCAAAGTGATGGTGCTTCCAATCCCCAGCTGACTCTGCAGGCTGATTTTTCCACCGTGTTTCTCGATGATCCACTTGGCAATGGGCAGGCCGAGACCCGTGCCCCCGGGATCTTTCTCTCTGGAGAGTTGTCCCCGGTAGAAGCGCTCAAAGACCCTGGGCTGGTCCTCTTCTGCAATCCCCATACCGGTGTCTGAAACGTGGATCAGCACCTGCTGGCCCGACCGCTCCAGATGCACCCGGATCTGCCCTCCGGTGGGGGTGTATTTGGATGCATTGTCCAGCAGAATCACCAGCACCTGCTTCAGGCGGTCATAGTCTCCCAGGATGCACACATCTTCAAACTCAGAGACTTCCAGCAGGTGTTCGCGGGTCAACATGGTGGTGGCTTTCACGGCATCTTCCAGCACCGTGCCCAGTGAGAACTCCTCCATGCGCAGTTCCGTCCCTGCATCCCCTTTGGCAAGGGCCAGCATGTCCTGCACCAGGCGACTCAGACGGGTGGCTTCTCTGGCCACATCTGCAAGGGCCTCTTCTTTGTCTTCCTCTGCCATGTTGGAATAACGGTGGATCAGGTCCAGATTGCCCTGAATGGCGGTCAGGGGCGCCCGAAGTTCATGGGCCGCATCGTTCACGAAGCGCTGCTGGGCCTGGGAAATCTCCCGCAGGGCAAGTTCGGCTTCTTTCAGGTCCGTGATGTCCACCAGCGTCCCCAGTACCTGAGGGTTTTTCCCTTGCAGGTCAGACCTGCCCCGGGCCATCACCCAGCGGATGCTCCCGTCGGGTTTCGGAATGCGCAGCTCAACAGCAAAGTCGGTCTGGTGGTCCAGGCTTTCTTGCAGGCAGCGCTCGAATTTTTCGTGGTCCTCCGGGTGCAGGCTTGCCAGCAGATGTTCCAGTCTGGGCTGCTCGGGGAAAGGTTTCAGGCCAAAAATGTGCGCAGTCTGGCCAAGCCAGCTCAGCTCATCTGCCATGCAGTCCCACTTCCAGGTGCCCACCCGGGTGGCCTCCAGGGTGAGGTTCAGCTGGTTCTGGCTTTCTTGCAACAGCAGGGCGTCGCGCTTGCTCTTGGTGATGTCTGTGACGGTGATGCCGATCCACAGGATCACGCCAGGCTGATTGGAGATGGGGTAGATGTTCACCAGATAAAACTCGGTCTGGAGGCCAGTTCCGGTGCTGATTTCCACATCACGGAAGGGCTTGCCAGACAGCAAGACCCTTTTGCACATCCATTCCAGCTGATGGAGCAAGGGACTCGCCAGACTGGAATAGGGGACTGCTGCCATGTCCTCCAGCCTCAGGTGGGCAAACTGGGCGAACTTGTCATTGACGTTCAGGAAATTCAGGTCACGGTCCAGCAGGCACATGCCCACCGGGGTTTCCTGGATCATCCGGGAAATCTGCAGCTGGGTGCTGACCAGTTGCTCGTTCAGGCGGTGACGCTCCAGGGCAGAGTCAATCGTCCTTTTCAGGGTCTCTGCATCCAGGTTGTTCTTGCTCAGGTAATCCATGGCTCCGGCCTTCAGGGCACTGACTGCAGATTTCTCATCGCCGTTGCCCGTCAGGGTGATCACCACAGTCTTCACAGACAGCTGCGAAAGCCGATCCAGAAAGGTCAGGGCGTTCATGTCGGTGAGGTTGAAGTCCAGAAAAATCAATTCTGGCGTGCTGAGGGTCAGGGCATGCAGCCCGTCCTGACCGCTGGGGGCGACGGTGAACTCGAAGGAGTGATCTGGAAGACGGCGGAGGCGCCTGATCAGCAGTTCAGAGTCATCTGGGTTGTCCTCTACGATCAGAACTTTCAAAGTCATGGGTGAAACCTTCTGGTGGACCTTCTGTTGAGCATGGTGGTTCTCTTCATGAGATTACAGCACATTTCAGAATGCCGCATGGGGACTGGGTGGATTGTATGAGAACATGCAGTCTGATATACAATTCGCTGTACCCTTGCTGAGAGAGCTCTGGCTCCCCCTGAAAGAAAGTGTTATTTTGTGATTTCTATGGTCCGGGCGGTGGGAAAAGATGCACCAGTGCGCAGCAAAGCGGTCTGCAAGGTCCGTTTTGTGTGCAGCATGCTGTATTGGGTTGCATCTCCCCAGGAGGGGTGGCGGTGAGCACCCTTTCCATTGTCATCACTGCTGTGCTGGGGGTGCTGGCTGGCTGGCTGATTCCACACTTTGCCAGAACGAAAACCAGACAGGAGAAACCGCCTCAGGTGAATCCACAGGCAATGATTTTGAACGCCCTGAAAGACCTTGGACACGATGCCTGGTGGGTTTACGATGCCCAGGGCCAGGTCACCGAGTTCAACAGGTGTGCCCGCGAAATGCTGGGACTTTCACCAGACCAGGATTTTCCCTCAATGCAGGAGCTGCAGGTCTTTGAGCCCGACAGCAAAACCCGCACCACAGGCTTTGAAGACCTGAACCAGGAAGACCGCTGGGTTCAGGTGCATGAAACCCGCAGGCCCATTCGTCTGAGTGTACAAAGGCTGCAGCTGGAAGCAGGAACGTCTGCCCTGCTGTTTGTTGCCCAGGACCGCACTGCAGAATTCACCCGGGAAGTCACTTCTCTGTCTTCAAAAGAAGAGCTGCAAAGCCGAAACGATGCCCTGAACATGCGCACCGAAGAACTCCTGATGGACCTGCACAAACGCAATCTGGAACTGGAGTCGGCCAACCGGGACCTGCAGTCCTTTGCCCACAGTGTCGCCCATGACCTGCGCACCCCCCTGAGGGGTCTGGATGGTTTCAGTCAGGCCCTGGTGGAGGATTACAATGACATCCTTGATGACACTGCCCGCAGTTACCTGCAACGCATCCGCAAGGCAAGCCAGCGCATGGGAGACCTGCTGGACGACCTGCTGGATTACTCCCGGGTGACCCGTGCCTCCATGCAGATCACCCTGATCGATTTCACCGCCATGACCAACAGACTGGTGTCCAGCATGATCAAGGCCTCACAGCCAGATGTGGAGATTCGCATTGCCAGCAACATGGAAGTGTATGGCGACCTGGGTCTGGTGCGCACCCTGATGCAGCACCTGATCACCAACAGCATCAAGTTCTCTGCAGGACGTGCCCACATCCTCATTGAGGTGGGGGTGCAGCAGATGGATCAGGAAAACGTGTTTTTTGTGCGGGACAACGGGGTGGGATTTGACATGCGTTTTGCAGGTCAGATGTTTCAGCCCTTTCACCGCCTGCACGGGCATCAGGAATTTGAAGGAAACGGCATGGGACTTGCCGTGGTGAAACGCATTGTCGAGAGACATGGGGGCAAGGTCTGGGCTGAAGGGACCCTGGACCAGGGAGCCACCATCTTTTTCACCCTTCCTGCTCCGGAGGAGAAAGCATGAGTGTAGCGCAGACACAGGTTCACAACTCACAACTGCCTTTTTCCGCAGAATGGATGGCACGGCTGGCCGCTCTGGTTGCAGCCATCATCGGCCTGTGGGTGATGGTGGGTTGGAAACTCCACCCGGACTGGAAAGATTCCACAACCGTGTTCATGAATCCCCTGACTGCCATGAATTTTTTGATGTGTGCAATTGCATTGTGGCTGGTCAGTGGTGCACGCACCCAATTGAGGCCGCTGGTGGTGGCCATCGCCTTCATTCAGATTCTGCTGGGCCTGATGGTGTGTCTGTCCTGGGTGATGGGGAAAGACTTCACCTTTGATGACTGGCTGTTCCAGAACCTGTATGGCATTCCTGATCTTATAGTCAACAATATTGCGGTTCCCACAGCCCTTGCTTTTGTGTTTCTGGGACTTGCCCTCACCATCATGGATGTGCGCAGGGATGAGAAACGCTGGCCTGCCGAAATTCTGGTTTTTCTGGTTTTTCTGCTGTCCCTGTTCTCTATTTTGAGTTACCTCTTTGGCATCACTGGCCTGACTTTCCTGGGCTGGAAAGCCCAGATGGCCCTCAGCACCGCAAACACCTTTGTGCTCTTGTGCTTTGGGTTCTGGTGTGCACGTGCAGACTGGAGCATCGTGCACCTGATGCGCCAGCGCACTGCAGGCGGTGCAGTGGTCCGGCAATTGATTCCAGCGGCAATTCTGGTTCCGGTCGTGCTGTCCTGGTTGCGCTACCAGGGCATCTACTACAACATTTTCGGGCGGGATTTCGGGATTTCACTGTTCACAGTCAGCATCATTGCTGTGTTCACCCTGATGGTCTACTACCTGGGCTGGACATTGCACCGCAGTGACTTGCAGCAGCGGGAATCCAGCCAGAAACTTCAGGACAGTGAGCTGCGCTACCGGGTTCTCACCGAATCGGCACACGATGCCATTATTACCATTGATCCAAAGGGGACGATCCTCAGCTGGAACCGTTTTGCAGCTGAACTTTATGGTTACACCGAAGAAGAAGTCATTGGAAAGCCGGGCAGCATCCTCAGCCCACCAGAAGTGCTGGAACAGCAACAACGGCAGCAGCAAGAGCAACCCCCTCAGGAAGCTCCAGAAGTGGCCCTCACTGCTGAAACGGTGGGCCTGAAGAAAGATGGCACCCGCTTTCCCATCGAATACTCCATTGCGCACTGGGACATTCCAGAAGGCCGCTTCTACACTGCCATTGTTCGTGACATCACCGAACGCAAGAAGGCAGAGGAGCAGCTCAGGGAGCTCAACGCATCCCTCAATGAGCGGGCCCTGGAACTCAACAAGGACCTGGTGCGCAAAACCCAGGAAATGGAATTCATCAACCGGGAACTCGAAGCTTTTGCCTTCAGTGTGTCCCATGACCTCAGGGCCCCCCTCAGAAGCCTCAACGGATTCAGTCAGGCCCTGCTGGAAGACTATTCCGACCAGCTCGATGAAACCGGGCAGGATTATCTGGACCGCATCAAGAAGAACAGTGACCGCATGGCCCACCTGATTGACGACATCCTGCACCTCTCCCGCATTTCCCGCACCGAGATGCGCCACCAGAAAGTCAACCTGACCGCCCTCGCTGAAAGTGTGCTTGAAGACCTGCGTTTTGCCGATCCAGAGCGTAAAGTGGAAGTGGAGATTCAGCCTGGGCTGGCCGCCGTGGGTGACCCCACCCTGCTCAGGGTGGTGTTGCAGAACCTGCTGGGCAATGCCTGGAAGTTCACCTCCAGAACCGAACAGGCCAGAATCCAGTTCGGCCAGATGCAAGACGATCAGCAAGACGTTTACTTTGTGGCAGACAACGGTGCAGGATTTGACATGCAGAACATGGACCGCCTTTTCGGGGTGTTCCAGCGCCTTCACAAAAACAGCGAGTTCGAGGGGACCGGAGTGGGCCTCGCCAGCGTGCAGCGGGTGATTCACCGCCACGGAGGCCGGGTCTGGGCGCACGGTGAAGTGGGCAAGGGAGCCACCTTCTTCTTCACCCTCGGGCATTTCAACGAAGACACAGGAGAGCAGGCATGAAAAAAGTGGTTTTGCTGGTGGAAGACAACGAAGACGATGAGCTTTTGACCCTGAGGGCGTTTAAAAAGAGCCGCCTTGCCAATGAAGTGATTGTGGTGCGCGATGGTGTGGAGGCCGTGGAGTACCTCTTCTGCGAAGGGCAGTACGCAGGCAGAGACCCCACCGACCTGCCCCACCTGATCCTGCTGGACCTGAAATTGCCCAAAATGAACGGTCTGGAGGTGCTGGAAAGAATCCGGTCCAGTGACGCCACCAAACTGATTCCTGTGGTGATCCTGACCTCCTCCAAACAGGACGAGGACATGGTGCTGAGTTACAACCTGGGGGCGAACAGCTACATCCGCAAACCTGTGGACTTTGAGCACTTCATGGACGCCACCCTGCAACTGGGCATGTACTGGCTGGTCCTCAACGAATACCCACCCAGACAGGACTGAACAACCGACACCTTCACTTGTGATGACCTTGAGTGACATGAGCATGTTTATGCTCTTGCTCTTGGTCATCTCACTTATTGTTGTCTGAACGGAGATTTCCGACAATCAAAAGAGACCAAAGGGACAAATGTTTCAGAGATGTAACGTATCATGAAGATGTACTGTACCTCTGACATCTGGCCCTACCCCAGCACAATTCATTTTCGATCCCACCCTGCTGAAGAATCCCAGCCGAGGTTTCCATGAAACACCTGCAAAACCCTGCCCTTTTTGAAGAAGCCTACACCGCGATCCGCACAGCAGAACGCCTGCTGGCCGAAGCCCGCTTTTACACCTCCACTGCCCCTGCACTGGCCCAGAAACTCCTGGGTTCTGCCCGTGATGAACTCCGGCAGGTGCTCAGCTATGCCCGGGAAGAACATCAGGACACCGCCCGCATTGAGAAGGCGATCCTGGAAATCGAGCACATGGGTGGTCTCAGAACCACACTGGCCTGAGTTTCAGGTCTGGTGACCCCTCCTCAGAACATGAGGAGGGTTTTTCTTGTGCCCACCTTCTTTTGTAAACTGAAAGAAAGGATGCCTCTGCTGCCATGACCGAAGCCAGAATGCCTGACCCCATCACCCTGACGGAATACCTGGAGCTTGAAGAGACCAGTCCAGTCCGGCATGAGTTTCTGTATGGCACCATCCATGCCCAGGCGGGAACCACCCGAAGACACAACCAGATCACGCAAAATGTTGCTTTTGCCCTCAGACAGGCTGCGCGTTCCATGGGGGGGCAGGTGTATCTGCAGAACGTTAAATTTTCCCCTCTGGAAGGTGTGGTTTATTATCCAGATGTATTCGTGACCTGTCAGAATACAGGCAGCGAGGTGCTGTTCAACGATGCCTGCCTGGTGGTGGAAGTGCTTTCGCGGAGCACCCAGAATGTAGACCTTCGAGAGAAACTGGTTCAGTACCGCCTGTCTCCATCTGTGCAAACCTACATCATTGTGGACCAGTACCACGCTCTGGTGCGGGTGTTTCAGAAACCTGAATGGAAAGACCAGCATTTTACAGCAGGGGAAGTTCCAGTGCCCTGTCTGGGAAGCAGCCTTGCAGTGTCAGACGTTTATGAGGGCATCGATTTTGAGGCATAAAAAGAGAGCCCTCCTCGGGCTCCTTTTTCCAGTCGGTGTCACTCTTCGTCGTCTTCGGCCAGAAGTTTGTACAGGGCTTTGCGGGTCTTGATCAGCAGTTTGCTGGCTTCGGTGACCTGATCTGGCGTTCCCACACTGGCAACCTGCTGGGTGGCGTGAATCAGTTGCTCCAGGGTGGCCCGCAATTCGAAGATGCCATCACTGACCCCCTCGGAAACCACTTTCCATGGCGCATCGATTTCTTCAGGGTGGTCTTTGCAGTATGCACTGCCTGCTTCTGTCAGGGTAAAGGCACGTTTGCCTTCTGAGACGGTTTCCTGAATCAGCCCCTCATCGATCAGCTGTTGCAGGGCAGGGTAGACCGAGCCTGAGCTGGGTTTCCAGACGTTGTCGCTGCGCTGGGCAATTTCCTGAATGATCTGGTAACCATTGAAGGGACCTTCTGAGAGCAGGGCCAGAATGGCAGCACGGACATTGCCAGGCTTGACTCTGGGGCCGGGGCCTCCTCTGCCTCTGGCGTGACGCAGTGCATGAATGGCCCCCCTGCGACCCCGTTCCCCAAAGGGTGAGCAGCGGAAGTCAGGATGTTCAGGGTGGTCCTGGGGACCAAAATGCTCACGGGGATCTCGGCGAAAATCAGGTCTTTCGTGAGGGCCTTCGTGGGCATGGTGGTGGGAATGATGTCTGTGGTGGTCGAGCTGATGCTGGTGCCATCTCTGGCGGATGAATAAGGCTCTGCGGTGCATAAGCACCTCCTTTCGATATATCGAAGATACTGCTAGATAGCCTTGATGTCAAGAGGTATCGCCGATATATCGAAAGACCGTTGATCAGCAAAAACCCCCTGCAAATTTGCAGGGGGCAGCGATGATGCGGATTAAGCTTTGACGCCAGATTTCAGCAGCTGACGCAGCACGGTCTGCAGAATCCCACCGTTGCGGTAGTAATCAATTTCCACAGGGGTGTCGATGCGGCAGGTCACGATGATCTCGCGCTTGTTGCCTTCTGCGTCGGTCAGGCGGACCTTGATGTCCTGGCGGGGTTTGAGGTCTTCGGGAATGTCGAAATCGAAGATCTCGTCGCCCTGGATGCCCATGGACTCGGCGTTTTCACCGGATTTGAACTGCAGGGGCAGCACGCCCATGCCCACCAGGTTGCTGCGGTGGATGCGCTCGAAGGACTCGGCGATCACAGCCTTCACGCCCAGCAGGAAGGTGCCCTTGGCAGCCCAGTCACGGCTGGAACCCATGCCGTAGTCTTTGCCTGCGACGACCACGAGGGGGGTTCCGGCAGCTTTGTACTGCTCAGAGGCCTCGTAGACGGTGGTGACTTCTCCGGTGGGGAAGTAGGTGGTGAATCCACCTTCGGTGCCGGGAGCCAGCTGGTTCTTCAGGCGGATGTTGGCGAAGGTGCCACGGGTCATCACGCGGTCGTTGCCACGACGGGAGCCATAGCTGTTGAAGTCCCTGGGCTCGACACCAGCAGCCACCAGGAATTTACCGGCAGGGGTGTTGGCTTTGAAGCTTCCTGCAGGGCTGATGTGGTCGGTGGTGACAGAGTCGCCGAGCTTCAGCAGCAGGCGTGCGCCTTCGATGGGCTTGATGGGGCCGGGTTCACCCGCGAGACCCTCGAAGAAGGGGGGGTTCTGGATGTAGGTGGAGTCCTCGTCCCACTCGAAGAGTTCGCCCTCGGTGATGGGGATGTTGTTCCACATCTGGTTGGACTTCTCGATGCCTTCGTAGACCTTGCGGAACATTTCGGCGTTGATGGTCTGGTCCATGATGTCCTGAATTTCTTTGCTGGTGGGCCAGATGTCTTTCAGGTACACGGGGTTGCCGTCTTTGCCGATGCCCAGCATCTCGGTGGTGATGTCCTTGGCAACCGTCCCGAAGATGGCGTAGGCCACAACGAGGGGTGGGGAAGCCAGGTAGTTGGCCTTGATGTGGGGGTTGATGCGCCCTTCGAAGTTGCGGTTGCCGGAGAGCACGGAGGCCGCCACAAGGTCGCCTTCCTGAATGGCGTCCACAATGCGGTCAGGAAGGGGACCAGAGTTGCCGATGCAGGTCATGCAGCCGTAACCCACAGTGTTGAAGCCGATCAGGTCAAGGTACTGTTGCAGGCCAGCGGCCACCAGGTACTCGGTCACCACGCGGCTTCCGGGGGCCAGGGAGGTCTTCACCCAGGGCTTGCTGGTGAGGCCACGCTCTGCGGCTTTCTTGGCCACCAGACCTGCAGCGATGAGGACGCTGGGGTTGGAGGTGTTGGTGCAGGATGTGATGGAGGCAAGGGTCACTGCACCGTGGCCAATCTGGATGTCGGTTCCGGTGATGGTGCCTTTGGCGTCCAGTTTGTCTTCGCTGAGCTCGAAACCACGCTCTTTCACTGGGGCAACCAGTGCGGTGTTGAACACATCTGCCATGCTGTCCAGGTTCACGCGGTCCTGGGGACGCTTGGGGCCGGCCAGAGAGGGTTTGACGGTGCCGAGGTCCAGTTCGATGCTCTGGGTGAAGATGGGGTCTTCGAGGTCATCGGTGCGGAACATGCCCTGGGCTTTGTGGTATTTCTCCACAAGTTCGACTTCGTCTTCCAGGCGGCCAGTGCGGCGCAGGAAGCGCAACGCTTCATCATCGACAGGGAAGAAGCCGATGGTGGCACCGTACTCGGGGGCCATGTTGGCGATGGTGGCACGGTCCTGCAGGGTCATGTTGGACAGACCGGGGCCGTAGAACTCCACGAACTTGCCCACCACGTTGGTTTTGCGCAGGATTTCGGTGACGGTGAGGGCCAGGTCGGTGGCAGTTGCCCCTTCAGGCAGTGCGCCCGTGACCTTGAAGCCCACCACTTCGGGCATCAGCATGTAGATGGGCTGACCGAGCATCACGGCTTCGGCTTCAATGCCCCCCACGCCCCAGCCCACAATGCCCAGACCGTTGATCATGGTGGTGTGGGAATCGGTGCCCACGAGGGAGTCGGGGAAGACCACGACGCCATCGTCTTCAGGGCGGTCCTGCACGCCTTTGGCGAGGTACTCCAGGTTGACCTGGTGCACGATGCCGGAAGCGGGGGGAACCACACCGAAGTTGTCAAAAGCCTGCTGGCCCCATCTCAGGAACTCGTAACGCTCACGGTTGCGCTCGAATTCGAGTTCCATGTTGTGGATCAGGGCGAGGTCGGTGCCGAACTCATCCACCTGCACGGAGTGGTCGATCACGAGGTCCACAGGGATCAGCGGGTTGATCTTCTTGGGATCGCCACCCATCTTGACCATGGCCGTGCGCATGGCGGCGAGGTCCACCACTGCAGGCACGCCGGTGAAGTCCTGGAGGATCACACGGGCGGGCTTGAAGGGGATTTCCACTTCGGGGTTCTGGGGCTGCCAGCTGGCGACGTTTTTGACATCGTCCTGGGTCACGTCGTAGTCGTTGGCTTCACGCAGGACGCTTTCGAGCAGCACTTTGATGGAGAAGGGCAGACGGTCGATGTCGTACCCGAGTTCTTTCAGTTTTTCCAGGCGGTAATAGTAGACTTTCTGACCGTTTTGTTCGGTCAGCACTTCTCTAGCGCCAAACAGGTTTTTCGCCATGAATGTGATCCTCCTCAAGAGCAGGCTCAAATTTTTCCTGCCTTTTTTCCTTGCCCATTTATGATACTTCTTCCTGTCTGAGATGAGCTGAAAACCCTTAAACTTTGTTGTCACTAGGTGGGGTACATTTAACTCAGGGAAATCATGCCTCTGGGAGTAGAGAAATCAGGAACAAACCCACGAATCCGTAAAACACCACACTGCGCAACAGCCAGATCGCCTGCAAGCACCCCACGAACCCATTCTGGCCGCCCAGCACATTGTTTCTGAGGGCATTCATGTAACGCATCAGCAAGACGATCATCAGGCCACCTGCCAGCACAATTCTGGAAAGCTGGTACAAAACGCGTTGAAGGTTGTGCAGGAAGGAATGATCTGCACTGAAATCCACCACCAGCCACAGGATCACATAAAGGCCCAGAAAGAGGGGAAAGATGTTTCGATGCGATTTTTTCCACTGGTCAAAAGCGATGCGCAGTGCAGCGGGCAACCTGTTGTTCTTGATGCCCAGATGGATCTCATGTTGAGCCAGCAAAATCCTGGCACTGTAGCCCATTCCCAGGCTCAGGGTGCAGAGGGGAAGGGCCTCGATCCAGTCTCCATAAATTTCCCGGGTGGCGTATCCTGTCAGGACCCCTGCAAGCAGCATGCCCACCCAGCCCTGTCTTTGGACCATGCTTTCAATCAGGGCCTGCACCTGATGTTGTGCCCTGGAATTGGTGGGATCATTGCGCAGTGCACCCAGAGCCACCTGGGTGGACTCCCGGCTCTGGTTTTGCATTTCATGCACCTGGCTTTTCAGCACCAGCAAATTCGTGTGGTCTGCCTGAATCCTCAGGCCAGCATCCAGAAATGCCTGTGAGAGGCTCAGGTGTTCTGCACTGCGTTTTGGTTCCCACCCAGAGAGCCTCAGGTGCACCAGGGCTGCCTGATGGTAGGCGTCAGGTTCCTCTGGATCAAGGGACAGGGCTTTCTCAGCATGCTCCCTGGCTCTGGTCAGTCTTTCCAGAGCTTGCTTTCTGAACAGGGTGGCGGTCCGGTCATCGGTGTAGACCAGATGCACAATGCTCATGTTGATGTGTTCGTACACACCATCTGGCTCATAGGAGAGGGCTGTGCGGGCGAAGTTCTCGGCTTCCTTTAGACGGTTTCTTCGGCGCATCACCGAAGAGGCAATGCGGTAAGCCCAGGCGTTGTGGGGATCTTCGGCAAAGACCACCTGCAGGTGTTTCATGGCTGAATCAAACTCTTGCTGCAAATAGAAAATATAGGCCAGATAGCAGTGGGCTGTGGTGTGCCGGGGGTCTCCTGCCAGGACGGTGAAGAACTCGGTTCTGGCTGCGTCCAGCCTGCCCAGTTCAATGAGTTGTTTTCCGCGCTGAAAGTGACTGGTGCTGTCCATGAGGGTTCAGATGAACTTGCGAACTTTCAGGTATTTTTCCAGATCGTCATAAAGCCCGTTTTCATTGGCATACAGGGCGAAGTTTTTGGACAGTTCAAACCATTCTCTGGTGCTGGGACGCACCTCTTTGAACGCGGCCATCAGGTCCTGCCTGCGGATGGGTCTGGGGGTACCAGAATTCAGGGACTCTGAGAGGGCATAATCCGTCGCTGTGTCACAGAGGTGCTTCAAATCGGCTCCAGAGAAATCTTCGGTTTGTGCCGCCAGTGTGTCCAGATCCAGCTGTTCTGTGGGCCGGTTTCTGAAGTTCATTTCCAGAATGGCCTTTCTGGCTTCTCTGTCTGGAGGCAGGACCAGAATGGTGCGGTCCAGTCGGCCTGGACGCCTCAGGGCTGCATCCACATCCCAGGGAGCATTGGTAGCTGCCAGCACAAAAAGACCATCGTTGTTCTCCTTGCCATCGAGTTCCATCAGAAGCTGGTGAATGGCATTCGAATTGCTGTTGCGCACCAGACTTCTCTTGCGTCCCAGGGCGTCCATCTCATCAAAGAAGATCACACAGGGGGTGCGCCTGCGTGCAGAGTCAAACAGGTCTTTCAGGTTGTGTTCGGATTGACCGATGTACATGTCCAGCACATCGGTCAGGGAGATGCTCAGGAACCGGGCTTTCATTTCTCCAGCGATGGCTTTTGCAAGGTAAGTTTTGCCGCATCCGGGAGGTCCATAAAGCAGCATCCCACCCCGCAGGGACTTGCCATACATGGAGGTGAGTTCTGGATTGCGCAGAGGTCCCAGAAGGGTGCGGTGAATGCGGTCTTTAACGGCCTGCATGCCAGCCACATCTGCAAGGGTGATGGTGCTGGGTTCGGTGTCCCACAGGTCATCAAACGCATTTCTGGGTCCAGATGGCTCCACGACATGAACCGCTTTCTCAGGTGTTCCCTGGTCACTTACGGTGACTGCAGCTTTCGCCGGGCTCTGGGTCTGGAAGGCACTTAGGGCATTGAGCAGGGTCTGGTAGTTCTGGGCGGTGGTGAATTCTCCTGTCATCTCACAGGCCTGAATGGCAAACACCAGGGCACGGGTGCTGGTGGGCTGGAAGGACAGCCAGTCACGGGTGATCTGGAGGGCTTCTTCGCCCTGATGGCCGTCCAGCAGAAGCTGAACCAGATGGGCAAGCAGGGCTTCATCTCTGGGGCTGGCTTGCAGGGCAGTGCGCAGGGCCTGAATCACGGATTCGGTCATGTGTGCCCTCAGTTTAGCGGACCTTAAGCTTCATTGGATGGGGCTTTTCTGACAGATGCACAGGTATTCCGACTGCTTAGATTGGCTTACTGCGTTGAGTTTACAGAGGTCAAGCGGTAAAATCTTATTGAGAATCATTCCTGATAAGGAAACTTTTTCAAACACATTCAGGAAAGGATCAGACCATGCAAAGCACCCGGACGCTTCCGCCCGTACACAATGCAAAACCCACCCTGGACCCAGGCACCCGCAGAGGGTTCATCCTGACCGGACTCACCCTGTTCGGCCTGCTGGTCGGCTGGATTTTTCAGGATCTCAAATGGCTCTCTGTTGCTGGCTACACCCTGGCCTTTCTGACCGGAGGAATTCCTGCTGCAAAAGAAGCCCTGACTGAACTCATTCACGAGCGGAAATTGGACGTGGATTTGCTCATGGTGCTTGCTGCCCTTGGTGCCGCGAGCATTGGAGAGGCCAGAGACGGAGCCATCCTGCTTTTTCTGTTCAGTCTGTCCAACACCCTGCAGGACTGGGCCATGGGAAGAACCAAACGGGCCATTGAAGCCCTGATGGACCTCAATCCCGATGGTGCGACGGTGAGGCGCGGTGGCGCAGTGAGCTGGATGAAACTGGAAGACATCCAGCCTGGTGATGTCCTGATCATCAAACCTGGTGAGCGCATCGCTGCAGATGCCAGACTCATTGCCGGTCAGACCAGTGTGGATGAAAGCCCCATCACCGGAGAAAGCCTCCCCATCGACAAACAACATGGGAGCCCTCTGTTTTCTGGAACTGTGAATTTGAATGGTTCCATTGAAGCGGAAGTTATCAAACCTGCAGGCGAGAGCACCCTGGCCAAACTGATTGAACTTGTGGAGAAAGCCGAGCACGAAAAGAGCCCCACCGAAACACTGGCAGAAAAATGGGAGAGCCCTTACGCCACGGTGGTGCTGATCAGCGTTCCTGTGGTCTTTGCGGTGCTTCATTACATGTTTGGCCTCTCTGTGGGCGATGCCTGGTATCGGGCCATGACCTTCATGGTGGTGGCAAGTCCATGTGCGGTGGTGATCAGCACACCTGCCGTGATGCTCAGTGCAATGGCCGCCAGTGCCAGAGCAGGCGTCCTCTTTAAATCCAGTGCTGCTCTGGAAGTGCTGGGCCGCGTCAAAACCATTGCCCTGGACAAAACCGGAACCCTCACCCATGGCAAAATGCGGCTGACCGACGCCCAGCACCTCTCTGGAAACGAAGAAGACAACTGGAAGGGCATCTACGCTCTGGAAACCCACAGTGAACACCCTGTTGCTGTTGCAGTGGTCCATCATGTTCAGGAAATGAAGATTTCTTCTGCTCTGAAACTGGAGAACATTGAAGCGGTTCCCGGGTATGGCATCCAGGGGAAACAGGGCAACAAGACCTTCTGGGCCGGAACCCGCAAAATGGCAGAGCGCATGGGAGTCACCCTCTCACCAGATCAGGAAGCCAGATTGACAGGCTGGGAAAATCAGGGCAAGAGCACCATCATTTACGGTACAGACCAGCAAGTGCAGGTGATTCTGGGCATTGCTGACACCCTCAGAGATGATGCCAGAGCCATGGTGCACGAACTGACCAAACTGGGTGTGAACACCGTCATGCTCACCGGCGACCGCAAAGGGGTTGCTCAGGAGATTGCCCGTCAGGTGGGCCTGACCGATTACCGTGCAGAACTGCTTCCTGAACACAAACTCGATGTGATCAAGTCGCTTCCTGCCCCAAATGCCCATGTGGGAGACGGGGTCAATGATGCTCCAGCCCTGAACGCCGCCAGCATTGGCATTTCACTGGCAAGTGGAACAGACATCGCCATGGAAAGTGCGGACGTGGTGCTGATGAATGGAGACCTCACCCGACTCTCCAGTGCCGTGCGTCTGGCCCGCAAAGCCAACCAGACTGTGATCTTCAACCTGACGTTTGCCTTTGCGATCATCGTGGTGGTGGGCATTCTCAGCATCTTTGGCAAGGTGCCTCTGCCTCTTGGCGTCGTTGCCCACGAAGGTGGAACGGTCTTCGTGGTGTTCATGGGGCTCAGGTTGCTGGGGGAAAGGTTGAAGACACACTGATCCAGTTGCCCTTACAATCAGAGACATGAGGGAGAGCCTGGGTCGGTGCATCAAAGGAGATCTGATGATCGAATTCCCGATCTTGATTGCTCAGGATTCCATACGATACTCCCTTTTTGGAACCGAGATCTCAACAAGTCTGGACCACATCTCAATTGGATGGCATCATCTTGAGGGCTATCAATTCGAATACCTGATTCCGGTGCAGACTTCTGTTGGAGAGATCGCGTTGAGATTCAAAGTGTGGACTCTACAAGGAATTTCCCATTTCAAATATGTTCTTTATCGGAATGAGGAAATGCTTTATGAGGACCATCAAGTAGAAGGCGGAAAAATCGAGAAATACAATCAGGATTTTTATTTCAAATGCTGTGCAACCTGCAAGTGGGGCGGAAAGTTCCTGGTCAGTGCTGAGGGTTATTTTTGTTTTGAAAAGACCGCAGAAGATCGCCAGACTTTGCTTGACGCTCCAAAATACCCATACACCTGGGAAGTAAGAGAGAATATGCCTTCACTTCTCGCCACCCATTCCTGTCATCAATTTGAGTTGAGGCCAGGACATCCAGCCATGTCAGTGCTGGAGCAAGAATGAAGCTCTGAATTTCAGCACTGACACAGCCTTCTCATTTTCATCAACACCTGATCGAAGCATGAAGAAGGTTCTGCTTTTCATACAATCTGCAAAGTGACCCTGCTGTTACTCTGAGGTTCAATCCCCTGTGCCAGCAGAAGATGGACACAGGATTTCCGCTGCATCCTGATGCAAGCCTCTCAATTTACAGGAGGACAACATGAAAGCACAGAAAGTGGCCCGGGCACTCGGGTGGTTCAGCATTGGTCTTGGCGTTTTTGAAACCTTTTTTCCCGGCAAATTGAATGGTTTTCTGGGGCTTGATGACCGCACCAGAGTCACCCGTGCTTATGGCATCCGGGAGCTTGCTGCAGGTGCAGGCCTGCTCACCCAGCCTAAACCCACCGTCTGGCAGTGGTCCAGGGTGGCCGGTGATGTGCTGGACCTGACCAGCCTGGGACTCGCTGCCCGCCGCAAAGACGCTGCCAGAGGCCGCATTGCTGCCGCCTTCGGTCTGGTCGCTGCCATCACCGTGCTTGATGTGCTGTGTGCACGCGGACTGGCTCAGGAATAAAGAACTTAAATAGAGGAGGTCTTATGACAGTCATCAAACCCAACACCCAGCGGATCAGCAGCAAAAACGCAAGCCCGGCTGAACGGATTGTGATCGGCAGCCTTGGGGCAGGACTGATCCTGCTCAGCCTGAAGCGATCCGGTCGGCTTCGTGCCCTGATGGGCAGTGCCGGAGCCCTGATGGTTTCCAGTGCGGCCATGGGCAAGAGCCCATACAACAGCATTGCCAAAATTCGTCGCACCGAGAGCAATGACATCAAGGTGGACAAGGCCGTCACCATCGGGGTACCTGTTGAGCAACTGTATGCTTTCTGGCGCAAGCTGGAGAACCTGCCTCGTTTCATGAGTCACCTCGAAGAGGTCAAGGAACTCGATGAGACAAAATCCCACTGGGTCGCCAAAGCACCCGCTGGAACCCACGTTTCATGGGATGCTGAGATCGTAGAAGATGTGCCCAGTGAACGCATCGCCTGGCGCTCGGTTGAGGGTTCCATCGTTCCCAACGAGGGATACGTGGAATTCAAAGCTGCACCCCAGGGGCGCGGAACAGAAGTGCGGGTCAGCCTGATCTACCATCCACCCGCAGGAACCCTGGGTGCAGGTGTGGCCCGCCTGTTTGGTGAGGAACCTGCACAGCAAGTCGAGCATGACCTCAGGAGACTTAAGCGTCTGCTGGAGGTGGGCATTGAACCCACCACCGAGGGGCAACCCAGTGGCCGCAAGAGCATGCTCACCGAAAGCATTGCAAAAATGTTTGACAGCAGGAGGACTTCATGAAAGCACTGGTCTGGCAGGGCGTCAACCGCGTGGGCATTGAGACCGTTCCTGATCCCGAGATTCTGCAACCCACCGACGCCATCATCAAAGTGACCTCCACAGCCATCTGCGGCTCGGACCTCCACCTGCTGGACGGATACGTGCCCAGCATGGTGCATGGGGACATCCTCGGACACGAATTCATGGGTGAAGTGGTCGAGGTGGGCAGTGAGGTCAAAAACATCAAGGTTGGGGACCGGGTTGTGGTACCTTTCCCAATCAGCTGTGGTCACTGCTGGTACTGCCAACAGGGCCTGACTTCTTTGTGCGACAACTCCAACCCGAACTTCAAACTGGCAGAAACCATGTGGGGATATTCTCCAGCAGGCATCTACGGTTACTCTCACATCACTGGTGGATACGCGGGCGGTCAGGCGCAGTATGCCCGCACCGTCTTTGCAGATTCCAACCTGTTCAAAGTTCCAGACCACCTGACAGACGATCAGGTGCTGTTCCTGACCGACATTCTGCCCACAGGTTACATGGCCGCTGAGAACTGCAACATCACCCCTGGTGACACGGTTGCCGTCTTTGGTGCAGGTCCGGTGGGACAATTCACCATTCGCAGTGCTTTCCTGCTGGGTGCAGAACAGGTGATTGCCATTGACCGCTTCCCGGAGCGTCTGGACATGGCCCGTCAGGCCGGAGCCATCACCCTGAACTACGAAAAAGAAGATGTCTTCGAGAAACTGAAGATGCTGACCGGTGGACGTGGACCGGACAGTGTGGTCGATGCTGTTGGAATGGAAGCCCACGGCACAGGCCTGATGGGGGTTGCAGACGCCGTCAAGCAGACCACCCGTGTGCTGGAAACCGAGCGTCCCCACGCCCTGCGTGCAGCCATCATGGCCTGCCGAAAAGGGGGAACGGTCAGCGTGGCCGGGGTGTACGGAGGACTGGGAGACAAGATTCCTCTGGGCTCCCTGATGAACAAGGCCCTGACCATGCACACCGGGCAGACCCACGTGCACCGCTATCTGGACCGCCTGCTGAAGCACATCGAAAATGGTGACATTGACCCCTCCGTGATCATCACCCACCGAATGCCGCTCGATGAAGCGCCTCAGGCCTACAAGTTGTTCAAGCACAAGCACGAGAACTGCATCAAGTGCGTGCTTGATCCCTGGGCAGACCACTCCACCCACACCCAGGACACCTCAGGCGAGAAGTCAGAGCCTGTTCAGCAATAACAGATGTGTTGCAGGGCCTCTGGTTTTCAACGCCAGAGGCCCTGCTGCATTTACCTTTCTTTTTCAACCTCCCGGGTCTTTTTGGCTTCCTCCTGAATCTCTTTGCGAATCTCCCGGTCCAGAAAGTGGTTCAGCAGGGTTCTGAGGGCAGCAATGGCTGCAAGTTTGCCAATCTCATCCCAGGTTGGGGCCACTGCAGTCCTTAGGATGTCTGCAGCCAGTTCGAACTCCAGTGCAACTGCCAGCCAGCGTGCCAGATGAAGCCTCACTTCCTCTCTTGAGCGCACGGAGGCACTTGATGGCCTCAGCATGGTCAGGATCACCCTCCATGTGGCCTGCAATGTGGCGTAGGCGATGATCACGCCTGCAATGGCTTCAATGATGAACGAAAGTTGAAAAGTCCAGTGTTTGATGGTCTCTTCCATGATCACCTCCGAGCTTAGTGCAGGATGTTTTGAATTCCCGTAAGGGTTGATGGTATCCCAAGATCCCTGACGGGTGTTCTTGTATTTTGAGAAGAACGTGGCGTAACCTGAGGCAAATTGTGCCATCATGGCAGGATTCCAGTTTCCATATGCTGGCCTGGGGGAGACTGTGCAAAACAGTCTTCTTTGTTGATGGTCATGAGGAGGGCAACCCCGCCATGGAACACGAAACCTCAGGTTTGCTCCCACTTCTGGGAATACCACTCACCCAGGCCAGCATGATGTCCTGGTCCCTGGCGATTTTTGTGGGCACCTACATCATGATTGTGCTGGAAAAGTACATTCACCGCACCATTGCTGCTCTGCTTGGTGCATCGGTCATCATGACCCTGGGCATCCTCACGCCAGAGCAGGCGTGGGGGAGCATTGACTTCAACACCATCTTTCTGCTCTTCGGCATGATGAACATTGTCACCATCCTGAGCCACTCCGGATTCTTCTATGTGGTGGCCCGCAAAGCCGTGCTGATGACCAGAGGCAATCCCACAAGAATCCTGTGGGTTTTTTCCTTGCTGACAGCACTTTTTTCAGCATTTCTGGACAACGTGACCACGGTGCTCTTCATGGTTCCGGTGATGCTCAAGGTGACCCGTCAGTTGAAGCTCAATCCGATTCCCTATGTGATTGCGCTGGTGATGGCCTCCAACACTGGAGGGACCACCACATTGATCGGGGACCCACCCAACATCATCATTGGTTCTATTGCTGAAAAGAGCTTCATGGACTTTCTGGTGCAAGTCGCCCCTTATGCTTCGGTGGCCTTCATTGCAGGCCTTCTGGTGATGCAACTGCTGATGCAAAGAAGCGGGCACCTGAAAGCACAACTGACCGAAGCAGAATTCAAGGCCACCCTGGAAGCCTCTCCTGATGAGTTCCTGGATTCTGGACTCATGGTCAAAGCCCTGTCGATTTTTGGGGTCACCATTGTGCTGTTTGTGCTGGCAAGGCCCCTGGGCCTTGAGCCAGGAGTGATTGCCCTTCTCACCAGCACCATACTGGCCCTGATGACCCGTCTTTCTGCGGCCTGGATCATGGAGAAAGTGGAATGGACCACTCTGATTTTCTTCATGGGCCTCTTCATTGTGATTGGTGGCCTGGAGCACTCGGGGGTGTTTTCGATTGTGGCTTCTGCCCTGCAGCAGTGGATTGGTCAGGACATCAGCAGTGGAATTTTGCTGCTGGGGTTCTCCAGTGCCCTGATCTCAGGATTTGTGGACAACATTCCCTTCACCATCAGCATGGCCAAAGTGCTGCAGGAAATGGAAGGCGCACTTGGACCCAGCATGGACCCCCTGTGGTGGGCTTTGTCGCTGGGGGCCTGTCTGGGAGGAAACCTGACCCTGATTGGAGCCAGTGCCAACATTGTTTCTGCAGATCTGGCAGACCGTGAAGGGTACAAGATCACCTTTATTGGCTTCATGAAGTACGGGACACCAGTGGCAGCAGTGACTGTGACGCTGGCCCTGCTGCTTTTCTGGTTCACTCACAGGTAAATGGTCCTCTGGGCAGAAGGGGTGGATGCGAGACCCAGCATCCACCCCCATTTTCTTGAAGCATTTCACCCTGCAGGTTGCAGCAGGGTTTTGACCTGTTCAACGGATGCTTTGGACCCCAGCACCTGCAGGATGTCGCCTTCTCGCAATTCGGTGGACCCCCGGGGGATCACATACTCTCCTGCACGAAGGATCAACACAATCAGGGCTTCTTCTGGGAGGTGGGCATCCACAATGCGCAGGCCGTGCATGCGGGACCCTCTGGGAATGGTGATCTCCTGCAGGTCATTTTTGTTGCGTCCAGTGGGGGTGTAATCCAGAGGCATGGGCCGCTCGGAGATGGCCTTGCTGCCCACATTCAACCAGCGGGCCACCAGGGGGAGGCTGGTACCCTGCACCAGAATGGAAGACAGCACAATGAAAAACGCTGCATTGAAGATGGTCTGGGAATGCTCAACTCCGGCGAGCAGGGGAAAGGTGGCAAGGGTGATGGGGACCGCTCCTCTGAGTCCTACCCAGGCAACCATGGTTTTTTCTGCAAAGGGCATTTTTGAAAAGAGCGTCGAAAGGTACACGCTGAGGGGCCTCGCAACAAACATCAGGATGAGGGCGAGAATCAGGGCAGGTTCGGCCACTGCCAGAAGCTGGGAAGGGAACACCAGCAGACCCAGGATCAGGAACATTCCGATGCTCATCAGCCACGAGATGCCGTCATGGAAGTGCACCACACTTTTCTTGTGGATGAATTCACTGTTGCCGATCACGATGGCGGCCAGGTACACTGCCAGAAATCCACTGCCTCCTGCTACAGCTGTGAGGCTGTAAATGAGCAGGGCCAGACCCAGACTCAGCACCGAATACAGTCCGTCGAACATCAGGTTGCTCTTGTTGAAGAGCAGCACGGCAAAGCGTCCAAGCAGCAGCCCAAAAATGGCTCCGATGGACATCTCCTGAATGAATTCGGGCACGATGGAATACCACGGGTGGCCCGGATGTTCGATCAGTTCAATAAGACCAATGGTCAGAAAGACAGCCATCGGATCATTGCTGCCAGATTCAAATTCCAGCAGGGGTTTGATGCTGCCTTTGAGGTCCAGAGCCCGTTCTTTGAGCACGCTGAACACAGCAGAGGCATCTGTGGAGGCCACGACAGCCCCCATCAAGAGGCCGTGCATCAGGGGAATGTGAAAGAGCAGGCTGGCCACGTAGCCAGCGATTCCGGTGGTCACCAGAACCCCGAACGTCGCCAGCACGATGCCTCTGCGCAGAATGGGTCTGGTGCTCTTCCAGTGGGTTTCCAGACCGCCGGTGTACAGGATGAACACCAGGGCGATGATGCCCACGAACTGGGTGATGGTGTAATTGGCAAATTCGATGCCTCCGGGCCCTTCACTGCCAGCAATCATGCCGATGATCAGGAAGAGCAGGAGCCCGGGAATGCCAAGGCGTCCGGAGAGTTTGCTGGTGACAATGCTGAGAATCAGCAGCAGTGCAGCAATCAGCAGGGCAAGGCTGGTCATGGTACCTCCACAAACAAGAAACAGAGAGGGCTCCAGAGAGGAAGAAAACAGTCTCTCTCTTGTGGATCAGGGAGCATCCAACTGCTGTTTCTGGTACAGCTGCAAGGGATGGGACTTTTCGTCAAACAGTGCAGGATCAGGAACGAAGGGCTTCTGTTGCAGAACCTGCAGGAATGAAAGAGCAGGTTGCCACGCTCCAACTGTGAGCAGTTCATCGTCCTGCCCTTCGTGCTGTTGCTGCAGGATGGCCCAGAGGCTCTGCTGGGGCAGCGTGTAAGTCAGGTGAATGGGCAGAGCATGCCCCACCTTTGGGTGCAGGGTGGGAGAAGATTGATGAACAGACCACTTTACAGGTGCCCAGACCAGCAGAAGCAAGATCACCAGCAGGTGTTCCAGAGACAACCCGGCAGTTTCCTGCACACCAACAGAACTCCGAAAGGAGGGGCGGGTCTCTGGTTGGTGCTGCATCTGGAGGGTCATCTTGCTTCTCCTGTCCCTGAGGTGAATTCGGCAATAAAAAAGGCGGCTGTTTTCAGACTCCGCCAGGCCAACGTATGGAGGTTGGGCTCCAGGTGTAAACCTCTGTTGCCCCCATTGTAGTGAACGTGTGTCAGGCGTGCAAGTTGCTCTGAGGGCGAAGGTATGCCCACCAGACAATTCAAACGTTTCCATCACCAGGGTCCGAATGTGGCCTGTGTGAAGAGATTGCGTGTCAGGGACATCCCTAGCCACTTGACAACGTTTTCATATACCGGTAAATTTAGAACACACGCATCCAATTCACTCTTCTGATGACACCACAAACGTCAGGCTCGCACCCATGTTGCTGATGCTCTTTTGTGCTCCATCTTTGCGGCCTGGACCTTGGTGGGGTCTCAGGGAATCTGCTGTCCATCTTCATTCCAGTGTGACCGGGAACCCACTCACTCCAGGCGTCACCTG